>CAJUCA010000026.1 GCA_910585265.1 uncultured Oscillospiraceae bacterium | reverse complement strand
AGCCTTCCCCCTTTTAGGGGGAAGGTGGCACGGCGAAGCCGTGGCGGATGAGGGTAGGGAATAGGGCTACGGTACACGTCCGCCCCCTCACCAGCCCCCTTCGGGGGCTTATCCCCCCGCCCGCCGCACCAGGCACACCCCCGGCACCGCCGACAGCTTGTTGATCACGGCGGACAGCTCCGCCTTATCCTTCACGGACATCTCCAGATTCACCATGGCGTAGCCGTCCGGCTGGCTCCGGGCGGAGATGTTGTTCAGCCGCACCTTCTGGGCGGACAGAACCATGGCCACGTCCAGGGTCAGCCCGTCCCGGTCCTTGGCGGATATGTCCAGGGAGGTGCGGAAGTGGGCGTCCTCCCCGGCGTCCGCCCAGGACACCTTTACCCAGCGGCCCGCCTCCTCCGGCTTGCGCCGGGCGGGGTCGGCGTTGGGGCAGTCCTGCCGGTGGATGGACACACCGTAGCCCTTGGTGATGAAGCCCACCACCGGGTCTCCCGGCACCGGGGTGCAGCACTTGGAGAACTTCACCATGCAGTTGTCCAGCCCCTCCACGATGATGCCGTTGTCCGAGTGCCGGGGCCTGGGGGCGGCCCCCGCCTTGCCCGCGGGGAAGATGGCCTCCCCGGTGGAGGCGGCGGCCCGCAGGGCCTCCTGCTCCGCCCGCTGCCGCTCCAGGCGGCCCAGCCGGGTGAGCTCCTCCTTCATCCGGCCCACCGCCTTCTGGGCGGACATACCGCCGTAGCCGATGGCGGCGTACAGCTCGTCCAGCGAGCCGAAGCGCACCCGGCGCAGCAGGGTGTCCGTCAGCTCGGCGGTGGCGGTGATGGCGGCGATGGACAGCCCCGCGTGCTTCAGCTCCGTCTCAAAGGAGGCGCGGCCGGTGGCGATGTTCTCGTCCCTGCGCTCCTTTTTGTACCACTGGCGGATCTTGTTCCGGGCCTCGTTGGACTTACAGATCTTCATCCAGTCCCGGCTGGGGCCGTGGGCGTTCTTGGAGGTGATGATCTCCACGATGTCCCCGTTTTTCAGCGGCGTCTCAAAGGTGACGATCCGCCCGTTCACCCTGGCCCCCGTCATGGAATTGCCCACGGCGGAGTGGATGGAGTAGGCGAAGTCGATGGGGGTGGCCCCGGCGGGCAGGCTTTTCACGTCCCCGTTGGGGGTGAACACAAACACCTCGTCGGAGAACATATCCACCCGGAGGGTGCGCACAAACTCGTCCGGGTCGGCGTCCTGCTGGCTCTCCAGCAGCTTGCGCACCCACTCGAACTCCCGCTCGGTGCCCAGCTTCTCGTTGGCCATGCCCTCCTTGTACTTCCAGTGGGCGGCCACGCCGTACTCCGCCGTCTGGTGCATCTGCCAGGTGCGGATCTGCACCTCGAAGGGGATGGCCTCCCGGCCCACCACCGTGGTGTGCAGGGACTGGTAGCCGTTGGGCTTGGGCGTGCCGATATAGTCCTTGAACCGCCCCAGCACCGGCTTGAACATATCGTGGATGCAGCCCAGTACGTTGTAGCAGGAGGGGATATCGTCCACCATGACGCGGAAGGCGTAAATGTCGAAGATCTCCTTGATGGTCTTGTTCTGGGCGTACATTTTCCGGTAGATGGAGTACAGGTGCTTGAGCCGCCCGTACACCTTGCAGTGCAGGCCGTCCGTCTGGAGCCGCTCCTCGATCTGGGCCTGCATCCGCTCCAGGAACTCGGAGTTCTCCTGGGTGAGTTCCCGCAGGGCCTGCTCCACATCGTGGTAGCCCACCGGGTCCAGGTACTTCAGGGCCAGATCCTCCAGCTCCCACTTCAGCTTCTGCATACCCAGGCGGTGGGCGATGGGGGCGTACACCTCCATGGTTTCCAGGGACTTCTCCTTCTGCTTCTTGTCCGACTGGTACTGGAGTGTGCGCATATTGTGGAGCCGGTCGCACAGCTTGATGAGGATCACCCGCACGTCCTTGGCCATGGCCACGAACATTTTGCGCAGGTTTTCCATCTGCTCGTCCTCCCGGGAGGTGTACTGCATCCGGGTGAGCTTGGTGACGCCCTCCACCAGATCTGCCACCTGGGGCCCGAACAGCCGGGCGATCTCGTCGTGGGTGGAGTCGGTGTCCTCAATGCAGTCGTGGAGCAGGGCGGCCACGATGGAATCCTGGTCCAGCTCCAGCTCGTTGATGATCTCGGCCACGGCGATGGGGTGGATGATATAGGGCTCCCCGCTCTTGCGCAGCTGGGGCCCGTGGTGGTCGTTGGCGTATTCAAAGGCGGCGCGTATGCGCGCCGTGTCGGCGGCGGGATTGGCTTCGATCATGTGCCGTTCCAGCTCCGCATAGCGTTCATGGGCCAAATCCATGGCAGTTTTCCTCCTTCGTTGAAGCAAAGTCCGCTCCGTTTCCTTGCTTCTCCTCTCCCCGCGAAGCCTGAGAGCCTGTTTAAAATCTGGCGGAATGCCAGACAGGCGCAGATTTTTTCGCTGGGCAAGGCGATTTGACGCAGGAATACTTTGTGTATTTCCAGTCAAATCAACGCGGCCCAGCGGAAAAAGATGTGCCGGGATGGCGTTTTGATAGATTTTAAACAGGCTCTGAGAAACCGCTTCCCGGGGAACCCGGCAGGGCGTCCTCACGCCCCGTTGATAAACATACGGAGCTGCCGCATCAGCCCGGCCTGCTCCAGATCCACCTTCCGCTCCGGGCGGCGCAGGCACACCCGCTCCCGCTCCACGGCGAGAAGCCCCCGGTCCCCCATCACGTGGAGGCAAACCAGGGTGCGGCCGTAGGCGTACCGCCCGTCCGGCCCCTTGGCGGCCTGCTTCAGCAGGGAGGGTCCGGCGTCCGCCCCCTCCCCGGCGCAGGCCCGCTCCAGGAACCGCCACAGCCGGGTGAAGTCCTGCCGGGAGGGCAGCAGCAGGCCCGCCTCCCACCGGGACAGGGCCTCCCCCTCCTGAAGCCGCCGGAACAGCTCCTGCTCCAGCTGGGCCCGGGTGGGGGCGGGGCGCAGGTCGCAGATCTGGAGCTGCACCGAGCGGGCACCCCGGAACTCGTTGATCTGGGGGTGGAACAGCAAATCCAGCCGGTCCCCGGCGGACACGCCGCACTGGGCGCAGTTGGCGGAGAAAAAGATGGCGTCCAGCGGGACCCCGTCCCGCCGCACCCGCATTTTCAGGTGCCGCCCGCCCCCCACATCGCAGCAGGACACCACCGCCGCCGAGCGCAGCAGCAGCACCGGCTTGGGGTTGCCCGACCCGAAGGGCTCCAGCTCCGCCAGCCCGTCCACCTGGACGGTGCTCAGCAGGGCGCAGTCGTCCACCTCCGCGTCCACGTCGATGGCGGACTCCATGGGGGAGTCCCCGGTATACTGGGACACCAGCCGCCGGATCCGCTCCTGAAAGGCGGGGATATTCTCCTCCCGGATGGTGAAGCCCGCCGCCATTTCGTGGCCGCCGTAGGCCTCGAACAGGTGGGCGCAGGCCTCCAGGGCGGCGAACAGGTTGAACCCCCCGAAGGAGCGGCAGGACGCCTTGCCCAGCCCGTGCTCCAGGCTGATCATGAAGGTGGGGCAGGCGTACTTCTCCGCCAGGCGGGAGGCCACGATGCCTACCACCCCCTGGTGCCAGCCCTCCCCGGCCATCACCACGCAGGGGCGGGCCAGGGCGGGGTTTTCCTCCAGGACGCCGTCGCACTGGCGGTAGATGTCCAGCTCGATGGCCTGCCGCTCCCGGTTCAGGCTGCACAGGATGCCCGCCAGCTCCTCCCCCCGGTCCACGCTCCGGGTGAGGAGCAGCTCCAGGGCCACCATGGCCTGTTCCATCCGCCCCGCGGCGTTGATGCGGGGGGCCAGCCCGTAGCCGATGGTCACCGCCGTGGGGACGGCCCCGGGCTCCAGCCCCGCCTCCCGCAGGAGGGCGCGCAGGCCGGGCCGCTTGGTCCGGGCCAGCAGGGCCAGCCCCTGCCGCACTAAGGCCCGGTTCTCGTCGGTGAGGCGCATCACGTCCGCCACGGTGCCGATGGCGGCCAGCTCCCCGAAGCGGCGCAGCAGCTCGCCCGCCCGGTCCGGCCCCGCCAGGGCCTGGGCCAGCTTCAGGGCCACCCCCACCCCCGCCAGCTCCGGGAAGGGGTAGGAGCAGTCGGGCCGCCGGGGGTCCACCACCGCCGCCGCGTCGGGTATGGCGGTCTTGCAGTGGTGGTGGTCGGTGACCACCACCTCCACCCCCAGGCTGCGGGCGTACTCCACCTCCGCCGCGGCGGTGATGCCGCAGTCCACCGTGACAATGAGCGTCACCCCCTGGGCCGCCAGCCGGTCCACCGCCCGGGGGTTCAGGCCGTAGCCCTCCTCCGAGCGGTCGGGGATGTAGCTGACCGCCCGCCCCCCCAGCAGGGCCAGGGCCTCGGTGAGCAGGCAGGTGGCGGTGATGCCGTCCACGTCGTAGTCGCCGTAGACGCACACCGTCTCCCCCGTCTCGATGGCCTTTCCCACCCGCGCCGCCGCCCGGTCCATATCCTTCAATAAAAAGGGGTCGTGGAACCGCTCCGGGCCGCAGGCCAGGAACTGCCCGGCCTCCTCCCGGCCCCCGATCCCCCGGGCGGCCAGCACCGCGGCGCACAGCGGAGCCAGCCCCGCCCCCTCCAGCTCCCGCCGGACGGCGGGACTTCCCGGCGTCCGCACATTCCAGTAATCGTATTTCATCCCGTCATACCCAACGTCAAAGCCCCGCCTGGGGCCGCCTTTCCTGAGAGCCTGTTTAAAATCTGCCAAAACGCCATCCCAGCACATTTTTTTCCGCTGGCCGGCGTTGATTTGACTTGAAATACACAAAAGTATTCCTGCGCCAAATCGCCTTGTCCAGCGAAAAAATCTGCGCCTGTCTGGCATTCCGCCAGATTTTAAGCAGGCTCTGACACATAATAGCTTATTATAACAAATTCGCGGGATCATTTCAACAGGCAAAGCGGAGGGGCGGACGGCCCTTTTTCCCGTCCGGTTTGGGGAAAACGCAGCCCCCCGGCCCGGATTTTTCCCGAAAGGCGGAAAAAGCCCCTGTACAGGGGGCGGAAGCTGTGGTAGAATAGGCGCGACCGACCTCCACTTCGGTCCAACCGGCGGGCAGAGAGCCGCGGATGGGAAAGCGCGTTCCCGTCCGGAAGGAACGCCCGCCGCTGTGCCAATGCGCTGGCACTCTAAACATAAACTGGAGGTATTTTTATGCGCAGTTTTTCCGTCCGTGACCTGACCATTGCCGCCATGGTGGCGGCACTCTACACCGTGATGGGCTATTTCGCCAACATCTTCGGCCTGAACTTCCTGGTGTTCCAGTGCCGGTTTGCCGAGGCCCTCACCGTCCTGCCCTTCCTGTTCCCCGCCGCCGCGCCGGGACTGGTGGTGGGGTGCTTCCTCACCAACCTGCTGTCCCCCTTCGGCCCGGTGGACTGGCTGTTCGGCACCCTGGCCACCGCCATCGCCGCGTGGCTCACCATGAAAATGCCCAAGTGGTATCTGGCGGCCCTGCCCCCCATCCTGGTGAACGCCCTGATCCTGTCCCCCATGTGGGCCTGGACGGAGGTGGGCGCGCTGAACGGGGCGTTTTGGACCGCCTGCGGCTGGAACGCCCTCACCTTTATTCCCGCCGAGGCGTTGGTGTGCTACGTTCTGGGCACGCCGCTGCTCATGCTGCTGCCCAAAATCAGCGTGCTGAAGCCCGCCCTGCGGCCCCAGGCCCAGGCCCCCGCATCCTGACAAAAAGACAAGGCCCCCGGACGGTGGAGCGTCCGGGGCGGCTTTTTGGAACAAAGGACGTTCCAAAAAGTCGTTGATTGGACGTGAAAGACACCCCGCCTGGGTTTCTTTCACACTATCTTCCTTCCCGCCTCCGGAGCGGGAGCACCCATTCAAACAGACTCAGCCCCCGGACGGTGGAGCGTCCGGGGGCTTTTTGCGCATTACTGTTTGCAGTACGCGGCGATGGCCGCGCTCATTTTCCGGGCCGTGCCGGGGCCGTACTGCTCCAGGTTCTCCTGGAACCGGGGGTCGTTGGCGTACATCTCCCCCAGGCAGGCCAGAATGGGATCGGTGCAGTTGTAATGGTACCTGGTGATATGCGCCTGCCACCGCTTCACCAGGGCCTGGGCCTCCGGCCCCTCCGGGTCGGCACAGGCCCCGAAGGCGGCGAAGATCTCCTCCATCTCCGCCTGGATCCGGGCCTCCTGCGCCGGGGTGTAGCCCTGGTGCTTCTCCCGGCTCTCCAGGAACGCCTCGGTGTTCCCCCACCGCTCCGCCGCCTCCGCGGCGTACTGATCCCGCACCGCCTCCCAGTCCGCCTGGGTGGGCTTGGGCCTCTCGTCATACATGGTATTCCCTCCAATCGTCTCGTCTACCAGCCGGAGCATATCGTCCAGCCGCTGCCGCTTCATCAGCAGCAGCGTCCGGTGCTTCCGCAATGCCTCGGCCCGGTCGTGGTCCGGGGCGGACAGGATGCGCCCGATCTGCTCCAGCGGCACGTCCAGCTCCCGGTAGAACAGGATCTGCTGCAAAACCGCCATGGCCTCCCCGTCATAGAGACGGTATCCCGCCGGGGTGACCTCGGTGGGCTTCAGCAGCCCGATCTGGTCGTACCAGCGCAGCGTCCGGACGCTGACCCCCGCCAGCCGCGCCGCCTGGCTCACGGAATAACGCATTTCGTCCACCTCCAAGGGACATGGTAACCCATGACGTAACGGGAGAGTCAAGACTTTTTTTGCCCGATGGGCAAAAAAAGTCTTGACCGTAGGGGAGGGGCCTGCCCCTCCCGCCGGCGATGGCATCTGAGAGGCGGCCCTATCCCCACGCCTCCCCCAGCAGCTCCGCCGCCCGCCGGAGCTGGTCCTCCGACAGCCCCGCGAAGCCCAGCACCACCGTGGACGGCTTCGGCGGGACGGTGTGGCAGTACCGGCTCAGGGGGTAAACCCGGACGGATTTCTCCGCCGCCCGGGCGGTCAGCTCCTCCTCCGAATACCGGGGCAGGGTGAGCAGGAAGTGAAGCCCCGCCTCCGCCCCGGAGACGGACGCGCCGGGGATGGCGGACAGGGCCCCGGCGAACAGGGCGCACTTTTTCCGGTACAGGTTCCCCGTCCGCCGCAGGTGCCGCCCGTACAGCCCCTGGGTGAGGAACCGCCGCAGGCTCTCCTGCTCGAACCGGGAGACGGCGCAGGCCCCGTGGGAGAAGGTATGGCGGTACCGCTCCAGCAGGCCGGGGGGCAGGATCAGGTAGGCCGCCCGGATGGCGGGGGCGATGGACCGGGAGAAGGTGCCCAGGTACACCACCCGCCCCGCCCGGTCCATACCCTGCATGGCCGGGATGGGCCGGGACGACCAGCGGAACTCGCTGTCGTAGTCGTCCTCGATGATCCACCGGTCCGGGGCGGACGCCGCCCAGTGGAGGAGGCGGCTGCGCCGCCCCGCCGGCATGGACACGCCCAGGGGAAACTGGTGGGAGGGGGTGACGTAGGCCATCCCCGCGCCGCTGTCCGCCAAGGCGTCGGGGCACATCCCCTCCCCGTCCACCGGGATGGGGACGGCCCGCCGCCCGTGGAGGGCGGCGGCGGCGTAGGCGGCGGGGTAGCCCGGGTCCTCCAGGGCCACCGCCCGGTGCTCCGGCAGGAGCTGGAGCAGGAGGGACAGCAGGTAGTCCGCCCCCGGCCCCACCACCACCTGCTCCGGGGAGCAGCGCACCCCCCGGTACTGGGCCAGCAGCGACCCCAGGGCGGACCGGAGGGGGGCGTCCCCCTGGGGGTGGCCCCGCTGGAGCAGGCCGGGATTTTCATACACCGCCTCCTTGGTGATCCTGGCCCAGGAGGAGAAGGGGAAGGCGGACACGTCCACCGCCGAGGTGGAGCAGTCGAAGGCCCAGGGGGAGGGCGGGGGGGCGGAGGGTTCCGGCGGGGGGGCGGGGGCCGGCGGGGCCGGGGGGAGCAGGTGGGCGCACACGTAGCCGCTCCGGGGCCGGGCCAGGACGTAGCCCTCCGCTGCCAGCAGGGAGTAGGCCGCCTCCACCGTACTCATGCTCACCCCCGCCAGGGCGCACATACGCCGCTTGGAGGGCAGTCTGGCCCCGGGGGACAGGGCCCCGGACTGGACGGCCCCGGCGATGTGGCGGTAGAGCTGGTCGTACAGGGGGGCGTCCCCGGTGAACACGGGGAGGGGGAAGGACGCGTCCATGGCAGTCACCTCGGCGGCGGGGGCAGATCTGACCCCGTAAAAAAGATGGAAACTGGGCATGGAAACCATGCCAGTTTTCCCTATAATAGCATTAAGACCAAGGGGCCGTCAAGCCCCGGAAGGAGCTGTGAACCATGAACGAATCAAAAAGCAGGCGGGCCTTGACCATGCTGTGCATGGCGGGGGCCATGGCCGCGCTGGTGGCGGTGGGGTCCAAAATTCCCGACATACAGATCCCCTCCCCCCTGGGCAGCAACCGGTTTCATCTGGGGAACGTGATGTGCGCCCTGTCCGGGCTGCTGCTGGGGCCCTGGTGGGGCGGGCTGGCGGCGGGGCTGGGCTCCGCCATCTTCGACCTGTTCGACCCCCTGCGGATTATGGAGGCCCCCATCACCTTCCTCACCAAGGGGCTGTACGGCGTGGTGGCCGGGACGGTGTTCCACAGGGTGTTCCAGGGCAGGAGCACCTACGCCCACGAGGCCGTGGCCAGCGGGGCGGCGGCGGCGAGCTACATCGCGGTGTACCTGGTGAAGTGCTTCCTGTATAACGGCCTGCTGGTGAAGGGCCTGTCCCCGGACGCGGCGTGGATCGCCGCCCTGGGCAAGCTGCCCTACTCCCTGTTTAACGGCATTGTGGCGGTGATATTCGCCCCCATCCTGGGGGTCGCGCTCCATAAGGCCCTGAAGGCGGCCCACCTGGAGGAAAAGCTGAGCCTGCCGCAGAAGTCTGATTGACGCCGGCACCCTCCCCCCTGTGGGGGGAGGGTGCCCCAGTGCGCACACTGGGGCGGGTGAGGGGGCGGACGTTCGGCACACCCACTCTCCAAATGCAGGACGCTGGACGCACCCCTGTCCGCACCCTCATCCGTCACGGCTTCGCCGTGCCGCCCTCCCCCTGGGAGGGGGAAGGCTTTGAAAACATGAAAGGCCCCCCGGCTCACGCCGGGGGGCCTTTCATGTTTTTGAGAAAAGAGAGAGGGAGGATAGAGATTGTCTGGCTTTCTTCCTGACAAGATGATAATACCAGACTGGAAGGGGGGAATGTTGGACAATTTGAGAACCTTTTGTGAAGTATTTGTGAATGAACCGGGGGCCTCCCCCAAAACTCGATTTCACCCCCGCGGTTTTGCCAAAAGCCCCCAGAATCCTCACCGCCGCCCCCGGTAGTGGGGCCGTCCCCGCCGCCCGCCGCCGCCGGAGTAGCTGTACCGCTTGGCCCTGCGCTTTTTGGGGCGGATCACCGCTATGTAAAGGACCAGCAGCAGGACCAGCGCGACGCCGCCGATCACCGCCGCCTTCACCCACCACTTGCCCCAGTAGAGCTCGATCTGCTGGACGGTATACAGGAACTCCGACCGGGCCACGCTGTCCGCCGCCACCATGTCCAGGGTGCCGTACTCCTGGCCCTCGTAGGTGAGGGTGACGGTGCCCAGCTTGTCCCCGGCGGCGATGGGGGCCTCGATGGGTTCGGTGGGCAGGTCGAAGTGAAGCTCCGCCTTCTTGGGGTCGTAGTCCGAGGGCATGGTGGCGGTGATCTCGCCCACGGGCCGGGCCAGCACGTAGTCCCCCTCGTCGGACAGGGAGACGGCCACCTCCCGCATCACGTCCTCCGTGTCCTGGTCCAGCAGGGTAACCCGGCTGAAGTTCTGGAAGGCCCACTCCAGCAGACGCTTGGACTCGGACAGGTGCTTGTAGTCCCGCTTCCCCGTCTCGTCGGTGACCGCCTCGGAGCCCAGCACCACGCAGTAGAAGGTGCGGCCCAGCTCGTCCACGGCGGCGGAGGCCAGGCAGCGGCCCGCCTCCTCGGTGTTCCCCGTCTTGATGCCGATGGCCTTGGAGTAGAGGTAGCCGGTGAAGTACCAGCTGCCCAGCAGGCCGTTGGTGGTGTAGATGGTGCGCTCGGGCTGCATATTGGTGGCGGGGATGGTGTAGGACGGGGAGCGGACGATGGCTCGGAAGGTGTCGTTGTCCATGGCGGCCCGGGCCATGAGGTAGATGTCGTAGGCGGTGGTGTAGTGCTCTGGATCGTGGAGGCCGTGGGGGTTGGTGAAGTTGGTATCCTTCATGCCCAGCTCCTGGGCCTTGGCGTTCATCCGGGCGGCGAACTCCGCCGTGGTGCCCGCCAGGGCCTCCGCCAGAATATTGCAGGCGTCGTTGCCGGAGGGCAGCAGGTCGCAGTACAGGAGCTGCTCGATGGTCAGCGTCTCCCCGGCCTTGATGTCGGCGGTGGAGCTGCCCAGGGGCAGGTTCACCGCCTGGGCGGAGGCGGTGACGGGGGTGTCCAGGGTAAGCTCCCCGTTTTTCACCGCGTCCAGCACCACCAGGGAGGTCATGATCTTGGTGATGGAGGCGGGATACATCCGCTGGCGGGCATTGAAATCGTACAGCACCTCTCCGGTGTCGCCGTACACCACGATGGCGGCCTTGGCGTGGGGCCGGGGGTCCTCCAGGGCGGCGGCGGGGGCGGTGAGGGGAAGGGCCATCAGGACGGCCAGAAGCAGCGAAAGAAAACGATATTTTTTCATAGGAATCTCCCGTCATCTGTGCTATAATATCGACAAGTGCCGTGTTACACACGGCGGCCCGCAGAGCGGGCGGCATTTTGCACAGCAAAATGCCCGTTGTCGATATTACAGGATAGTGAAAACCGGCTATGCCGGTTTTGTGCCGCAAAATGCGGCACGCAAGCCGCTTAGCGGCTTGCAACTATGCTATAATAGGTTGATACGCGTTTGGGCGGCCTGTCCGCGGGCCGGGATAACGCCATTATATCAGAAAGTGTGCCCCGGCGCAACCGGGGAATACAGGTTCCTGGAGGGAGGGCGGCGGAATGAGGCTGACAGCGGTGGGACGGCGGACGCTGGCCGTGTGCATGGCGGCCTGTGCCGCCATGGTGCTGTGCTTCGCCCTGCGAAGCACAGCAATGAGCCCTCTGGATCCGGTGCCCCGGACGCCGCCGGAGGCCGCGTCCCTTCCGGCGGACGCGGTGGACGTGAACACCGCGGGGCTGGAGGAGCTGATGACCCTCCCCGGAATCGGGGAGGTCCGGGCCCAGGCCATTTTGGACTACCGGGCAGAGCACGGCCCCTTCCGCTATCCGGAGGAGCTGATCCGGGTGAAGGGCATCGGGGAGGGCATCCTCTCCGGGATTTTGGACCAGATTACAACAGGAGGGCAGGATCATGCCGAAAATCTTAGTGGTTGACGACGAGCGGGTGATGGTGAAGGGCATCAAGTTCAATCTGGAGAACGAGGGCTATCAGGTGGAGACCGGCTCCGACGGGGAGGAGGCGGTGGACAAGGCCCGGACGGGCCAGTTCGACCTCATCATCCTGGACCTTATGATGCCCAAGATCGACGGGCTCCAGGCCTGCATGAAGATCCGGGAGTTCTCCAACGTGCCCGTGATCATGCTCACCGCCAAGGGGGAGGACGCGGACAAGATTATCGGCTTCGAGTGCGGGGCGGACGACTACATCACCAAGCCCTTCAACATCCTGGAGCTGAAGGCCCGGATTCGGGCCCTGCTGCGCCGGGCCGCGTCCTCCGCCCAGCAGCAGCGGGAGGCCGACCGCCTCACCCAGGGCAGCATTACCCTGGACGTGGCGGAGCGGGCGGCGTGGCGGGACGGCATGAGGGTGGACCTCACCGCCAAGGAGTTCGACCTGATGGTGCTGCTGATGCAGAACCCCGGCCGGGTCTACAGCCGGGAGAACCTGCTGAACCTGGTGTGGGGCTATGAGTACATCGGGGAGTTCCGCACGGTGGACGTGCACATACGCCGCCTGCGGGAGAAGCTGGAGCCGGACCCCGCCAGCCCGGAGCACATCCTGACCAAGTGGGGCGTGGGGTATTACCTGGCCAACAATCCATAAACAAAGAGGCCCCCGCGAAGCCGGCCTTTGGCTTCGTGGGGAGACGAGGCGCAGCGGAGCGGATGAGCTTCCCCGAAGGGGGAAGCGAGTGAGCGCAGCTTGCGCCGAGGAGAGAAGGTGCGAACCATGACCACAGCCGCCAAGCCGCCCCGGGAGGCGAAGGTGCCCTTTTCCCGGAGCATCCAGGCCAAATACGCCCTGACTTACCTGCTGGTGGTGGCGGCCATCCTCATTGTGATGAACACATACCCCCTGCTGATGGTGGAGAATATGGTGTTTGCCTCCAAGGAGAGCACCCTGAAGCAGCAGGCCCTGGTGATCGGCTCCGCCCTGGCGGTGTCCGAGACCCTCACCCAGGAGGGGGTGGAGCAGACCATGGCGGTGCTGGAAAAGGCCCAGGGCACCCGGGTGCTGGTGGCGGACGGGACGGGGCGGATTCTGTACGACAGCTCCACCCTGGACAACCGGCTGGGGGACTACGCCCTCATGGGGGAGGTGGTGGCCGCCCTGCGGGGGCGGGACGTGGCCCGCAGCGAGTACCGGGAGGGGGCCATCCGGTGCCGGGCGGCGGTGCCCGTGCTGTACCACGGGGCCACCCTGGGGGCGGTGTACCTCTATGAGTACGACGCGGAGCAGGCCCAGGTGCTGCTGTCCATCCAGTCCAACCTGCGGTATATCTCCCTGGTGATCGGCGTGGCGGCCATGCTGCTGGTGCTGCTGTTCTCCAAGGCGTTGACCCGGAACACCGGGCGGCTGCTGTCCGCCATCCGCCGGGTGCGGGAGGGGGAGTACAGCCACCGGGTGGACTCCCGGGGCCGGGACGAGATGGCCCAGCTGGCCGACGAGTTCAACCAGCTCACCGACCGCCTCCAGACCACGGAGGAGGCCCGGCGGCGGTTCGTGTCCGACGCCTCCCACGAGCTGAAAACCCCCCTGGCCTCCATCCGCCTGCTCACCGACTCCATTTTGCAGAACGACAGCGTGGACATGGGCACCGTCCGGGAGTTCGTGTCCGACATCGGGGAGGAGGCCGACCGCCTCACCCGGATCAGCGAGCACCTGCTGGCCCTCACCCGGCTGGACGGCGGCCCGGAGCGGCGGCGGGAGCCGGTGGAGCTGGGGGCGGTGGTGGAGAAGGTGGCCCATATGCTCACGCCGCTGGCCCAGGCCACGGGGGTATCGCTGAACACCCGGATCGAGCCGGCCTGCGCCCTGCTGGCCACGGAGGACGATCTCTATCAGGTGGCCTTCAACCTGATGGAGAACGCCATCAAGTACAATCAGGCCGGGGGCCGGGTGGACGTGACGGTGCGGCACCTGGGGGGCAAGGCGTCCCTGGTGGTGTGCGACACCGGGGTGGGCATACCCCCGGAGGATATGCCCAAGATCTTCGACCGGTTCTACCGGGTAGACAAGGCCCGCTCCCGGGCGGCGGGGGGGACGGGCCTGGGCCTGTCCATCGCCCGGGACACCGCCCGCCTCCACGGCGGGGACATCAAGGCGGGGCCCAACCCGGCGGGGAAGGGCGCGCGGTTCGAGGCGGAGTTTCCCGCCCTGAAGGAGGGGGACAGGCCATGAAAAAACGGATAGGGGCGGTGCTGGCGGCAGTGCTGCTGCTGGGCCTGGCCACGGCCTGCCTTGCCCGGGAGGAGCGGGGGGAGGACGGCCTGCTGCTGTGGTTCGCCGCCCCGGCGGAGGAGCAGAGCCAGTCCGTCGCCGCGGCGTTGTCCTCCTGCCCCTACGGGGGGGAGGACAGCGTGCCCGCCCTGCTGGCGGCCCTGCTGGCGGGGCCGCCCCAGGACAGCGGGCTGGCCCGGATCATCCCGGCGGGCACCCGGCTGGCCCGGTGGTCGGTGGAGAACCGGACGGCCCTGGTGGAGCTGTCCCCGGAGTACGGCGGGCTGGAGGGCATCGACCGGACGCTGGCGGACTACTGCGTGGCCCTGACCCTGTGCCAGCTCCCGGCGGTGGACGGGGTGCGCCTGTCCGCCGGGGGCGGGGAGGGGCGGCTGCTCCGGGCGGGGGACGCCATCTTCTCCGGCGCGGAGGAGGAGCCGGTGGATGTCACCGCCGCCCTCTACTTCCGGCGGGCGGGGGGGAACACCCTGGGCTATGAGCTGCGGGTGTTCCGGCTCACCGAGGAGGAGACCCCCGCCAGGGCGGTGCTGGAGGCGTTGATCTCAGGCCCCCGGGACGAGGGCCTGTCCGCCCTGCTGCCCCCGGAGCTGACGGTGCGGGCGGCCTGGGTGGACGACGGGGTGTGCTACGCCGACCTGTCGGGCGCGCTGCTGGCCGCGCCGCCGGAGCAGGCGGAGGAGCAGGAGCTTTTGATCACCTCCATCGTGGAGACGCTGTGCAGCCTGGACAAGGTGGAGCAGGTGCGGCTGCTGGTGGAGGGGGAGGCACTGACGGCCTACGGCGGGCTGGACCTGTCCGGGCCGCTGCTCCCCGCAAAGCCAAAGGACGGCTTTGCGGGGACCCCTTCCTGAGTTCCATGCCCGGGCGGCGTGAGAACCCAATCTTCAAAGCGGTTTCAGGGCGGCCCCCAGGTTCCAGCGGGTGTAAGGTAGGGAAAATTTGAAAAAACCTCTTGACCTTCCACCCTGTGGAAGGTGTACCATGGCCTCATCAAGGGAGGGAAGGCAATGAAAATCAACCAGGTGGAGCAGCTGGTGGGCATCACCAAGGGCAATATCCGCTTCTATGAAAAGGAAGGGCTGCTCACCCCCGGGCGCAATAACGACAACGGCTACCGGGACTACAGCGACGCCGACGTGGTGTGGCTGAAAAAAATCAAGCTGCTGCGGATGCTGGACGTGCCCATCGAGGAGATCCGCCTTTTGAAGTCCGGGTCGCTGACCCTGGAGGACGCCATGGGGCGGCACATCATCCAGCTCCAGCGCAGGCAGGCCAATCTGGCGGCGGCCCAGGGCGTATGCGCCCAGATCCGGGACAGCGGCCGCCAGCTGGACGGGCTGGACGCCGATGGGGTGCTGGAAAGCATGGAGCGGCAGGAACAGGAGGGGACGAAATTCATGAACGTGGGAAAACAGGATAAGCTCACCCGGTACGTCAGCCCCGTGGGGGCGGCGGTGGTGGTGCTGGCGATGATGGCGGCGTTTATCGCCCTGATCGTGTGGGGCTTCACCGTCTCGCCGGAGGACGCGCCTCCCATCGGGGTGATCGTGGGGCTGGCGGCGGTCCCGGTGGTAATCATCATCGGGGTGCTGGCGGCGTTGTACCAGCGCATCAAGCAGATCAAGGGAGGGGAAGAAGATGCTGCTTCTCAGTATTGACTATATCCCGGGCCCCAGCCGGGAGCTGGAGGCCCTGGGCATCGTGAAGGGCTCGGTGGTGCAGTGCAAGAGCTTCGGCAAGGACTTCATGGCGGGGATGAAAACCTTCGTGGGCGGCGAGATCGAGCAGTACACCGCCATGCTCACCGAGGCCCGGCAGCTGGCCACCAAGCGGATGGTGGACGAGGCGGAGGCCCTGGGGGCGGACGCGGTGCTGAACATCCGCTACGCCTCGGCGTCCATCATGCAGGGGGCGGCGGAGATCACCGTGTACGGCACGGCGGTGAAGTACCGGGGGTGAGCCAGATGGAGAAAAAGCGTTACTGGCCCTTCCTGCTGGTACTCCCGCTGATCGCCGCGGCGGCGGCGGGCTGGTTCCTCCTGCCGGACCAGCTGATCATGCAGATCGGCATGGACGGCGGCCCCGGCACCATCATGCCCAAGCTGTTCGGCCTGCTGATCCCCCCGGCGGTGGGGCTGATCGGGGCGGGCTTCGCCTCCAGCCAGGAGCAGGAAAAGCATCCGGCGGGCTTCATCACCCTGGCCGTGGCGGCGGCTATCATCGGATTTACGTTCTTCATGAACCTTTGACCCGGTGGAACCTTTGAAAACAGAGCCATCTGCGTTGTAAAGGAGAGAATATTATGCTTCGCATCGAACACTATTCCAAGACCTATCCCGGCGGCAAGAAGGCGGTGGACGACCTGAGCCTCCATGTCCGGCCCGGTGAGATCTACGGCTTCATCGGCCACAACGGGGCGGGCAAGACCACCACCCTCCGGGCGGTGGCGGGGGTGATGGACTTCACCGAGGGCACCATCACCATCGACGGCCACGACGTGAAAAAGGATCCGGTGGGGGCCAAGCGGGTCACCGCATTCCTCCCCGACAACCCGGACCTGTACGAGTTCATGAAGGGCATCGACTACCTGAACTTCATCGCCGACCTGTACGACCTTCCGGCGGACCAGCGCACCGCCGACATCGGCAAGTACGGCGACGCCTTTGAGCTGACGGGGAATTTAGGCTCCCCCATCGGCAGCTACTCCCACGGGATGCGGCAGAAGCTGGCCCTGATCTCGGCGTTCATCCGCCGGCCCCGCCTGCTGATCTTAGACGAGCCCTTCGTGGGGCTGGACCCCGCCGCCTCCCATCTCATGAAGGGGTACTTAGCCGACCTGTGCCGGGGCGGCTCGGCGGTGTTCTTCTCCACCCACGTGCTGGAGGTGGCGGAGAAGCTGTGCCATCAGATCGCCATCATCAAGGACGGGCGGCTGGTGAAGGCCGGGCCCACCGGGGAGCTGGTGGGCGATTCCTCCCTGGAGGACGTGTTTTTGGAGCTGGAGGGGGAGAAATGAAGAAGTTTCTCGCCTTGCTGAAGGTCAGCGTCAAGTCCATGCTGCTGTCCTCCTCCAATATGGGCCGGAAGAACCGGAAGAAGGCGGCCACCGGGGTGGGGGTGGTCCTGCTCATCGCCGGACTGGGCCTGTATATGTCCGGGCTTTACAGCTCCATGCTGATGCAGGTGCTGGCCCCCCTCCAGATGGAGGTGCTGGTGTTCGTCTTTATGGGGATGGGCGCGCTGGTGGGCGGGATGCTGTTCACCGCCTTCGCCGCCAAGGGCGTGGTGTTCGGCGGGAAGGACAACGACCTGCTGCTGTCCATGCCCGTGTCCACCACCGCGCTGATGGCCAGCCGGGTGACGGCCATCTACCTGGAAAACCTGGTATTCTCCTTCTTCATCCTGGTTCCCGCCGGGGTGGTGTGCGCCGTCATGACCCAGAGCGGGGCGGGGCATAACCCGCTGTTCTGGGTGCGGCTCCTGCTGGCGGTGCTGGCCCTGCCGTTGCTGGACACGGCCCTGTCTGTGCTGATGGGGGCCCTGGTGGCCTTTGTGTCCGCCAAGCTGGCCAAGGGGGGCGTGATCGGGCAGAACATCGTGATGGCCCTGTATCTGGCGGCGGTGCTGTGGTTCGCGTTCAACCTCAACGGCATGATCGAGGGCCTTGCCGCCAACGCCGCCGGGGTGAAGGAGTCCCTGTCCTGGGCGGCCCCCATGCTGTGGATGGCGGACGGGATTTTGGGGGACTGGACGGCCCTGGTGCTGTTCGTCCTGTGCTGCGCGGTGCCCTTCGCCCTGATGGTGCTGGGCCTGGGCCGGGTGTACCGCAAGGCGGTCACCGCCTTCGCCGCCCGCTCCGCCCGGAACGACTACAAGCTGTCCGCCCAGTCCGCCTCCGGACAGAAGAAGGCCCTGCTGGGCATGGAGCTGCGGCGGCTGTTCGGCATACCCATGTACTTCTGGAACTCCTGCATGGGCCTGATCATGCTGGTGGGCATGGGCGTGGCGGCCCTGATCCTGCGGGACGATCTGGGGAAGATGCTGGCCATGATGGGGGGCGGGATGCCTGTGATGCCCCTGGCCGCGCTGATGATGGGCTTCTGCCTGTCCATGGTGGTCATCGCCGCCCCCTCCGTCAGCCTGGAGGGGAAGTACCTGTGGGTGCTCCGGGAGGCCCCGGTGGGCGAGCGGGCCCTGCTGGGCCTGAAAACCGGCTTCGAGCTGATGTTCAGCGCGCCCTGTACCGTGATCGCCGGGGTGTGCCTGACCATTGCCCTGGAGCTGTCCCCCCTGGAGGGGGCGGTGCTGCTGCTGGCGGCCCTGCTGTTCTGCGCCGCCCACGCGGTCTTTGGTATGTTCATCGGGCTGGCCTTCCCCAAGCTGGACGCGGTGAACGAGACGGTGGTGGTGAAGCAGTCCCTGGCGGTGGTGCTGGGTATGTTTGTGCCCATGGCGGCGTTGGGGCTGTGCGCCCTGCTGTACTGGCTGGGGAGCATGGCGAACCCGGTGCTGGCCATGGCACTGCCGCTGGCCCTGCTGGCGGCGTTTACGGCGGCGTGCGGGCTGCTGCTGATGAAAAAGGGCCCCGGTATGCTGCGGGCGTTGTGACGACAGGAGGCCCCGCCTGCGGAGCAGGCGGGGCCGGAGACTGCCGAAAAAGACGCGTTCCTTCCGGCAGCGGGAAGGAAGATAGTGTGAAAGAAACCCAGGAAGGGTGTCTTTCACGTCCAATCAACGACTTTTTTGAACGTTCTTTGTTCAAAAAAGTCGCACTCAGCGGGGCGAAAAGACTTTTTCGACACGCTGAGGCCCCGCCTGCTTCGCAGGCGGGGCCTTACCCAAAAGGAGGGGCAGACAATGACAGAGCAGATTTTTTCCACCCATTCGGGGGATATCCACTACTGGACGGGCGGGCCGGGGACGGGCGCGCCCTGGCTGGTGTTCCTGCCGGGGCTTACCGCCGACCACCGCCTGTTCGACAAGCAGGTGGAGGAATTTGAACCGGACTTCAACTGTGTGGTGTGGGACGCCCCCGCCCACGGGGCCTCCCGGCCCTTTGCCCTCTCCTTCTCCATGGAGGACATGGCGGACTGGCTCCATGCCATTTTGGAGCGGGAGGGGGCGGAACGCCCGGTGCTGATCGGACAGTCCATGGGGGGCTACCTGTCCCAGGTGTATCTGGAGCGGTACCCCGGCACGGCGTCCGGCTTCGTGTCCATCGACTCCTGCTCCCTGAAGCGGAAATACTATACAGGGGCGGAGCTGTACCTGCTGAAGCATACGGAGTGGATGTACCTGGCCTTCCCCTGGAAGCTGCTGGTGCGGGTGGGGGTCAAGGGCACCGCCGTCTCGGAGTACGGCCGGGCCTTGATGAAGTGCTTTATGGAATCCTACGGCAAGCGGGAGTACTGCGCCCTGGCGGATCTCGGGTACCGGATCGTGGCCCAGTCGGTGGAGGCGGACCGGGCCTATGACATCCGCTGTCCCGCCCTTTTGATCTGCGGGGAGAAGGACGGGGCAGGCTCCGCCAAACGCTACAACCGGGAGTGGAACCGTCAGGACGGCCTGCCGCTGGTATGGGTGCCGGGGGCGGGGCATAACGCCAACACCGACGCGCCGGAAACGGTAAACCGGGAGATCAGAAGGTTCCTGTCCGGGCTGGGGTGAGGGGCCGCCCTACCCGCCCTCCGGCGGGGCCACGCGCTCCCGGTGGTACTGGAGAAATTCCTCCCGGGAAAGCTGGGGCACCCGCCCGAACTCCTCCAGCAGCAGGCGGAGCAGGGCGGCGGTGCGGGCCTGGGTGTTGAGGCTCCGGGCCGGGTTGAACTCGATGTCGGTGAAGCAGTCGTAGGCCAGAAGCCCGCCCAGCTCCTCCGCCGTCAGGGACTGGCTGGCGGCGGCGAGGTAAATGTAGTCGTAAAAGGCCGTCTTGGGCTCCAGGGGGAAGTCCGCGCCCTGGAAGCGGAAGGCGGTCAGGGGGCCGGAGGCGCGCAGGCGGGGGTCCCGCTTGGCGTCCCTGGGGGGCACGTCCAGCAGATCCGGGTAAGGCCCGCCGTCCTGGAACACCTTGGAGCTTTGGAAAATGTTTTCCAGGGTGCGGCCGTCCAGCCGGAGCTGAAAGGCACTGAGCCTGACGCCCAGGGGTTCGCCGCCCTTGGTGCTGACCTCCAGCGGGCGGGCCGCCGGGCTGGCCCGGAGGACGGCGCGGTGCAGGCTGTCGATGGACTTCCGCTTCTGGGACGCGGAGAAGCCGGGAAACCACTCAAAGGAATAGGTCTTGCTGGTGACGCGTCCCCGGCTGAGGAAAAATACGGGCCGTTCCGCCATGGCGGGCACCTCCTGTTGTTTGGATGGGCTAATGATAGCACGGCGGCGGGCGGAGGTCAAGCCGGGGCGTCCCGGTTCGGGAAAGTGCTGCCGGGATATCACTTCGGCAAACCGGGGTTTATGAAAGGAGCTATCTTGATGAATGCGGGTTTTATCGTGTGCGGCGGAGCGTGTTTCCTTTTTTTGCTGCTCACTTTCATTTTTACAATTTTCAAAGAGAAGTCAGTCATGCTGATAAGCGGCTTTAACACAATGCCAAAGGAAAAAAGAGCATTGTATGATAAGGAAAAATTAAGCAAGGACCAAAGAAATAGATTCTTGGTTTGGGCAGCCATCCAGGGAACAGGTGCTGTTTTAGCCTATTATATCTCACCGTATATGGCGGTTATCGCGTTTATCATATGGTTCATCGTATTTTTTAGAGATGTACATTTAGACAAGGAAAAGGCTTTTGGGAAGTATAAAAAATAGAACCATAAAACTTGTTTGCCGGACAGCCTTCGTCAACTGGGGACTGCTCCCTTTGGAAATTTTGACCCGCGGCTTGACGAAGCGGCTTTTGGCCGCACCAATCCGAAAAGGGACGCCAAGGCCGTCTCTTGACAGGAGGCGTTCCAGGCCCTATAATGGCCCAATCAACGATAAGGGGGCGGTAGGATGAAGGGAACGGGACGGCGGGTGCTGGTTGCCATGAGCGGCGGGGTGGATTCCAGCGCGGCGGTGTATCTCCTGCGGGAGCAGGGCTATGACTGCGTGGGGGCCACCATGGAGCTGTACGGCACGCCAGCCGAGACGCTGGAGGACGCCCGGGCGGCGGCGGAGCGGATGGGCATCCCCCACCACGTGCTTCCCCTGTGCCGGGAGTTTGAGGCGCGGGTGATCGGCCGCTTTGTGGAGGGCTACCGCCGGGGGGAGACCCCCAACCCCTGTGTGGACTGCAACCGCTTTTTGAAGTTCGGCCTGCTCCACCGGAAGGCCCGGGAGCTGGGGTGCGATTACCTGGCCACCGGGCACTACGCCCGGATTTTGGAGGACGGGGCGGGGGGCTGGAGGCTCTGCAAGGCCGCCGACCTGGGCCGGGATCAGAGCTACGTGCTCTACCCCATCCCCAGGGAGCTGCTGGGCCGCACCCTGTTCCCCCTGGGGGGGCTGACCAAGGCCCAGGCCCGGGAGATGGCGGAGCGGGCGGGTCTGGCCAACGCCCAGAAGCGGGACAGCCAGGACATCTGCTTCATCCCCGATGGGGACTACCTGGCCTTTTTGGAGCGGTACACCGGGCAGAGCTTCCCCGCCGGGGATATTGTGGACCTGGAGGGCCGGGTGGTGGGCCGCCACCGGGGGGCGGCGGGGCTTACCATCGGCCAGCGGCGGGGGGTGGGGGTGTCGTCCCCGGGGCGGATCTACGTGTGCGCCAAGTGCATGGAGGACAACACCGTCACCGTGGGGCCGGAGGAGTCGCTGTACTCCACCGGCTGCGCCGCGAGGGACTGGAACTGGCTGGTGGAGCCGCCGGAGCAGCCCTTTGCCGCCCTGGTGAAAACCCGTTACCGCCAGCGGGAGCAGCCCGTCCGGGTGGTTCCGGAGGGGGAGCGGGTGCGGCTGGAGTTTGCCCAGCCCCAGCGGGCCGTGACGCCGGGACAGGCGGCGGTGGTGTATGACGAGAGCGGCGCGGTGCTGGGCGGCGGCACCATTGCGGAGGTTGAAGAATAGGACAACCGAAAGGAAGCAGAATAAAGGGGCATGGCCGCAAAACGGCCATGCCCCTTTTGTGTCCGGGGTTTAAATTGATGTATAGCCCCCGTCGATAAGCAGCTCCGTGCCGGTGGCGTATCCCGATGCGTCGCTGGCCAGGTAGAGGTAGGCTCCTGCGATGTCCTCCGGGGAGCCCATCCGCTTTTGGGGCGTCCGGTCGATCCAGCCCTGTACCTCGTCTGTCCAGTCGGTGACCACCTCTGTGGCCACATAGCCAGGGCTGACGCAGTTTACCCGGATGTTATACTTCGCCAGCTCCACCGCCAGGGAGCGGGTCAGATGGACTACCGCGGCCTTACTGGTGCAGTAGCTGGAGGTAGTTTGGGGCGTATTGATGATCCGGGCTGACATGGAGGCCATATTGACGATGCTGCCCGGCCGCTTCTGGGCGATCATCACCTTTGCCGCCGCCTGGGCGCACAGGAAGGTGCCAAACAGGTTCACGTCAATGACCCGCTTCCAATCCTCCGGCTTTACCGACTCCACTGGGAAGAAATTCACAATGCCCACGTTGTTTATCGCGAAATCGATGGTGCCGTACTCCGACGCCACCGCCTTCACGGTGGCGTCCACCTGTTCCGGGTCGGACACGTCGCAGCCCCAGGCTGTGATATGCCGTTCATACCGGGCGGAAAGCTCCGCCGCTGCCGCCCTGGCCTTGTCCGCGTTCACGTCGATGATGGCCAGCTCTGCCCCCGCCTGAACGAACGCCTCCGCGATGGCCCTGCCGATGCCCTGGGCTGCCCCGGTGACAAAGCCCTTTTTTCCGTCCAGACGGAATTTATCCATGATTGTTTCCACGCTGATCTCCTCCTGTTTTTGAGGGGCCGGCTGACGCGATGCCTCAGCCGGCCCCTGCGGCGTGCGCCGCTTCGTTAGAACTGGTAGTTATCCACGTCATCCGCCGTGAACTGGAAGGTACCGCAGTAGATCCGGTCGCCCTCCACCTTGATTGTCCCGACGCCGGGAACCTCCATGCCGTCCTTGATCTCATTGCCCTGGGTGAGCTGATCCAGTGTCCACACAGCCAGGTAGCCCATGCTCATTGGGTTCCACATGACGCTCTCCGACATGGTGCCGTCTTTGATGTATTCCCGCACCAGGGAGGGGATGCCCATGCCGCCCACCTTCACCTGTCCCGGCTGGAGCTGGCCGGCGTCGATAGCCTCCTTCACCGCCTTGCAGGCCGCAGGGGTTTCCGCCCCGGCCAGACACAGGATGCCGGACAGATCCGGGTTGGCCTGGATGAAGCTCTTGGCATTCTCATAGGCTTTCTGCTGGTCATCATTGGAGGGATACACGCCCACGATCTCGATGTCGGGGTAGTCCTTTTCGATCTTTGCCAGGGCGGAATCCCTCCAGGCGATGATGTTGGCCGCGCTGGGGGAGGCGATCATCACAGCCACCTTGCCCTTGGGCTCCGGCATCTGGTTGATGAGCGCGGCCAGAAAAGCCTCGCCGATGGCTTCGTCGGTGTCGGGCAGGATGCAGTAGGCCCGCTCCGCATTCTCCGAGTCGGAGTCGAAGGTGACGACGGGAACGCCCGCGCCCTTGGCCTGGTTGAACACGTTGGTGACGCTGGTGGCGTCGTTGGGGGCCACGCCCAGGCCGTCCACCTTGCGGGTAAGCATATCGGTGATCATGTTGATCTGCTTGGCCACATCGACCTCCGAGGTACCGTTCCAGATCACCTCTACCCCCAGATCCTCGCCGGCCTGCATGGCACCGCTTTTGGCTGCCTCCCAGTAGGCGGCACCCACCATCTTGGGGCTGAGGAAAAATGTTTTCTGGGTTTCCGTTCCCGCGCCGGTGTTTCCGCCGGGGGGGTCGCTGGGTTTTTCCCCGCCCGGCTTGCAGGCCACAAGGCCGCACAGCAGGCAGAGGCTCAACATCATTGCAATCAGCTTTTTCATTTCAGATCCTCCTTTTATCCGTCTGTTGTTGTGTCTTTATTCCGAACAGTCCGCCGGTTGAGCGGCCTGACGAAACCCTATGGCTTGGCACGCTTTCCCCCAAGGTCCGCCACCGCAGCCAGCAGCAGTGCCCCCAGGATGATGGACTGGTAGATCACGGACAGCCCCATCATGTTCAGTCCGTTGCGCAGAATCCCGATGATCAGGATGCCCAGAAAGGTGCCCTGAAGCTTGCCGCTGCCTCCGTTGATGTCGATGCCTCCGATAAGGGCCGCGGTGATGATGTCCAGCTCATAGCCGCTGCCCAGGGTGGCCTCGGCACTGGACAGGCGGGAGATGAGAAAGGCGGAGGCCACTGCGGTAAGCGCGCCGCAGAGGGTAAAGAGTGCGATTTTCATCCGGTCCACCCGGATACCGGAATACCGGGCGGTGTTCTGGTTGTTGCCGATGGCCAGTACATACCGCCCAAACCAGCTTTTCTCTAGCACCAGCCAGGCCGCCGCGTACATCACCAGCAGCACGATCACCGAGATAGGCACACCCAGCACGTCTCCGGTGCCCAGAGTGAAAAAGGCTGCGGGGTAGCCGCTCACCGCCCGGCCGGAGGTGAGGATATAGCACAGCCCCCGGAACAGCACCTGGGTGCCGATGGTGACCACTACCGCCTGGATCTTCAGCTTGCCCACGATCAGACCGTTGAGGAAGCCCACCGCCGTGCCCGCTGCGATTCCCGCCAGCAGGGCCAGGGGGATGGAGCCGCCCGCCCGAAGGATCATGCCGGTGCTCACGCCGCACACTCCCACGATGGAGCCCACCGAGAGATCCATGTGCCCCGACAGCAGGAGGAAGGTCAGGGGGATGGAAATCATGCCGATTTCGGACACCTGGCGGAGAATGTTAAACAGGTTCTCCACCGTCAGGAAATAGGGCGCAGCCACGCCGAACAGAAGAAACTCCCCGGCGATAATGCCCGCCAGCAGTACATACCGGCCCTGGCCCCGGAGGGCCGCCCGCATCCGTGTGCCCGCCGTCTGTGCCTGTTCCATGCTAAACGCCCCCTTTTTTCCGGTGGATCTGGATGAGGTTTACCATCAACGCCAGCAGGATAACGGTTCCGGTAATGAAATCCAGCCAGTATTCCGAGGCGTGAATCTGCACCAGCCCGTTTTTAATCATGCCCAGCAGAATGGTGCCAAACACGGTGCCCAGCACCGAGCCGCCGCCTCCGAAGATGTTGGCCCCACCGATGAGGGCCGATCCCATGGTCTGGAACTGCATACTGGTGGCGGCGGTGGCGGCCTGGATACTTCCGAACATGGAGGCGAACAGCAGCCCCGCCAGCCCCAGAAGAAAGCCGTCGATCATATAAACCTTTACCTTCACCCGGGCCACGTCCAGACCCATGAGGGACGCAGCCTCCCGGTTGCCGCCCACGGCATAGAGCAGGCGGCCGAAAGGAAGCCATTTCAGCCCCGCCGCGAACACCACCGCCAGCAGCACGTACAGCAGAATAGGAACGGAGAAAAAGCCGCCTTTTCCTGAGCCGATGCGCAGGAAGCCGCTGGAGAAGTCGGTGATCCACTGGGAGCGGGTGATCATCACCGCAATCCCCCGGAAGATATTCATGGTAGCCAGGGTCACAATGATGTCGGGTATGTGCAGCTTGACGATGAGCAGGCCGTTTACCGCCCCCAGAGCCGTGCCGGCCAGCAGGGTGAGTACCACTGTCACAGGTACGGGCAGTCCGGCGTTGTCCATCATCCCCGCCAGCACCCCGCACAGGGAGAGCAGACTGCCCACCGACAGGTCCATGCCGCCGATCATGATCACAATGGTCATGCCCAGGGCCACGATGCCGTTGATGGTGATCTGCTGGGCAATCACTGCCGCATTGTTCAGGGTGCTGAAGTTCGGTGCCATCACCGAAAAGCCGGCGTACACCAGCACGGTGAACAGGATGATGGGCATCTCCTTCCGGCCCAGCGCACTGTGCAGAAGCGAATCCCTTCGGTCAAGTCTCATCTGCTCCACCTCCCTGCGGGGCGTCCCCGTCCACCAGAGCCGCGGACAGCAGGGCACGCTGATCCGCCTCGCCTCGGGCAAATTCCCGGCTCACCCGTCCGTTGTTCAGCACCAAAATCCGGTCGGACATCCCCAAAATTTCCCCGATTTCGGAGGAGGTGATGACAATGGCCAGCCCCGCGCAGGCCAAGCTGCTGATCAGTGCGTAAATCTCCGCCTTGGCCCCCACGTCCACCCCCCGGGTGGGGTCGTTGAGGATCAACAGCTCCGGCTCGGCCGCCAGCCACTTGGCGATGACCACCTTCTGCTGGTTGCCACCGGAGAGGTAGGTCACCTTTTGCTCCTCCCCGGCGCACTTCACCCGCAGCTTTTCCATATGCTCCGCTGTCAGGGCGCGCTCCCGATCCCGCTGAATGAAGCCGCCCCGGCACAGCCGGCGGATCACCGACAGGGTCAGGTTAAAGCGGATGGAGAGCTGTCGGATAATCCCCTGCCGGTGACGGTCCGGCGGAACGTACGCGATGTTGTGTCCCACTGCCGTCGCCGGGCTGTCCAGGCGGATCTCCTGGCCCTTCATGTAGAAGTGTCCGGCGGCGGGCTTGACCAGGCCGAACAGCGTTTCGGGGCACTCCGTCGCCCCGGAACCCACCAGCCCGTAGAGCCCCAGAATCTCCCCCCGGCGGACGGAAAAGGACAGATTCTTCACCGTGTTTCCATCGGACAGTCCCTCCACCCGAAACACCTCGCCGCCAATGGCGGCCTCCTCCTTGGGATAGAGATCCCGGATTTCTCGGCCGATCATCTGGGCCACAATCTCCTCCGGGGTGGTGGCGTCCACCTGGGAGCGGAAGGCTGTCACCCCGTCCCGGAGGACGGTGATGTCATCGCAGATCTCAAAGATCTCGTTGAGCCGATGGGAGACGTAGACGATGGCCGTCCCCCGTTCCTTCAGCCCCCGGATGGTGGTAAACAGGTGCTGTACCTCGCTCTCCGGAAGGGCGGAGGTGGGCTCGTCCATGACGAGGATCTCCGCGTTGGCGGCCAGGGCCTTGACAATCTCCACCACCTGCTGATTCTGAACGGTCAGGTTCTGCACCGGCTCCAGTACGGAGAAGGTGCCGCCGATTGAGTCCACCAGCTCCTGGGCCCTGCGGTTTAGGGCGGCCCAATCCACCAGACCGCGGCGTTGGACGCTTTTGTCCGCCAGAAAGATGTTTTCCGCCGCCGTCAGGTTGGGAAAAAGGTTAAATTCCTGGTGGATGATGGCGATGCCTGCTTCCCGGGATTCCATGGCGTTCTGGAAGCGGATGGGCTTCCCGTGATAGCAAATCTCCCCTTGGTCATAGTCGTAGATCCCGGTGAGAATCCGCATCAGGGTGGATTTTCCCGCGCCATTTTCGCCCACCAGTGCCATAACCCTGCCCTGTTCCAGGGTAAAGTCCACGTTCTTCAGTGCGTAAACGGAGGAAAATGCCTTGGCAATCCCCCGCATTTCCAAAATTGCTCCGCCCATACGGCTCCTCCCCTCCGCTACCGCACGTAAATTCTGTTTTCGCACTGCCACCGGCTGTTGGGGGGCAGATACAGCACCCCATGGGAAGCCGGATCCGGCAGGTGAATTCCGTTAGACAGCCAGGTCTGCGGCTCCACCGCCACAAAATCCTTCTGCTCTCGGCCATTCCAGATGATCCAGTATTTGTCGCTGGGGTCGGCGGTATACACCACCTCCCGGCCCGTCTGAATGTCCCGCAGTACGGCCTCCCCACCCGGTCCGGCTCGATACAGGCTGTCCAGGGGGTGCTTTAGCGGATCGCCGCCCTCCGGAGAGGTGAAGGTGCGTTCGTAATTCGACAGCGGAGCCGTCTCTCCCGAGGGCAGGCGGTCCCTGGGGTCGTCCACGCAAAGTCCCGCCAGCGGGAGGCACAGCCGCACGTCCCCGGCGGAGCCTCCCCGGGTGAAGGGCACCCGGAAGGCGGTGTGGTAGGCCACGCCAAAGGGCATGGTGACCGGGCTGCGGTTGTCCAGGATAAACCGCTGAAGCAGTCCATCCCGGCTCAAAATACACTCCAGACGGATGGTCAGGTCAATGGGGAAGCTCTCCCGGAGACGGGGATCGTCGGTGGAAGCCTCCAGCACCGCTACCGCCTCGTTCGGGCTGCTGTGAACCTCCGCCAGCGGCCAGTTGTAGCCGTGAAGCACCCCGTGAATATGTACTCCATTGGGGTAGTTTTGGGGGAAGCGGTAGGTGATGCCGTCATGGGTGAAGCACCCCCCCGCGATGCGGTTGGCGGGAAACAGCACCGGAATGCCGTAGGCATAGGGGTCGTTCAGCAGGGTCTGGGCTCGATCCGGTGTGCGTAAAATGTCCAGCGTCCTGCCTTGTTCCCGGTCATGGTACAGCAGTTGAAGCACATTGGCACCCAGGGAAGGCACCACCAGGGCCTCGTACTGCCCAGCCCGAAGGGAGACAGCCTCCCGGCTATCCCAAACTGTCCGTATTGCTTCTGTGTCCATGCGTATCCCCTCTTGTCTCAACACCGGCCCGAAAAAGGGCACAGCCGATTTGGAATCGATTCCATTTCTCCGAAAAAAATATCTCCCGCTCTTGGCTCTGCCAATAGGTCGGGTTGCTCTGGATTTGGAATCGATTCTATTTCCTGATAGCTTTATATTACAGGGAAAGCCCTTTTGTGTCAATGGTGAGTTTTGCCAATTATTTCTGAGAAATTTCGGATAAAATGACGAATACCCCCCAGCCAGTTCGTCTTACTGTGCTGGGGGGGCAGCTGTGGAGCTGCGGTGTACGATGCTATGGGCCAGCACAAAATGCCGCTCCTCCACTGTTTGACCATCCAGAATCTGGCAGATCTTCTCTGCCGACAGCCGGCCCATCTCATACCGCGGCTGATCCACCGTGGTCACAGGGGGGACGGCGTAGTTGGTGATGGACAGGTTGTCAAAGCCCATGACGGACACGTCCTCCGGCACCCGAAGCCCCTGGTCCCACAGAGCTCGAATGCAGCCCATAGCCAAGTGGTCGGAGGCGGCGAATACGGCGGTCAGCCCCGTATCCCGCTCCAGCAGCCGGCTCATACAGCGGCAGCCCATCTCATAGGTATAACCCCCGCTGCGCTCCACCAGCAGGGGATCATAGCCGATTCCGCTTCCCTCCAGTGCCGCCCGGTAGCCGGACAGGCGGTTTTCGCCGCCGTCCCGGTCATGCTCAGGGCCGGCGATCATGGCTATCCGCCGGTGCCCCAACCCCAGCAGATACTCCACGGCCTGCTGGGACGCCTCAAGGTTGGAGATGTTTACGGTGATGAAGGCGTCCTCCTCCAGCAGGGTGGAGATGAGGGCCACGGGAATGTCGGCCTCGTGGAGACTGCTCAGAAGCTCCCCGCTGAGATCATAGGACAGCATAATGATACCGTCCACCAGCTTTTCACTGAGCATTGCCACCGCGTGCCCCTCTTTTTCCGACCGGCCGTCGGTACTGCACAGGAGGATGTTATAGTGTTCTCCCCGGGCGGCGTCCTCCGCCCCCCGGACAATCTCGGAGTAAAACTCGTTGGAGACATCGGGGATGATGACGCCCAGCGTCTTGGTACGGCTTACCTTCAAGCTCCGGGCGATGGCGTTGGGGCGGTAGTCCAGCTCCTCAATGGCTTTCAGCACCCTGCGCCGCCGTTCCTCGCTCACGCTGGATTCGTTGTTCAGTACCCGTGAGGCCGTTCCCACGCCCACTCCCGCCCGACGGGCCACATCCAGCAGCCGCACCGCCTTTTCCTTTGCCATATCTCCACGTCCCTCCCAGTTGGAATCCATTCAGTTAACAGTATAACAAACCAGGCCTTTCTGTCAAGGGGGCGGCTTCTGAATGCAGGGACAAGTTTTTGTCTGGGCAAAAGTACGGATCTGCCGCCATGAATTAAAAAAATGGCCCCCGGCAGATGCCGGGGGCCGCTCTTTGCCCTGTGGGTCAGACGTAAATCAGTCCAGAGTGATCAGCTCATACTCCCGCGTGCCGATGCCCAGATCCGCGGCGGCCTCCACAGTATGGACGCCGTGAAGGGACTCGATCCGCTCAATGAGATCCGCCTTGCCGGGATCGTCGGAGGCGTACACCAGGTCCAGGCAGGCCTGATCCAGGGCCACCGGGTCCAGGGAGGCCAGGATGCCGATGTCCCCGATCTTGGGGTCTGCGGCCACGGCGCAGCAGTCGCAGTCCACCGACATATTCTTCATGATGTTCAGATAGGCGGCCTTCCCCTTGAAATGGTCATGGACGGACCAGGCCGCGTCCGCCATGGCCTCCAGGAAGGAGTCGTGCTCCGCGTCCCAGAACTTGTCCATGTCCCCGGCCCCGTGGATATACTGCTTGCCCCGGGAGGAGGCGATGCCGATGGAGATGTTCTTCAGCGCGCCGCCGAAGCCGCCCATGGGGTGGCCCTTGAAGTGGGACAGCACCAGCAGGGAGTCGTAGTTCTTCAGGTTCGCGCCCACATAGTTCTTCTGGATCACCTTGCCGGCCGGGATGGCCAGCTCCATGTCCCCGTCCCCGTCCAGGATGTCCACCGGGGCGGCGTCCGACCAGCCGTGCTGCTTCATGGTCTCCCAGTGGGCGGCGGTGGTGTTCCGGCCCCCGTCATAGGCGGTGTTGCACTCCACGATGGTGCCGTCCACCGCCTGGATCATGGGCTTCATCAGGTCGGGGCGGATGAAGTTCTGGTTCCCCGGCTCGCCGGAGTGGAGCTTCACCGCCACCTTGCCCTCCAGCTTCACGCCCAGGGCGGCGTACAGCCGGAGCAGGGCCTCCGGGGTGAGCTGGCGGGTGAAATATACCTTGGCATTCATAACAGACTACCTCCTGCGTTTATTTGTGATCCCCCACATTTTATAGAAAGAAGGCCGGGTAGTCAAGTGTTTTTATTTTCACGGGAATTTTGGGAAAAATTTGACATTTTCCCCGTCCCAGGCAGAGATTTTTATGAAATTTTCCCAAAACGCTATGCAAAAGCCGGGCCAATATGGTATGATAGGGCCACCGAATCTGTGAAGGAGGAATCCCCATGCCCGCCAGACCCCAGCTGAAGCCCGAGGAACGGGCCTTGTCCTACGCCAAATACTACGACCTGCCCATCACCCCCATCCCGCCGGAGAAGCTGGCTGTTTTGCAGGCCGGACCCATCGACCCCAAGCTGGCCCTGCCCATCGAGCGGCGCAACGACCTGTTCAACCCCGGCTATCTGGACTGCGAGGTGGGCTGGTGCGTCATGGAAAACGGCACGGGCTATCTGGCCAACCTGACCCCCATGCCCGGCGTAACCCCGGAGATGTTCAACTGGTGGTTCGCGTGGCACGGCCTGGAGGATATGCGTTACCGGATCTGGGACCCGGAGGACCATTTCTACGCCCGCCAGCAGAACCCGGAGCGGATCAAGGACCCCGGCGTCCCCATGAGGGAGAAAAACTGGGGCACCGTCCACTTCGTGCTGGAGGACATCGGCCCCGGCCCCGACGAGCTGGTGCTGAACTTCCAGTACCCCCACGTGCTGGGCTATGACGAGGACAAGGTGGGCACTCCCGCCTGTGCCGCCATGCAGTGCGCCAACGGCCACGGGCCTGTCCCCGGCCAGGGGGTGGCCGCCATCATGACCCACATGGTCCGGGAGATCGAGGGCGGCGTGGAGCTGCGCAGCCGCTTCTGGATCGGCTACGGGCTGGTGAACGGCCAGGTGGTGAAGCTGCTGCCCGACGGAGTTCAGGTGCCCAAGGAGGCCCCCATGGGCCTGTTTGCCCACAATTTGAAGGAGTTCGGCCATCTGGCCGCCATCCTGCCCTCCCTCTACGCCGAGGAGAAGGACAACTGGTAAAGCCGTACATGGGACAGCCCCGCCGTGAGCCGGCGGGGCTGTTTTGCGCGCCTATTGCGTTTAAAGCTCCTCCAGGGCGTCCCGGAGGGTGTGCCACTGGTCCAGCAGCGCGGCGTACCGGGCCGTGCCGCTGTCCGTGAGGCGGTAGTACTTCCGGGCGGGGCCCGCCGAGGTGTCCCCCTGGTACTGCTCCAAACACCCCTCCCGGCACAGGCCACGGAGCTGGGCGTAGATCGCGCTCTCCTGTAGGTCGGGGAACACGGCGTGGAGCTTTTTCAGCAGGTCGTAGCCGTATTGGTCGCCCTTGGTGAGCAGGCGCAGGAGGGCCAGCTCCACCAGATCCTTTTTCAGCATAGGGATGCCCCCGTCCCGGCAAGGCCCAGCAGGGTGATGGTCAGGCAGAGCCGCTGAGTATAGGCGAAGGAGTCGGCCAGCGTGGCGGTGGGATCCATGTCGCAGGACATACTCAGCAGGCAGAACGCCAGCATCATCAGGGACAGGCTCATAACGTACACCGCCCGCCAGCGGCGGTTTTGGGTTCGGGCCTTCACCAGCGCGGCGACGCCGAACACGCCCGCCGCCGCGCCGCCCCATTCCATGGCTTCCATCATCCAGTCACTGTGGAGCGTCTCCCTGCCGGTCATCGCATCGAACCAGTGTGGAATCAGGGCGGGCTGGTACAGGAACCCGTCCAGGAGGGTGATCTGGTAGAAGCCCCACCACACCACGCCCATGAGGGCCAGCTCCACCGCCAGGGCGATCAGGATGGGGCGGGACAGGGGCGGGTTCGGTTCCTCCTTGCGGGGGCGGAACCAGATCAAGGACAGGATCAATCCCACGGCGATAAAGAGGAAGCACCAGGGAATTTCGGGGATAACGAAAAGCCAGGAAAGCCCGGGGATGTAGAAGAACCAAGAAAGTCCAGGGGGCGGGATTCTATGGGTAGAAAACAGATTATTGAAGATAGGCCAGGAGCCAAAGGGCAGGGGGCTTCTTGCCGGGATCAGGATACACGCCGCCAGCACCGCGAACACCGCCAGCCAGGTATAATAGGGCTTTTTCTGGATCAGGGTCCGGATCACCTTCCGGGGCTTCCCCAAATCCTGGAGGAGTTCCTCCTCCGGGCGGGGCGGGTCGCCCACGATCTCCCGGTAGTCGGCGATCACGTCCTCCGCCTCAGACCGGGGCAGCATCCAGCGGGCCCAGTGCTCCAGCCGGGTGAGGTAGGGTTTTTTCATGGTATGACGCTCCTTTCTCTACTATATTTTTTACTACTGTTAAAAATATAGTAGCATAGGAGATGGGGTTTGTCAAGCGCAAAAAGCCTTCCCCCCTGTGGTGGGAAGGCTTTGCCGCAAAAAAACCGCCGGGGGCGTTACGCCCCCAGCAGCTTCTCCTTGTTGAATTGCAGGGTGTAGAGCTGGTAGTACCGCCCCTTTTTCGCCAGCAGCTCCTGGTGGCTGCCCCGCTCCACGATCTCGCCGTGGGACAGCACGATGATCTGGTCGGCGTGCTGGATGGTGGACAGGCGGTGGGCCACGATGAGCATGGTGCCGATGGAGCGCAGCTTCTCCAGGGAGGCCTGTATGAGCAGCTCCGTCTCGGTGTCGATGTTGGCGGTGGCCTCGTCCAGGATCATGACGGCGGGCTTGTGGAGGATGGTGCGCACAAAGCTCAAAAGCTGCCGCTGTCCGGCGGAGAAGTTCCCGCCCCGCTCCCGGACCTCCTCGTCCAGCCCCTGGTCCAGCCGGCCGATGAAGGCGTCGGCGTTGACGTACTGGCAGGCGGACCAGATCTCCTCGTCGGTGAAGCCCTCCTCCCGGAGGACGATATTGCTGCGGATGGTGCCGGAGAACAGGAACACGTCCTGGAGCATCTGGCCGAACTGCCGCCGCAGGGAGGAGAGCTTGATGGTGCGGATGTCCTGGCCGTCGATCAAAATGCGGCCCTTCTGAATGTCGTAGTTCCGGCAGAGGAGGGACAGGATGGTGGTTTTGCCCGACCCGGTGGCCCCCACGAAGGCGGCGGTCTGCCGGGCGTCCACGTGGAAGGAGACGCCCTTGAGCACCCATTCCCCCGGCTCGTAGGCGAACCACACGTCCTCAAACTCGATCTCCCCCCGGATGTGGTCCAGCTCCACCGCGTCCGGGGCGTCCGCCACCTCCGGCTCCAGGTCAAAGACGGAGAAGATCTTCTCCGCCGAGGCAAAGGCGGACTGGAGCATATTGAACTGCTCCGCCAGGGTCTGGATGGGGTTGAAGAACTTGGAGATATACATATAAAAGGAGACGATGGTGCCGCTGGTCATCACCTGGCCCAGGAACACGGTGTCCTGGATGTAGCCCTTGCCCCCCAGGTAGAACAGGCAGAGGATGGAGGACACATACAGCATATACACCATGGGGCGGAAGATGCCGAACACAAAGATCTGGTTCTGCTTGGCCTTTTTCAGGGCGTCGCTCTTGGACAGGAAGTCCCCCAGCTTCCGCTCCTCCTGGTTGAAGATCTGGGTGATCTTGATGCCGGACAGGTTTTCCGACAGGAAGGTGTTCAGATCGGTGGTGCGGTCCTTCACCACCCGGTGGACCTTCCGGGTGAACTTGCGGAAGATGACGGTGAACAGCACCAGGAAGGGGACGAAGCACAGGATCATCAGCGTCAGCGCGTAGTTCAGCAGCAGCATGGCCCCCAGCACCCCCAGCACGATGAAGGCGTTCCGGGCCATGTTCACCAGCACGTTGGTGAAGACCATGGAGATGGCGTTGGTGTCGTTGGCGACCCGGGTCACCAGCTTGCCCACGGGGATCTTGTTGAGCTGGTCGTGGGACAGGGACTCGATGTGGGTAAACAGGTCCTGCCGCAGGGCGGAGAGGATCTTCTGCCCCGTCTTTTGCAGGAGGATGGACTGGAGATAGGTGCAGGCCATGGACACGAGGAGCATACAGGCGTACAGCGCGACCCAGCGCAGCAGGACGGAGGGCTCGAAGCGGTCCTTGATCAGCTCCTCCACCCGGCCCATGATCAGGGGGGAGGCCAGCTCGTAGGCGATGGAGGCCAGCATCACCGCCAGCACCAGGGCAAACTCCTTCTTGTAGGGCAGGGCGTACTTCAGCAGCCGCCGGACGATCTCCCCGTCGGGGATGTTCCGGTCAAAGTCCGGGGCGGTTTTGGTGCGCAGCTCCCGCAGCCAGGCCAGCAGGAAGATGAGGGAGAATACCCCCGCCACCGCCCCCACAAAGAGGATGGGAAAGTATTCACGCATTATGGCGGGCCCCCTCCTCCTCTAATTTTTGCAGCTCCACCATCCGGCGGTAGGCGGGGCAGGCTTCGCACAGCTCCTGGTGGGTGCCCGCGGCGGTGACCGCCCCGTCCTCCAGGAAGATGATCTGGTCCATCCCCTCCACGGTGGAGATGCGGTGGGCGATGAGGATGGTGGTGCGGCCCTGCCGGGTGTGGGCCAGGTTGTCCAGGATGGCCCGCTCGGTCTGGGTGTCCACGGCGGAGACGGAGTCGTCCAGGATCAGGATGGGGGCGTTTTTCATCAGGGCCCGGGCGATGGAGATGCGCTGCTTCTGCCCGCCGGACACGGTGACGCCCCGCTCCCCCAGTACGGTGTCGTACCCCAGGGGGAAGTCCTTCACGTCATTGTCCACGTCCGCCAGGGACGCCGCGATGGACACCCGCTCCCGGTCGGGGACGGACTCGGTGAAGTCGATGTTCCGGGCGATGGTGTCGCTGAACAGGAAATTGTCCTGGGGCACGTAGGCGGCGGCCCGGCGCACGTCCCGGATGGGGACGGTGTTCACGTCATGGCCGTCGATGAACAGCGACCCGTCGGGCACGTTGCAGGTGCGCAGGATCAGGTCCACCACCGTGGTCTTGCCCGACCCGGTGCGGCCCACGATGCCCACCCGCTGGCCCGCCCGGATGGTAAAGGACACGTCCCGCAGGGCGTCGAACTCCCCGTCGGGGTAGCGGAAGGTGAGGTGCCGGAACTCCACGTCCCCCCGCACCTCCCCCAGGGGCCGCACGTCCGGGCGGTCGGCCACGTCCCGGGGGGCGTCCAGCAGGGCGGAGATCCGCTTCAGGGAGGCCCGGCCCCGGCTGGTCATGTCGATCAGCTCGGAGATGGCCATGATGGGCCACACGATGGAGGTGAAGTAGCCGATGAACTCCATCAGCTCCCCGGCGTTGAAGTCCCCCCGCCACACCAGCCAGCCGCCGTAGCCCAGGATGATGCAGATCACCGACTCCACAAACAGGGTCACCAGAATCCGCAGCAGCACCGACGCCCGGGTGAAGTCCACGTTGGCCCGCTCGTTCTCCCGGTTGAGCCGCTGGAAGGCCAGCAGCTCCTTGGCCTCCTTCACGAAGGCCTTGATCACGGCGATGCCGGAAAAGCTCTCCTGGGAGAAGTCGGACAGCTGGGAAAAGGCCTCCTGCCGGATGTCCCACTTCTTCATCATGTATTTGCCCACCACCGCGCTGGACGCCAGCAGCAGGGCCATGGGGATCATGGACAGCCCGGTCATCACCGGGTCCATGCCCCACATCTTGATCACCGACAGGCCTCCCAGCAGCAGCGCGTCGAAGAACATGAGGAAGCCGGAGCCGTAGCAGTCCTGCACCGTCTCCAGGTCGTTGGTGAACAGGCTCATGAGGCCGCCCACCTTGTTCTCCTGGTAGAACTGCCGGGACAGGTCCTTGGCGTGGTCGAACATCTCGTTCCGCAGGCCAGTCTCCACCTTGATGGCCGCGCCGAAGATGCAGATCCGCCACAAAAAGCGGCCCACCACCATGGCGATGATGATCCACACCATGGGCAGGCAGATCCGGTCCAGCAGGAAGTCCAGGTCGAAGGGGAGCCGCTGTCCGTCCACCTCCACCCAGCCCAGGTTTACGCCGTTGATCACCTGCTGGTACAGGTTGGGGATGATGAGCTGGATATAGTCCACCAGCACCAGGGCGACCAGCCCCAGCAGCAGCCATCCGGCGTATTTGACGTAATATTTATTGATGTGTGTTCCGAATATCACGGCGCGGGTTCCTCCTCCCAGGGGGCGCGGCCCCCGGACAGGTTATTGGGCTTGGTGCTGTAGGCCCCGCTGGCGGTGACCAGCAGCGTTTCCGGCTGTCCCGCGGGGTAGACCTCCGCCTCGATGTGCCCCGCGGTGGCCCCGCAGCGGACCGTGCGGGTGCGCACCACGATGGAGGCGTCCAGGGGCACCGGGCGGGCGTAGTTTATTGTCATGGAGATGGTGGGGGTGATCAGGCCGCACTGGATGCCGCAGGTGATGCCCATGCAGCTGTCCACCAGGGCGGCGGTGACGCCGCCGTGGACCACCCCCCAGACGTTTGCCATCCAGGGCTTGGTGGCGTAGCCCAGGGTCAGGGAGCCGGACGGCCCGTCGCAGTCCAGCAGGGTGAGATCGGCGGAGGGGTCGGGCATACCCGCCGGGATCTCCCTGGCCCGCAGCTGGAGAAAGGCCAGGGTCCGGCGGCGCAGCTCCTGGGTGGTCAGTTGATGTGCCATAGCGGTTTCCTCAATTCTTCTTCCGGCCCCGGAGCGTCCGCACCGTTTCCTCGTCAGGCGTGACGTACAGGGTCTGGTAGGTGTGGTAGATCACGTATCCGGGCTTGGCCCCGGCGGGCTTCTTCACCGCCTTCACCGGGGTGTAGTCCACCGGGACCTGCCCGCTGTCCCGGCCCTGGGAGAACCAGGCCGCCAGCATGGCCGCCTCGGTGAGGGACCGCTCGTCCGGCGGCAGGCCCCCGGTTTTCAGGATCACGTGGGAGCCGTGGAGCTTCTGGGCGTGGAGCCACAGGTCCCGCTTGTCCGCCTCCCGGTGGGTGAGGCGGTCGTTCTGGCTGTTGTTCTTGCCCACCAGGATGGTCAGCCCCCCGGAGGACCGGAACTCCAGGGGCTTGGCGTGGACGATCTTCTGCTTCCCCTTGGCGGTCATTTTCCGCCTGTGCTGCTTCAGGTAGCCGTTGTCCATCAGCTCCTGGCGGATCTCCTGGAGGTCCCGGTCCCCCTCGGACAGGGTGATCATCTGGAGCACGCTGTCCAGGTAGTCCAGCTCCCCCCGGTTTTTCTCGATCTGGAGGGTGAGCATCTCCTCCGCCTTCTGGGCCTTCTTGTAGTCCTTGTAATACCGGGCCGCGTTCTGCTGGGGAGTGAGGAGGGGATCCAGGGGTATGTCCACCTCCGGGCAGGCCGGATCGTAGTAGTCCTGGGCCCGGAGGACGGACTGGCCCCTGGACATGGCGTAGAAGTTGGTGGTGATGATGTCCCCGTACCGCCGCAGCTTCTCCCGGCCGGCGGTGCGGGCCAGATCCGCCTCCTGGTTGGCGATCTTTTTCGCCGTGCGGTTCCGGGCCTGGGTGACGGAGCGGATGAAGTCCTGCCCCCGCTGCTTCACCCGCTCCTGGGCCTCCTTCTGCTCGTAGAAGTCGTCCAGCAGGGCGGAGAAGGTGGGATAGCGTTTCAGCTCCACGGCGGGGCCGTATTGCAGGATGGGCTGGAAGGTGAAGTCGAAGGGCCTGCCCTCCCGCAGGAGCACGGTGGGGGTAAAGTCCCCCGCCTTGACGCGCTCCATGAGCTGGGCCAGGCGGTCCGCTAGCCCCTCCCGGGTGCCCTCCCCCTGGAACACCAGCTCCCGGGCGGTGAGGGGGGACAGGCCGTTGAAGGTGTCCAGCAGCCACTTGTCCTGGCCGTCCCCCTCGGGGGCGTTGGCCAGGACGAAGGAGCGCAGCTCCTCCGGGGCCATGGCGGCGGGGTCCAGCCGCCCGGTAGGCTCCGGGGGGGCGTAGAACAGCCCGGGCATCACGGGCCGCTTGGCGGACAGGTCAACCTCCGCCCGGCGCATACAGTCGGTGATCCGGCCCGCGCCGTCCAGCATGATCAGGTTGGACTTGCGGCCGATGCACTCCAGCACCAGCCGCCGCTCCACCCGGTCGCCCAGCTCGTCCAGGGTCTCGAACCGGAAGTCCAGCAGCCGCTCCATGGAGGGCTGGGACAGCTCCAGCAGGCGGGCCCCGGCAAAGTGCTTGCGCAGCAGCATACAGAACATGGGGGGTGTCTCCGGGTTCTCCCGGGGCACCCGGGTGAGCTGGGCGCGGGGGTGGGCGGGGCTGGCGGAGAGGAGCAGGCGCACGTTGTCCCGGCCCGCCCGCATATGGAGGACGGCCTCGTCCCGGGCGGGCTGGTAGAGCTTATCCACCTTGCCCCCGGTGAGGGCCTGCCGCAGCTCCCCGGCTAAGGCGGTCATAAAAATAGCGTCAAATGGCATTGCTTGCCTCCTCCATCATGGCTTCAAACAGTTCGTTGAGCCGGTCGGTTCTCCCCTGCAAATACAGCCAGCCGAACAGGGACTCCAGGGCGGTGGCGGCGTGGTACTCCCCCACGCTGGCCCCCTTGGGGACGGCGGCGGTGCGGCTGTTCCGGCCCCGGCGGTAGACGACCTGCTCCTCCTCCGTCAGCATGGGGAGGATGGCGTGTACTAATTTGGCCTGGGCGGGGGCGGCCACATATTTCACGGCGGCCTTGTGCAGGCCCGCGTTGGTGGCCTTCCCGTGGAGGCACAGCCAGGAGCGCACCATCAGCTCGTACACGCCGTCCCCCAGGTGGGCGAGGCCCAGCGCGCTGAGGCGTTCTATGGTGTCCTGTCCGGCGGACAGGCGGAAGTAATCCATGGGTATTTCTCCATTCTTGGTTGGGTGTCCAGGAGATTATATCACAAAAGGGGGAAAACGCAAGGGGGAGGGCATCGAACCGGGAGTCCTGATCTCAAACGCCGTCCGGACGGTTTTCCGCCCGCCGCCTTGGGCTGTGGGCACAGGGCCTTAGAGCCTGTTTAAAATCTATCAAAACGCCATCCCGGCACATCTTTTTCCGCTGGGCCGCGTTGACTTGACTTGAAATACACAAAGTATTCCTGCGTCAAATCGCCTTGCCCAGCGAAAAAATCTGCGCCTGTCTGGCATTCCGCCAGATTTTAAACAGGCTCTTAAAGCTCCCGGAGGTAGTACCGGTCGTCCCCCTCCATGGCCTGGGTGGGCCGGAAGCCCTGCCGGAGCCAGAACCGGGCGGCGTCCCCGTTGTCCCGGTGGCAGCCCAGGGCGATGGGCCGGGGGCCGAACTCCTGGTAGATCCGCTCTACCGCTTGGTCCAGCACCTGCCCGCCGATCCCCCGGCCCCGGCAGCGGCTGTCGATGAGCAGGCCCATGAGCCGATAGAAGGGGCGGGCCCGCATCTCCTCCGGGTCGGTGCTCCAGGGGATGGCCTCCCCCAGCAGGATCACCCCCACGGGCGCGCCCTCCAGCCGGGCCAGGAAGGTGCGCCCGGCGCAGCGGTGCTCCAGGCCGTACCGGGTCAGCTCCATCAGCTCGTCCACCGTGTCCACGAAGTCCTCGGGCACGCCGGCGCGGCGGATGGCCCGGGCCTCGGCCAGGTTGTCCTCCGTCAGCGGCTCCAGTGTGATCTGGCTGTGTTCCATCTCGATCCCTCCCGTGAAAAGGCCGCCGGGAGCGTCCCGGCGGGCCCTTCTGCTTACCGCCGATTATAGCGTGGGGGTTCCCCGGTGTCAAGGCCGCGTCCCGGTGGTTGACACCGGGCGGCCCGGTATATTATAGTGGGTGGAAGGTGCGTGTCAAAGCCTTTTGACAGGCCGAAACGGGGCCATGTCAACCCCTTTTGATAGACACAGGCGGAGGCGTTTGAGATAATGCTTCCGAAAGGAGGACGAACCTATGGAAATCGGGAAGAAGCTGAAGGCGGCGCGGAGCCGGGCGGGGCTGACCCAGGAGCAGGTGGCGGAGCACCTGTTCGTGTCCCGCCAGACCATCTCCAACTGGGAAAACGAGAAGTCCTATCCCGACATCGTCAGCGTCGTCAGGCTGTCCGACCTGTATTCCATCAGCCTGGACGAACTGTTGAAGGGAGATGCTGAAATGCTGAAGCACCTAGAGGAGAGCACGGACATCGTGAAAAGCAACCGGAAGCTGATTCTGGCGGTCATTGCCAACATCGGGGTGTTTTTGGGCTGTCTGCTGACGGCGGCCCTCCTGCCGGACAGCGTGCTGGCCATTGCCTGCGTGTTCTGTCTGGCGGTGGCGGGGGTGGCCTGCCTGCTGTACCAGATCGTGAAACGGATTTAGGAGGGATCGGGATGAACCAGGTTTACATTGCCGCCGCCGCTGTGGGCGCGGCGGGCGTTGTGGTGGGCGGCTTCTTCTGCGTGTACCAGCTCTACAAGCTGGTGGAGGTGGACGCGGCGTGCCGGGGGCTGAAGCACCCCAGGCTGTGGGGGTTGTTCGCCGCCTCGGGCAACGGGCAGTCGGGGCTGATTTTGTACCTTATCGGGCGGCGGAAGTACCCGGTGCTGACCATGTCGGAGGGGCAGAGGGACGATATGGCCCGGCGCAAAAAGCGGTTTGGCGTGGGGCTGGCGTTCCTGGCCCTGGGGGCCGCGGCGTGCGTACTGAGTCTGCTGCTGGGGAGACAGATGGGGTGATGAAAAGGGCCGCCGGCAGACTGCCGGCGGCCCTCAGTTATGTTGAAAATAGAGATTACACGAACTTACCGGTATTGAGCTTCACGCCGGGACCCATGGTGGACGCGGCGACGCAGCTCTTGACGTACTGGCCCTTGGCGGCGGCGGGCTTGGCCTTCACGATGGCGCCCATGAGGGCGTTCAGGTTGTCGCCCAGCTTCTCGGGGCCGAAGGACACCTTGCCGATGGGGCAGTGGATGATGTTGGTCTTGTCCAGACGGTACTCCACCTTACCGGCCTTGATCTCGTTGACGGCCTGGGTCACGTTGGGGGTGACGGTGCCCGCCTTGGGGGAGGGCATCAGGCCCTTGGGGCCCAGCACCTTACCCAGACGGCCCACCACGCCCATCATGTCGGGGGTGGCCACAACCACGTCAAAGTCGAACCAGTTTTCCTTCTGGATCTTCTCCACCATGTCCATATCGCCCACGAAGTCGGCTCCGGCGGCCCGGGCCTCCTCCGCCTTGTCGCCCTTGGCGAACACCAGCACCCGGGCGGTCTTGCCGGTGCCGTGGGGGAGGACGATGGCGCCGCGGACCTGCTGGTCGGCGTGGCGGGAGTCCACGCCCAGCTTGACGTGCAGCTCCACGGTCTCGTCGAACTTGGCGGTGGCGGTCTTGATCACCAGCTCCATGGCCTCGTTCACGTCATACTGGGCGGCGCGGTCGATGAGCTTGGCGCTGTCCACATACTTTTTGCCTTTCTTAGCCATTGCTTCTTCCTCCTTCCCTTATTCTTCCACCAGCACGCCCATGGAGCGGGCGGTGCCGGCGATCATGCTCATGGCGGCCTCCAGGCTGGCGGCGTTCAGGTCGGGCATCTTGGTCTCGGCGATCTTCTGGCAGTCCGCCTTGGACAGGGTGGCCACCTTGGTCTTGTTGGGCACGCCGGAGCCGGACTCAATGCCGCAGGCCTTCTTGATGAGCACGGCGGCGGGGGGAGTCTTGGTGATGAAGGAGAAGGAGCGGTCGGCATAGACGGTGATCACCACGGGGATGATCAGGCCCATGTCCTTCTTGGTGCGCTCGTTGAACTCCTTGGTGAAGGCGGCGATGTTCACGCCGTGCTGGCCCAGGGCGGGGCCCACAGGGGGGGCCGGGGTTGCCTGGCCGGCGGGGATTTGCAGCTTGACATATCCAGTAATTTTCTGTGCCATTTGAAACAGCACCTCCTACATGAAATGTGGTGGTTGCGAAACCCGCCTTGGGGTTTCTCCCACGGACGGGTCTCGCCCGCCTCTTGTTTTTCTCAGATGGTCTCTACCTGATCCAGCTCCAGCTCCACGGGGGTCTCCCGGCCGAACATGGACACCACCACGCGGACCTTGCCCCGCTCGGTGTCCAGCTCCTCCACCGTGCCGATGAAGGAGGCCAGCGCGCCGTCGGTGATCTTCACGCTGTCGCCCACGGCATAGCCCACCACCACCTCGCGCTTTTCCACGCCCAGGGCGGCGATCTCCTCCTCGGTGAGGGGGATAGCCTTGTTGCCGGAGCCCACGAAGCCGGTGACGCCCCGGATGTTGCGCACCAGGTGCCAGGTCTCGTCGGTCATGATCATCTTCACCAGCACGTAGCCGGGGAACACCTTGCGCTCCACGGTTTTGGGGCCGTTGTCGGTGATCTCGGTGACGGTTTCCAGAGGGATGGACACCTCGGCGATCAGATCGTGCATATTGCGGTTTTCCACAGCCTGCTGGATGGACACGGCCACCGTGTTCTCATAGCCGGAGTAGGTGTGGGCCACATACCACTTCAGTTCGTCCGCCATGGCCCGTTACTTGCCGAAAAGCCGGAGCAGGGCCTCCAGCACCGCGTGGGCCAGGGCGTCGAACACCCAGATGCACGCGCCCACAATGAGGACGCACACGATCACGATGCCCACGTTCTTCACCACGTCCTTGGCGGACGGCCAGGTGACCTTCTTCAGCTCGCCCTTCAGGTCCTTGAGCCAGCGCAGGACGCGGTTGGGCTTCTTAGCGTCCTTTTTCTTGGGCGCCTTGGCCTTCTTGTCGGAGCTTACGGACTCCTTCTGAGCGGCTTGATCCCGCTTCTCCTGTTCAGACATTCAGTTCAACCCTTCTTTCGTTTGAGCTGCGGCCCATTACTTGGTTTCGGTGTGCAGAGTGTGCTTTCTGCAGAAGGGGCAGTACTTGTTGAGCTCCAGACGCTCGGTGGTGTTGCGCTTGTTCTTCTTGGTGTTGTAGTTGCGCTGCTTGCACTCGGAGCAGCGCAGCACGACCTTGACACGGTTCCCGGCTTTCGCCATTCTCGGCACCTCCTTTTGAATTTGGCCGCCAGCAGAAAACGCCGGACGGCCTGAGCCGATCCGGCGCATCAACGGGCGCAATACGCCCATTCATGAGCTACGGGGGATCGGCGCATTGCCTCCCTGCGGCCTCCGGGGAGGATCAGGGTTTTTGCCCGCGTCCCGTAAAAACGCGCACAAAAAGAAAGCCCTGCACACAGGTACTGGTAGTGTACCACACCTGCGGGGGCTTGTCAATGAGAACTTGTGAGGATTCCTGCCGAAAATCCCTGATCCGCCGCCCTTCCCGGAGCATACGCCCCTGTTTGGGACTGCCTGCCCCGGCGGAACGGGCACAGCCCCCGGTCCGGGGCGGGCCGGGGCTGTGCTGGAGGGGATGCTTTTATTTTGCGGGATCGGTTCCGTTTCTGGCCTTGCAGATGAGCTGGGTCATGGTGCCCATGGGGCAGTAGACGCACCAGCTGCGGGGCTTGAACAGCACCATCGTGATCATGCCCAATACGGTGGAGGTCAGCATCACGCTGTAAAACCCGAAGGCGAACTGGGCGGTGCCGGGGGAAAAGAGCGTCCCGTGGTAGGCCCAGTGCCAGGGCAGCTTGAAGGTCCACAGCAGCGTCACCGCCTGCCGCAGGTCCTGGACACCGGCAAAGACCAGATAAGTATTCCATAGCATTTGGAAGAACATGATGAAGAAGAAGATCAGGAAGCCGTAGCGGAACCACTTGCTTTTCATCCACCGGGGGATGTCCTTTTTCCGGGACAGGCCGAAGCGGCCCCCCAGCAGGCCAAACAGCTGGCCCCGGCCGCAGTAGCGGTTGCAGTAGCCCTTTGTGCCCTGGACAAGGGAAATGATCAGCGGGATGCAGAAGAACAGCATACCCAGCCAGGCGAACAGGATGTTCAAGAATCCCAGGGACATATAGGCCAGCTCCACGATCCACAGGTAGTCGTACCAGCGTTTTTTCATGCCTCCACCTCCTGGATCTCAATGATGGAGGCGGGGCACTCCTTCGCGCACTTGCCGCAGCCCACGCACCGCTCCGGATCGACCTGCGCCCGGATGCCGCGCCATATCCGGATGGCGGACAGGGGGCAGATTTTGGCGCAGCAGCCGCAGGCCACGCAGGCGGCCGCGTCCACAACCGCCCGCCGTTTTTTCCTTGTTCCCATGTTGCGTCCTCCCAAGTTTGATGAGGAAGATGATAGCAGGTTCGGGGGGCGGGTACCGTGATAAAGTCACGGAAGGGCTGGGCACTCTGCTGGACGGTCCTGGGGGCGTGTTCATACGGCAGATGGCGGCTGTGCTTCTCGGCTGTCGTTCCACCCCGTTTCGGAAGTGGGTGCTTTCATATCACTGATATGGACAAGACCACAAAAATTATGAAGCGGAGCTGCTGACGATTTTG
>CAJUCA010000025.1:3391-45246 GCA_910585265.1 uncultured Oscillospiraceae bacterium | reverse complement strand
GAGACGGTGAGGATGGTGCCCTCGGCGGGCTTCATCACCGCCTTGTAGGCGGCGGACACGCCGTCGTTGAGGGCGGCGGCAAAGGCCGCGCCGTCGGCGGTGTCCCGCTCCTTCAGCCCCTTGGACACGCCCCGGAACAGCAGGGACAGGATCACGCCGGAGTTCCCCCGGGCCCCCCGCAGCAGGGCGGAGGCGTTGGTGGCGGCGGCCTGCCCGATGGACTGGGCGGGCTTCTTCCTGGCCTCGGCGGCGGCGGTGCCGATGGTGAGGGACATATTGGTGCCCGTGTCCCCGTCGGGGACGGGGAACACGTTCAGCTCGTTGATGGCCTGCTTCTGGGCGTTGATGGAGGCGGAGGCGTGCACAACCATGCGCTGGAACAGCGCGCCGTCAATGATATCTACCATAATCGGGTAATCCTCTCTTTCTGGGCGGTTTAACCGATCACCATGGAGTCCACGCAGACGTTCACGCCGCGCACCTCCACGCCGGTGAGCCGGTGGACGTTATACTTGACCTCGCTCTGGATGGAGCGGCCCACCGCCACCAGGTTCACGCCGTTGTCCACGATGATGTGCAGGTCGATGGTGATGGACTGGTCGTCGTTATAGGTGATCTTCACGCCCTTGGACATGGACTCCCGCCGCAGCAGGTGGACCAGTCCGTCGGTTTTGGAGCGGAAGGCCATACCCTTCACGCCGTAGCAGCTGGTGGCCACCGCCCCGGTGAGGTTGGAGAACACGTCGCTGGTGAGCTGGATGCGGCCCTTTTCCGTTTGTAGCTTCATGGGAACCTTCCTTTCTTGGAGCCAAAGTCGAACTGTGCAAGAGGGCTCCGATCCGGTTTCATTCGTTTTTATATTGTATTCTATTTTGGTGGAAAATACAAGTGCTTCCTTGGAAAAGGAAGGGCTTCTTTTTTGCCGGAAGCGGGCACTTTTGACAAAAAGCGTCCGGCGGCAAGGCCGCCGGACGCTTTCAGCGGGGCGAAAAAATCTTTTCGCCCCGCTGAAAGCGACTTTTTTGAACAAAGGACGTTCCAAAAAGTCGTTGATGGAACGTGAAAGACACCCCTCCTGGGTTTCTTTCACACTATCTTCCTTCCCGCCGCCGGAACCGAAGCTGCTTTTTCGACAGACTCAAAAGCGTCCGGCGGCAAAGGCCGCCGGACGCTTTACGCTTGAATTGGAAGGAACTTACTTCAGGTTGAAGAAAGCGGCCTTGCCCAGGTACTGGGCGGCGTCGCCCGCGGCGTCACAAGCTCCATATCCCTCGCTTCCGCCTGGCGGCGAAAGCTCACTCATTCCGCTTGCTCCGCCTTTCCCCATCGAACCCGCTTCGCTGGGCTTCGATGGGGACCCCGGGAGCTGGGCGGCAACCCAGCTGTGTGCTCTTTTTCCTTACTTCAGGTTGAAGAAAGCGGCCTTGCCCAGGTACTGGGCGGCGTCGCCCAGCTCCTCCTCGATGCGGAGCAGCTGGTTGTACTTGGCCACCCGGTCGGTGCGGCTGGGCGCGCCGGTCTTGATCTGGCCCGCGTTCACGCCCACCACGATGTCGGCGATGGTGGCGTCCTCGGTCTCGCCGGAGCGGTGGGACACCACGGCGGTGTAGCCGTGACGGTTGGCCAGCTGGATGGCGTCCAGGGTCTCGGTGAGGGTGCCGATCTGGTTGACCTTGATGAGGATGGAGTTGGCGATGCCGTTGTCCAGGCCCATCTGGAGCCGCTGGGTGTTGGTGACAAACAGGTCGTCGCCCACCAGCTGCACCTTGCCGCCCAGGGCCTTGGTGAGCATCTGCCAGCCCTCGATGTCGTCCTCGCCCATGCAGTCCTCCATGGAGATGATGGGGTAGTTGTCGGCGAACTTCTTCCACATATTGACCATCTGGGCCTTGGTCATGGACTTCTTGGCCTTGGGCAGGTCGTAGCAGCCGGTCTCGGCGTTGTACCAGTCGGACACGGCGGCGTCGATGGCGATCATGAAGTCCTCGCCGGGCTTATAGCCGGACTTCTCGATGGCGGCCACGATGCACTTGAAGGCGTCCTCGTCCTTCTTCAGGTTGGGGGCGTAGCCGCCCTCGTCGCCCACGCCGGCGGCGGGGGTGCCGTTCTCCTTCAGCACGCTCTTGAGGTTGTGGAACACCTCGGCGCACATCTGGAGGGCCTTCTTCCAGCAGCAGGCACCCACGGGCATGATCATGAACTCCTGGATGTCCACGTTGTTGGTGGCGTGGGCACCGCCGTTGAGGATGTTCATCATGGGCACGGGCAGGGTCTTGCCGTTCACGCCGCCCACGTAGTTGTAGAGGGGCATACCCAGGCTCTCGGCGGCGGCCTTGGCCACGGCCAGGGAGCAGCCCAGGATGGCGTTGGCACCCAGGCGGGACTTGTTGGGGGTGCCGTCCAGCTCGATCATGGCCTTGTCGATGGACACCTGGTCCAGGGCGTTCATGCCGATGAGGCACTCGGCCAGCTCGGTGTTCACGTTGGCCACGGCCTTCTCCACGCCCTTGCCCAGGTAGCGGCTCTTGTCGCCGTCCCGCAGCTCGCAGGCCTCGTGGACGCCGGTGGACGCGCCGGAGGGAACGGCGGCACGGCCCATGGTGCCGTCCTCCAGCACGATCTCCACCTCAACGGTGGGGTTGCCGCGGGAGTCCAGGATTTCACGGCCAAGCACGTCAACGATCTCAAGCATCTGTTTCATGGGAATCAAGCTCCTTTCAAAATGTCAAAGGTGATAGGTTAAGAGGCGTATGCCTCAGAGACCAAATGGTTGGGGGTTACTGTTCCATGCCTTGAATATAGGCATCGATAAGCTGCCGCAGCTCCTCTACGGTATAGGTCTTGCCCGGGTTCTGCTCCAAAATGCGCATCAGGTCATAGACCGTGGCCTTTTGAACCATGAGGATTTCTTTTTCACTCGACATGGGGCAGTCTCCTTTCTGTTCAAGCTGGCGGGTTGGATTACTTCACAATCAGGGTCTGGCCCGTCATCTCGGCGGGCTTGTTCAGCCCCATCAGGTCCAGCATGGTGGGGGCCAGGTCGGCCAGACGGCCGTCCCGCAGCTTCACGTCCGCGCCCACCACGCAGCAGGGCACCAGGTTGGTGGTGTGGGCGGTGAAGGGGGAGCCGTCCTCCTCCACCATGTGCTCGGCGTTGCCGTGGTCGGCGGTGATGAGGGTGACGCCGCCCATTTTGGCGGTGGCCTCCACCACCTGGCCCACGCCGCTGTCCACCGCCTCGGCGGCCTTGACGGCGGCCTCGTACACCCCGGTGTGGCCCACCATATCGCAGTTGGCGAAGTTCAGGATCACCACATCGTACTTGCCGCTCTCAATGCGTTTCACGGCCTCGGCGGTGACCTCGGGCTGGCTCATGTGGGGCTGGAGGTCATAGGTAGCCACCTTAGGGGAGGGGATCAGGCACCGGTCCTCCCCGGGGAACACGGTCTCCACGCCGCCGTTGAAGAAGAAGGTGACGTGGGCGTATTTCTCCGTCTCGGCAATGCGCAGCTGGGTCATGCCCTGCTGGGCGATATACTCGCCGAAGATGTTGTCCAGGCTCTCCTTGGGGAAGGCGATGGACACGTTGGGCATGGACGCGTCGTAGGAGGTGGTGCACACGTAGTTCACGTGGAAGAAGCCCTTTTTCCGCTCAAAGCCGGAGAAATCGGGGTCCACGAAGGCGCGGGTGATCTCCCGGGCCCGGTCGGGGCGGAAGTTCATGAAGATGATGGAGTCCCCGTCCCCGATCCCGGCATTTTCGGCGGTGACCACGGGCACCACGAACTCGTCGGTGACGCCCGCGTCATAGCTGGCCTGCATGGCCCCCACCGGGTCGCCGAGGAAGCGGTGCTCGCTCTCGCCGTACACCATGGCCTTGTAGGCCCGCTCCACCCGGTCCCAGTTGGTGTCCCGGTCCATGGCGTAGTAGCGGCCGGAGATGGTGGCGATCTGCGCCCCGTACTGGCCGCAGGTCTCGTGCATCTCCGCCACGAAGCCCTTGCCGGAGGTGGGGGGCACGTCCCGGCCGTCCATGAAGCAGTGGACGAAGATTTTGGGGCAGCCCAGATCGTGGGCCATCTTCACCGCCGCCTGAATGTGGGTGATGTGGCTGTGGACGCCGCCGTTGGACATCAGGCCGTAGATGTGGACGGCCTTCCCGGCGTCTTTCGCCGCCAGCATGGCCTCCTTGTAGGCGGGGTTTTCAAAGAAGTCCCCGTCGGAGATGGCCTTGGTGATCTTGGGCAGGTCCTGGAACACCACCCGGCCCGCGCCGATGTTGGTGTGGCCCACCTCGGAGTTGCCCATCTGCCCGTCGGGCAGGCCCACGTCCAGCCCGGAGGCGGACAGCCTGCACAGCGGGTTCCCGGCAAACAGCTTATCCAGGTTGGGGGTGCGGGCGGCGGCGATGGCGTTGTCCCCCGCCGCCTGGGAGGGGGACAGGCCGAAGCCGTCCATGATGATCAGTGTGGTAGGTGTTTTCATAAATGGATGCCTCTCTGTTCAGAATGGGGCGCGGCTGTCAGTCCTTGCTGTCCGGCTGGGGCTTGCAGCTCTCGTCGCCTGACTCAATATACAATATGAAGTCATTGATCTTTTTTTCGCTCCATCCGGCCGCCCTCAGCCCCAAAAGCAGCCTTGCGACCTCTGTCATGTTCATAGCCGTCTCCCTTACTCCTGGTTCGCGGCGTTGATGATCGCCATGAAGTCGTCCGGCTTCAGGGCCGCGCCGCCGATGAGGCCGCCGTCGATGTCGGGCTGGGCCAGCAGCTCGTGGGCGTTCTTGGCGTTCATGGAGCCGCCGTACTGGATGGTGACGGCCCGGGCCACCCGGGCACCGTACTGCTTGCGGATGATGGTGCGGATGTGGGTGCACACCTCGCCGGCCTGCTCGGCGGTGGCGGTCTTGCCGGTGCCGATGGCCCAGATGGGCTCGTAGGCCACCACCACCCGGCGCACCTGGCTCTCGTTCAGACCCGCCAGGGCCACCTTCACCTGGTAGGAGATCAGCTCGCTGGTGACGCCCAGCTCCCGCTGCTCCAGGCTCTCGCCCACGCAGACGATGGGCCGCAGGCCCGCCTCCAGGGCGGCGTGGACCTTCTTGTTGACGGTGAAGTCAGTCTCGTTATAGTACTGCCGCCGCTCGGAGTGGCCGATGATCACGTACTTCGCGCCCACGTCCTTGAGCATCTCCACGGTGACCTCGCCGGTGTAGGCCCCGCTGGCCTCGTAGTGGCAGGTCTCGCCGCCGATGGACACCCGGGTGTCCTTGAACAGGCGCACCGCGCCGGGGATGTTCACCCCGGGGACGCACAGCACCACATCGCACCACTTATGGCGGCCCAGCTGGGGCTTGAGGGCCTCGGCGAAGGCCTTGGTCTCGGTGAGGGTCTTGTTCATCTTCCAGTTGCCGGCGATGATGGTCTTACGGTACTTCAGATTCATGGTTGGGCTCCTTCCAAAAAAGTAAAAATGGATGGTTTTCTCTTAGAGCCTGTTCAAAATCTGGCGGAATGCCAGACAGGCGCGGATTTTTTCGCTGGGCAAGGCGATTTGACGCAGGAATACTTTGTGTATTTCAAGTCAAGTCAACGCGGCCCAGCGGAAAAAGATGTGCCGGGATGGCGTTTTGATAGATTTTAAACAGGCTCTTAGGGCCTCTCTCGCTCTCTCAAGTGCCTCAATTAAGCGTCCAGCAGGCAGGCCACGCCCGGCAGCTCCTTGCCCTCCATAAACTCCAGGGACGCGCCGCCGCCGGTGCTGATGTGGGACATCTTGTCGGCGTAGCCCAGCTGCTGGACCGCCGCCGCGCTGTCGCCGCCGCCGATGATGGTGATGGCGTCCGTCTTGCTCAGGGCCTCGGCCACCGCCTTGGTGCCCGCGGCGAACTTCTCGAACTCGAACACGCCCATGGGGCCGTTCCAGATCACGGTGCCCGCGCCGTCCACCGCGTCACAGTACAGCTTCACGGTGTCGGGGCCGATGTCCAGGCCCTGCCAGCCCTCGGGGATCTGGCCGGCCTTCACCACCTTGGAGTCCGCGTCGGGGGCGAACTTGTCGGCGATGACGGTGTCGATGGGCAGCAGCAGCTTCACACCCTTGTCCGCCGCCTTCTTCACCATGTCGTTGGCGTAGTCCTTCCAGTCCTCCTCCAGCAGGGAGTCGCCCACGCTGCCGCCCTGGGCGGCGGAGAAGGTGTAGGCCATGCCGCCGCCGATGATGATGGTGTCGGCAATCTCCAGCAGGTTGTTGATGACGCCGATCTTGGAGCTCACCTTGGAGCCGCCCAGGATGGCCACCAGGGGACGCTTGGGGCTGGCCAGCGCGCCGCCGATGAAGTCCAGCTCCTTCTGGATCAGGAAGCCGGACACGGCGGGCAGGTGGGCCGCCACTCCGGCGGTGGAGGCGTGGGCGCGGTGCACCGCGCCGAAGGCGTCGGACACGTACACGCCGCCCTCCCCCGCCAGGGCCGCCATCTGCTTGGCCAGCTCGGGGTCGTTCTTGGTCTCGCCCTTCTCAAAGCGGGTGTTCTGGAGCAGCATGATCTCGCCGCCCTTCAGGGCCGCGGCCTTGGCCTGGGCGTCGGGGCCCACCACGTCGTCCGCCAGGATCACGTCCTTGCCCAGCAGCTCGGACAGGCGGGCGGCCACCGGCTCCATGCGCAGCTCCGCCAGGGACTTCTTCCACTTCTCCTCGGTGATGGACGCCTCGTCCTTGCCCTTCTCCAGCTGCTTTTTCTTGTAGCTGTCGAAGGTGGCCACCGGCTTGCCCATGTGGGAGCAGGCGATGACCGCCGCCCCCTGCTCCAGCAGGTACTGGATGGTGGGCAGGGCGGCGCGGATGCGCTTGTCGTCGGTGATGACGCCGCTTCCGTCCTTGGCCATGGGCACGTTGAAGTCGCAGCGCAGGAGAACCTTCTTCCCCTTGACCTCGATGTCCTTGACCGTCTTCTTGTTGTAGTTCATGCCGATCTAACTCCTTTCATTTCTTACAACTTGAAGTGTTAGCTTACGAAAATAGGGTTTCTCAGGGTTGCTTTGGCCGGGTGGCGTCCCGCTGCTCACGGCTGATCCGCGCTTCCCGCGGTGTCACGCTGCGCCTGTTCGCGACGCGGTTCTAACTCCTCCGCCTGCGCAAAAGCCGTCCGCCCCCTTTGGGGCCTCCCTGCTTTCGCTCCGCTCCGGAGTCAGCCCGCTGCTCACAACGGCTCCGCGCTTCCCGCCGCCATCTCCCCCGCCCCGGACAGGCCGGGGAACCCCTGCTGCCGCAGGGCCTCGTAGGCCAGGATGGCCGCGGAGTTGGACAGGTTCAGGCTGCGGGCGTCGGCGCGCATGGGGATGCGGACGCAGCGGTCCCGGTGGGCCAGCCGGAACCACTCCGGCAGTCCGGCGGTCTCCTTGCCGAAGAACAGCCAGCAGCCGTCCCGGAAGTCCGCCTGGGTGTAGTCCCGGGGGGCCTTGGTGGTGGCCAGCCACAGGTCCTCCACCCGGTTCCGGGCAAAGAGCGCGTCCAGACCGGGGTAGACCGTCACGTCCACCATGGGCCAGTAATCCAGCCCCGCCCGCTTCACCGCCCGGTCGCTCACATCGAAGCCCAGAGGCTCCACCAGATGGAGGCGGCTGCGGGTGGCGGCGCAGGTGCGGGCGATATTGCCGCAATTCTGCGGGATTTCCGGCTCTACCAAGACGATATTGACCATAAGATCTCCCCTTAACCACGGACATTATATTCGTTCGCGGCGCAAATAGCAAGAGAAAATGTGGCGAAACTGTCAAAAATTTAACTTTTTTTGCTGGCACTTTGCCCAAGGCCCCTTATTTTTCCCCAAATTTCCAGGGCGGAGCGGCCCCGGACGGAAAAAAGAAAAATTTTTTCCACCCCGCGCAACCCCCGCGCCCTCCCCAGGGTTTTGCCTATAGGAGCGGCCTTCCCGCCCCCCGCGGTTTTTGGCGAAACAGTTGCCAATCCCTCCGGCGTGTGTTACAATTACCCGGAACACACCGCCCCCGCGGGCGGAAGGGAGGGACGCCCATGGATACCATGATCCTCGGCATCGCCGGGGGCACCGGCTCGGGCAAAACCACCCTGACCCGAAAGCTCTGCGAGACCTTTGGGGCCGACGTGTCGGTGGTGTACCACGACAATTACTATAAGAAGCACACGGACATGACCTACCAGGAGCGGGCCGCGCTGAACTACGACCACCCGGACGCCTTCGACACCGCCCTGATGGTGGCCGACCTGAACAGGCTGGCCGCCGGGGAGGCCATCCGCTGCCCGGTGTACGACTACACCATCCACAACCGCTCGGAGGAGACGGTGGAGGTGCGGCCCACCAGGGTGGTGATCGTGGAGGGCATCCTCATCTTCGCAGACAAGGCCCTCCGGGATCTCATGGACGTGAAAATCTTCGTGGACACCGACGCCGACGTGCGGATTCTGCGCCGCATCCTCCGGGACGTGAAGGAGCGGGGCCGCTCCCTGGACTCCGTGATCAGCCAGTACCTCACCACCGTCAAGCCCATGCACGAGCAGTTTGTCCAGCCCTCCCGGCAGTACGCCGACCTGGTGGTGCTGGAGGGCGGGCACAACCTGGTGGCCCTGGACATGATCGTGGGGCGGGTGCGCGCCCATCTGCGGGGAAACGCATAAATCCCCCCGGCCCGGCGCACAATTCCAATGGTGGGAATCCATGGGTTTTACCGCTTCCTGGGCAAAAATCCTTCAAGGAGTGTATCAAACCATGAAAAAATTCCTCGCCGTCACCCTCACCTGCGCCCTGCTGCTGGCGGGCCTGCTGGCCTGCGCCGGGCAAACGGAGGAGAAGCAGGCGGACCTGTCCGCCTTCGCCAAGGGCCTCACCGAGCAGTACGAGTTCGCCGGCTACCTGACGGAGATGACCCCGGAGTATCCCTATTATGAGGAGGACATGAACCGCTGCCTCCCCGGCCTGCTGGAGATGGAGCTGGAGCAGATGGTGATCTATATGACCATGATCACCCTGAATAACGGGGAATTTTCCATGGTCCAGGCCAAAAGCCCCGAGGACGCCGCCAAGGCGGCGGAGATCTTCCAGGCCCGCATCGACTACATGGCGGGGGACGGGGACGAGATCGGCGGGGCCTTTTACCCAGGCCCCACCGAGCTGTGGCGCAATTCCTCCCGGGTAGTGACCCAGGGGAACTATGTCATGATGGTGACGGGCGAGGACTGCGACCGGATCGTGGAGGACTTTAAGGCCCTGTTCGCGTAAACCACAACGAAATCAAAAGGAGAATCGAACCATGAAAAAGCTCATTGCCCTGTGCATGGCCGCCGCGCTGTGCCTGTCCGCGCTGTCCGCCTGCGGGCCCAAGCCCGCCGAGGAGAAACAGGTGGATCTGGCCGCCTTCGCCCAGTCCGTCCAGGAGAAGCACGAGTTTTCCTCCCTGGAGAAGGCCGATCCCGCCGACGAGGAGTTCGGCGTCATTATGCTGGAGAACGCCTACCCCGGCCTGAAGGATCTGGATCTGGAGCAGGTGGAGGTCTATCTGGCCATGGTGTCCTTCAGCGGCGGCGAGCTGGCGGTGGTCCAGGCCAAGGACGCCGACGGCGCGGCCAAGGTGAAGGAGATCTTCCAGGCCCGCGTCACCGCCAAAACCACCGACGGCCCCGGCAACTACCCCGAGGAGGTGGAGATGTGGCAGCGCAGCGCGAAGGTGGCGGATCACGGCAATTACGTCCTGCTGGTGAACCACCCCGACAGCGAGGCCATTGTCTCTGAGTTCGAGGCCCTCTTTTAGAACCTGTATTCACAACCTCAAACGCCGTCTGGACGGGCCTTTTTCCGTCATACCGCGCTGCGTTTTCTTGAAATACACAAAGTATTCCCGCGAAAACGCGCCTTGTCTGACGGAAAAATCCCTCGCCCCGACGGCATCCTCGGCTGTGAATACAGGTTCTCAGTAAACGCCACACACATAAAAATGAAGTAAGGAAGTGCGCGACATATGAAACGTCTGATTCCCATCACCCTGGCCCTGGCTCTGGGGCTGTCCCTGCTGTCCGGCTGCGGCAATCCCGCCTCGGAGAACACCGTGGTGCCCCCCGATCCCACCCCCACCGCCGAGCCCTCCCAGGAGCCCTCCCAGGCCCCCACCCTGGAGCTGCCCACGGAGGAGCCCACCGCCGAACCTACGGAGGAGCCCACCGCCGAGCCTACGGCGGAGCCCACCAAGGCCCCGGAGGCTACGCCCACCCCCGCCCCCACGCCGAAGCCCACCCCCAAGCCTACCCCGAAGCCCACCCCCGCTCCCACGCCCAAGCCCACTCCGGCCCCCACACCCACGCCCGCTCCCACGCCGGAGCCTACCCCGGAGCCCCCGGCGGGCGTGGACCTGTCGGCGTTCTACGCGAACGTCACCAGTATGCATGAGTTCGGCTTCCTGGAGCTGGCAGACGCCACCCTGCTGGACGGCTACTACGCCGGACTGACCTCCATTCCCACCGAGCAGCGTCTGGTCTACATCTGCCAGATGTCCATGAACAACGGCGAGTTCGGGCTGGTGCAGGTGAAGAACAGCGCGGACGCGGCCCGGGTGAAGGCCATCTTCCAGGCCCGCATCGACCGGATGAGCGGCGCGGACGGACAGGGTAAGCCCGGCGCGTGGTATCCCGGCCCCACCGAGCAGTGGCTGAACAACTCCCGGGTGGTGTCCAACGGGAACTATGTCATGATGGTGGTACACGAGAACTGCGACCAGATTGTGGCGGAGTTTAACGCCCTGTTTTGATCGGAGCCTGTATTCCAAGCTGCCCCGGCGGAAACGCCGGGGCAGCTCAACCTAACCACGAGGTGACCGGGTATGATATTTTCCAGTCCGTATTTTCTGTTCCTCTATTTCCCCGTCGTATTGACCCTGTACTACATCTCCCCCCTGCGGTGGCGCAACCTGGTGCTCCTCATCGCCAACCTGATCTTCTACGGCTGGGGGGAGCCGGTGTACATGGTGATCATGTTCCTGTCCATCGCCATCGACTACTCCCACGGGCGGATTGTCACCCGGTGTAAAGCAAAGGGCAATGACAGGGGTGCCCGGATGGCGGTGGCCTCGTCGGTGATCTTCAACCTGGCCCTGCTGGGCTTCTTCAAGTACTGGAACTTCATCGCCGGGAGCCTTGCCGCCGTCGGCGCGGGCTTCCTGCCGGTGATCGACAATCTGCCCATGCCCTGGGGGGAGTCCATCGGCTTCACCCTGCCCATCGGCATCTCCTTCTACACCTTCCAGACCATGAGCTACACCATCGACGTGTACCGGGGGGACGCCCGGTGCCAGAAGAACATCGTCACCTTCGGCACCTTCGTCACCCTGTTCCCCCAGCTCATCGCCGGGCCCATCCTGAAGTACAAGGATCTGGACGACCAGCTGGAGCAGCGGGACCACACCTTCCAGCGGTTCGCCTCCGGCGTCCAGCGGTTCACCATCGGGGCCTGCAAGAAGGTGCTGCTGGCCAACGCCCTGGGGCCGCTGTGGGACGTGTACCTCGCCACCCCCACCGCCCAGCTCACCACACTGGGGGCGTGGCTGGGCATCATCGCCTTCTCCCTCCAGCTCTATTTCGACTTCTCCGGCTACTCCGATATGGCCATCGGCCTGGGCCGTATGCTGGGCTTCGAGTTTTTGGAGAACTTCAACTACCCCTATATCTCCAAGTCCGCCAGCGAGTTCTGGCGGCGGTGGCACATCTCCCTGGGCAGCTGGTTCCGGGAGTACCTGTACTTCCCCCTGGGCGGCTCCCGGGTGGGGAAGGGCCGGATGGTGTTCAACCTGCTGGTGGTCTGGGCCGCCACCGGCATCTGGCACGGGGCCAGCTGGAACTTCCTGTGCTGGGGCCTGTACTGGTTCGTGTGGATCGGCCTGGAGAAGGTGTGGCTGGGCAGGGCCCTGGACAGGGCCCCCGCCTGGGTGTGCCACGTCTACGGCGTGCTCATCGCCGTGGTGGGCTGGGCCATCTTCGCGGTGGAGGATTTCTCCGCCATGGGGCCGTACCTGGCCGCCATGTTCGGCTTTGGCGCGGGCGCGCTGGACGGGGATTTCCTGTACTACCTGCGCAACTACCTGCCCATTCTGGTGATCGGCATCGTGGCCGCCACGCCGCTGGCCAAGAACCTGTGGCACAAGCTGCCGGAGCGGGCCCGTCAGATCGCCTTCCCGGTGCTGATGCTGGCGGGGCTGGTGTTCACCACCGCCTATCTGGTGGACGGCACCTACAATCCGTTCCTCTACTTCCGTTTTTAGGCCAAAAGGAGGGACGCTCGTATGTTCATCGACATTTGGGGCAAAAAAATCTGGTATGAGGTATATGGCGCGGAGCATAGCGATACCCTGCTGTACTTTCATGGAGGCCCGGGGGCAAGCTGTCTGGATTTTGTGAACCAGGCAAAGGCGTTGAGCGGGAAAATGAAGGTCGTTATCTTTGACCAGCTGGGGGTGTTGCGCTCCGACGCCATCGCCGGGCAGGAAAGCTACAGCATGGAAGATCAGATCGAAATGATTGAGGAAATGCGGAGCCTGCTGGGGTTCGGGAAATGGAGTATCCTGGGCCATTCCTATGGCGGTATGCTTGCGGTGTTATACGCCCACACCTACCCAGATTCCATCCACAGGATCATTCTGGAATGCCCATCGCTGTATTTTGAGGATTCCGCCCGGTCAACCGCCGAATATTTGAGCGAACATATCAACAGCCTGAACGACAGGCAGGCAAGCGGGCTGTGTGAAAAGATCAAATCTGCGGACTATCCGGACAAGGCGGAGATCGTATGGGATCTATCCGCCCTGCTGGGCTATGTCACGGATATGGAGCTGCGGTTTTACCTGCACGGGATTTCTTTTGAGGAATATTGGAGGAGTATGGACACCTCCGGCATCACGGATGAAATGTGGGCGAAGGGGGAGCAGCATCTGAAAAAGCTGCTGGAAGCGCGGCCCGCGCCGGACGGTTCCCCGCCAAGCAAGGTGAGGATGACCGACAATCTCCTGCCCATGCTCCCAAAAATTTCGGCCCCCATGCTGTTGATCAACGGAGCCTACGATCCCGCCTGCTCCAGGCATCAAATCCAGTCTATTATGAGCCGCGCGCCCAAGGTGACCCAGGCGGTTTTTGAAAACAGCGGGCACTTTCCAAGGCTTGAGGAAGCGGAAAAATATACCGATACCGTTCTGGCTTTCCTTGAATGAGGGGATATCATTATGAGCAAAAAGTATTCTATCTTCATCACCGTGCTGTTCTGCCTGTTCATCTTCGGCTTCGGCGCGGCCCTGATCCTCTCCCCCAGCCGGGACTTCTCCGACCAGGAAAACCGTTTCCTGGCCCAGTTCAAGGCCCCCACGCTGAAAACCCTGCGCTCGGGGGAGTTTATGGAGAAGTTTGAGGACTACGTCACCGACCAGTTCCCCCTGCGGGACCAGTGGATTCAGCTCAAGGCGTATTCCGAGCGCGCCCTGGGCAAGCAGGAGAACAACAAGGTCTATTTCGGCACCGACGGCCAGACCCTGTTCGCCCAGTTCAACGCCCCCAGCCCCGGGGATCTGGAGCAGAAGGTGGGCTTCGTCAACGCCCTGGGGCAGAACCTGACTGTTCCGGTGTACTTCTCCCTGGTGCCGGACAAGAGCTGGGTGTGGGCGGATCTCCTGCCCGCCAACGCCCCCAATGCGGACGACGGCTCCACCATCCAGCAGGCGGCGGAGCTGTGCGGGGACGAGATCACCTTTATCGACCTCCGAGGCCCGCTGACCGGTACGGAGGACAGCTTTTACCGCACCGACCACCACTGGACCACCATGGGGGCATATCGAGGCTACCTGGGGCTGATGCAGGGCATGGGGGACAGCGGAGGGATTTATGATTATCCTTTGACGCTGTGTTCCGATTCCTTCTACGGCACCACCTACTCCTCCTCCGGGGCGGCCTGGGTAGAGCCGGACAGCATCTACGCCGTCATACCCGAGGGCGGCACCGGGGGCCGCGTCACCGTGGACCGCTACCCCGAGGGCGTGGCCATTCCGGGGGGGCTGTACTACCCGGAGAAGCTGGAGGTCAAGGACAAGTACGCCTACTTTTTAGGCGGCAACCAGCCCCTGTGCGTCATCAAGAACCCGGACGCCGCAGGCGGCAGGCTGCTGGTGATCCGGGACTCCTACTCCGACTCCCTGGCCCCCTTCCTGGCGGAGGAGTTCCAGGAGGTCCACCTGTTCGACCTGCGGTATAACAACACCGCCCTGACCCAGTACGTGGCGGACAACGGCATCGATCAGGTGCTGGTGCTCTACTCCGCCGCCAACTTCGCCACCGACATCAACCTGTTCAAGCTGGCCCGCTAAGTTCCTTTTTCTCAAGAGAAAAAGGAACCAAAAAGAGCTTGAAGCTCGCCGACGAGCGCGGGCGCAGACCGTGCACAACTGCGACGGCAACGGAAGCAGAGCGGTAATGGAAACACAGCAAACGCCCCCTGCGGTATCTTCCGCAGGGGGCGTTTTGTCATCTTGTGAACTCAGCCGCCCAGATACGCCTTTTTCACCGCCGCGTCCCGCAGCAGCTCCTGACCGGTGCCGGTGGCTACGATCCGGCCCGTCTCCAGCACGTAGCCCCGGTCCGCCACAGACAGGGCCATCTGGGCGTTCTGCTCCACCAGCAGGATGGTGGTGCCCGCCTGGTGGAGCCGCTTGATGATGTCGAAGATCTGCTCCACCAGGATGGGGGCCAGGCCCATGGACGGCTCGTCCAGCATCAGCAGCTTGGGGCTGGACATCAGTCCCCGGCCCATGGCCAGCATCTGCTGCTCCCCGCCGGACAGGGTGCCCGCGATCTGTTTGCGCCGCTCCTTCAGCCGGGGGAACTGCTCATACACCCGCTCCAGGCTGGGGGCGATGGTGGACCGGGGCTGGGTATAGGCCCCCATCTCCAGATTCTCCTCCACCGTCATTTGCAGGAAGATCCGCCGTCCCTCGGGCACGTGGGCCAGCCCCTGCTCCACAATCCTGTGGGCAGACACCGCCCCCAGGGGCTTGCCCAGAAACTCAATGGAGCCTGTCCGGGAGCGAAGCAGGCCGCACACCGTATTCAGGATGGTGGACTTGCCCGCGCCGTTGGCCCCGATGAGGGTGACCACCTCGCCGGGGCGCACCTCGAAGGACACCCCCTTGATGGCGTGGATGGCTCCATAATAGACGTTGATGTCGTTTACCTTCAGCATTTACGCCCCGCCCCCTTCCCGCTGCTTGCCCAGGTAGGCCTCGATCACCGTGGGGTTGGACTGGATCTGCTCCGCCGTCCCCTTGGCGATGATCTGGCCGAAGTTCAGCACACAGATGCCCTCGCAGATGCCCATGACCAGGTTCATGTCGTGCTCGATGAGCATCACGGCGATCTGGAAGGTGTCCCGGATCTTCACGATGTTCTCCATCAGCTCCGCCGTCTCGGAGGGGTTCATCCCCGCCGCCGGCTCGTCCAGCAGCAGCAGGGACGGGTTGGTGGCTAAGGCCCGGACGATCTCCAGCCGCCGCTGCGCCCCGTAGGGCAGGCTGCCCGCCTGGTGGCCCGCCAGATCCTCCATATTGAATATGCTCAGCAGCTCCAGGGCCCGCTCGTGGGCGGCCTTCTCCTGCCGCCAGTACTTGGGCAGGCGGAGGATGCCGGAGAACATGGAGTATTTCTCCTGGTTGTGCAGGCCGATCTTCACGTTGTCCTCCACGGACAGGCTGCTGAACAGCCGGATGTTCTGGAAGGTGCGGGCGATGCCCATGCGGTTGATCTGGGCGGGGGTCTTGCCGTGGGTGTCCAGCCCGTCCAGCAGGATGGTGCCCCGGGTGGGCTGGTAGACCTTGGTAAGCAGGTTGAACACGGTGGTCTTGCCCGCCCCGTTGGGGCCGATGAGGCCGGCGATCTCCGTGCGGCCCACGGTGATGTTGAACTCGTTCACGGCGGTGAGGCCGCCGAAGTCGATGCCCAGGTGGCTACACTCCAGGATGGGCGTCTTGTCCACGTCCCGCTCCGGGATAATGGACACGCTGGGCACGGGCACCATTTTGCCCTTGGGGAACTGCTTCTTGTCAGCCATGGCTCGCCGCCCCCTTCCGCTTCGGGATGATCCGGCCCGCCAGCGTTTTGAGCTGGTCGTTGTTGGTCACCAGCATCACCAGGATGAGGATGATGGCGTAGATCAGCATACGGTAGTCGGAGATATTGAACTGCCGCAGCAGCTCGGGCAGGACGTACAGCACCGCCGCGGCGATGATGGAGCCCCGGATGGACCCCAGCCCCCCCAGCACCACGAACACCAGCACCAGAATGGAGCTGTTGAAGTCGAACTTGGAGGCCACGGTGGACGAGTAGTTCAGCCCGAACAGCGCGCCCGCCGCCCCCGCCAGGGCCGCCGAGGTGACAAAGGCCATCAGCTTGTACTTGGTGACGTTGATGCCCACGCTCTCCGCGGCGATGCGGTTGTCCCGCAGGGCCATGATGGCCCGCCCGGAGCGGCTGTTCACCAGGTTCTGCACCACCAGCAGGGTGATCAAAATCAGCACAAACCCGGCGGTGAAGGAGGCCAGCTTCTGCACCCCCACCGCCCCCATGGGGCCTTTGATGATGGCGGTGCCCTCCTCCGCCAGATGGAATCTCTCGGAGCTGAGGGCCATATGGAAGCCCTCGCCGTCCACCCCCACGTACAGCACCATGATGATGTTCTTGATGATCTGCCCGAAGGCCAGGGTGACGATGGCGAGATAATCGCCCTGCAGGCGCAGCACGGGCACGCCCACAATCACGCCTCCCGCCGCCCCGAACACCGCGCCCACCGCCATGGACAGGGCAAGGCGCAGGGGGGCGAAGGGGATCGCCTCCGCCAGCAGGAAGGAGGCCACCACCCCGGAGAAGGCCCCCAGGCTCATAAAGCCCGCGTGGCCCAGGGACAGCTCCCCTAAAATGCCCACCGTCAGGTTCAGGGACACCGCCATCACAATGTAACAGCAGGCGGGCACCAGCAGGCTCTGCATGATGTTGGACACCAGGGTCACCCCCAGCGGCTTCTGCACCGCCAGCAGGATCTGGATCAGGGCGAAAGCGGCGATCACAATGCCGTAGTTGACAAAGCCGTTGAGGGAGGCTTTGCTGATTCGTTTCCCGTTCAGTCTCTTTTCCATGGCCGCCTCACACTTTCTCGGGCACATACTTGCCCATCAGCCCCGCGGGACGCACCAGCAGCACCACGATCAGCACCGCGAACACCACCGCGTCGGACAGCTCGGTGGAGATGTAGGCGTTGGCGAAGGTCTCGATCACCCCCAGCAGGACGCCGCCCAGCAGGGCCCCGGGGATGGAGCCGATGCCGCCGAACACCGCGGCGGTAAACGCCTTGATGCCGGGCAGGGACCCGGTGGTGGGGGACAGCACCGGGTAGGCGGAGCACATCAGCACCCCCGCCAGCGCGGCCAGGGCGGAGCCGATGGCAAAGGTCATGGAGATGGTGGCGTTCACGTCGATGCCCATGAGCTGGGCCGCCCCCTTGTCCTCGGAGCAGGCCCGCATGGCCTTGCCCAGCTTGGTCTGCCCGGTGAACAGGGTCAGGCCCACCATCACCACGACGCAGCACGCCACCGACAGGATGGCCACGTAGGAGATGGAAAGCTGCCCCGGCACCAGGGCCAGGGAGCCGGACACGATGGGGGTGAACACCTTGGTGGCCGCGCCCCAGAGGAGCTGCGCGCTGTTCTGCAAAAAGTAGCTGACGCCGATGGCGGTGATCAGCACCGCCAGGGAGGGGGCCGCCCGGAGGGGCTTGTAGGCCAGCCGTTCAATCACCATGCCCAGCACGGTGCACACCACCACCGCCAGCACCACCCCCACCGCCGGGGGCAGGTTAAAATTGCCCATGGCGAAGAAGCACACGTAGGCCCCCACCATGATCACGTCCCCGTGGGCGAAGTTCAGCATTTTGGCGATGCCGTACACCATGGTGTAGCCCAGGGCGATGATGGCGTAGATGCTGCCCAGGCTGACCCCGGTGATCGCGTTGTTCAGGAAGGACATTTCCGATCCTCACCTCTCTGCGTTTTTGGGGTCAGCAAAGCCGCCCCAAAAACGGATTAAACTTTTTTCGCGCCTGCGGGCGCGAACTCTGCGAGGCTTGCCCGCAGCCGGAGAATTGCGACACAGCCATGGCAATTCTATTGCCATGGCTTAAAAAAGAGGGGGCTGCCGGAGCGATCCGACAGCCCCCTTGGCGTTCTGTTTCCTTATTGGGCGTCCACGTACGCGCCGTTCTCCACCTTGAAGATCAGCGGGGCCTTGTCGATCTCGCCGGTCTTCTTCCAGGTCATGTCCTTGCCGGTGAGTCCGTCCACCTTAAAGGTGCCGCTGCCGAACTTGGCGGACAGGGCGTCGCACAGGGCCGCGCTGTCCATGCCGGCCAGGCCCTCGATCTCCAGGCAGGCCTCGTAGATGGCGTACATACAGTCGTAGCCGTCGGCGGCGAACTGGTTGGGGAGGATGTTGTGGGCCTTCTGGAACTTCTCCACAAAGGACTTGGTGCGATCGTCCTCCGCACCCGCGCTGAACGGGGTCATGAGCAGCAGGCCCTCGGCCAGGGACTTGTCGAAGCCGTCCATGTCCAGCATACCGTCCATGCCGTCGCCGCCGATGAACAGGGGGGCGTAGCTCATCTGCTTGGCCTGGGCCAGGATGAGGGAGGCGGGGGTGTAGTAGATGGGCAGGAACACCACGTCCGCTCCGGCGTCCTTGCAGGCGTTGAGCTGCACGGTGTAGTCGGTGGTCTTGTCATCGGGATAGGTCTGGGTGGCCACCAGCTCCATGCCCAGCTCCTTGGTCTTGGCGATGAAGGCCTCGGCAATGCCGGTGGAGTAGGCGTCGCCGTTGTTATAGATGACGGCGTACTTGGTGCCCAGGCCCTTGTCCTTCAGGTACTCCGCCCCGGCGGTGCCCAGATAGGGGTCGGTAAAGCACATCTGGAACACGTTGTCCTTACCCGCCACCACGTCGGGGGAGGAGGCGGAGGGGGTGAGCTGGAAGATGCGGTCGGCGTAGGTCTCGGCGGACACGGCCACGCAGGGACCGGTGGTGGTGGTGCCGTAGATGACCAGGGGCGCGTCCTTGGCCCAGTCCTTCAGGTTGTTGTAGGCGGCCACGGCGGTGTCGGCGGCCCCGGTGTCATCCTCGTACTTGAACTCCAGCTTCACAGGGCCGTTGAGGGCGTTGATCTCCTCCACGGCGATCTCCGCGCCCCACTCGGTGGCGGTGCCGTACTGGGCGGCGTCCCCGGTGGTGGGGCCGATGCCGCCCACCTTGATGGTGACGGCATCGCCGCCGCCGTTCTCCGGCTTGCCGCCGTTGGAGCAGCCCGCCAGCAGGCCCAGGCCCATGGCCCCCGCCAGCAGCAGGGCCGCCAGTTTCTTCTTTTTCATTCTCAGTTCCTCCTCTATGTCATGCTTGACGATCCAAAGGGAACTTGTATTCACCGGCGGGCCTCCGCCGGTGAACGCAGGTTCAAACATCGAAGGGGGCACGATTGCGCCCCCCAGATTGTTGACAATTATATACTTGCCGCCCTGTGTTGTCAACCACAAATTTGCACAAAGGAGGGTTTCCCCGCCCCGGGGTTGTGTGGTATTGTGACGGGAAACCGCCCTAAATCACGAATCCCCCGTTGGGGCACACCACCTGCCCGGTGAGGAAGGACGCCTCGTCAGAGGCCAAAAAGGACGCCGCGGCGGCGGCCTCCTCCGCCGTCCCGATCCGGCCCAGGGGGGTCTCCTCCGCCAGGGCCGCCCGGTCGGCGGGGGACAGGTGGGCAATCATCTCCGTGTCGATCACCCCCGGCGACACGCAGTTTACCCGGATATTGGAAGGGCCAAGCTCCTTGGCCAGGGCCTTGGTGTAGGCGATCACCGCCCCTTTTGTGGCGGAATAGGCCGCCTCGCAGGAGGCCCCCACCTGCCCCCACATGGAGGATACGGTGACGATGGAGCCGGACTTCCGCCCCAGCATATGGGGGAGCACCGCCCGGCAGCAGTGGTGCACCCCGTCCACGTTGACGGCGAACAGCCGCCGCCACTGGTCCCCGTCAATTTGACTGATCAGGCCCAGGTGGGACACCCCGGCGGCGCAAAGCAAAATGTCAAGTTGACAAAATTTTTCTAACACATTGTCAACCATACGGACCACCTGCCCCTCCTCCGCCACGTCCGCTTGGACCGCCAGGGCGGGCACGCCCAGGCCGGACAGCTCCTCCGCCAGGGCCTGGGCCTTTTCCCCGCTGCGGCAGCACCCGATCGCCACCCCCCAGCCCCGGCGGGCGAACAGGCGGGCGGCGGCGGCCCCGATGCCCCGGGAGCCTCCGGTGATCAGCGCGTATTTCATAGAAAATTCCCCCTGTGTAAGAACCTGTATTCAGAAGCTGTACCAATAGCCTCAGCACCCAGCTTAACGGTCAGAATTGCCGCTGGCCGCGTTGAAAAATCTTGAAAAACGCAACGCGGTATGGCGGAAAAAGACCCGTCCACACGGCGTTTGAGGTTGTGAATACAGGTTCTGAAGCGTCAGGGCGGGGCGCGCCGTGCGTCCCGCCCTGGAGTGGTTTGATTGCTGGAAGCGTTACCGGAAGTACAGCGCGCCCGACTCAAAGATGGGCTGGAGCTTGTCGCCGGGGATGTTCTTCGCCACAAACTCCCCCCGCCGCTCGCTGTGGCCCATCTTGCCGAACACCCGGCCGTCCGGGGAGAAGATCCCCTCGATGGCGCACACCGAGCCGTTGGGGTTGGCGGAGATGTCCATGGAGGGCACGCCGTCCAGACCCACGTACTGGGTGGCGATCTGCCCGTTGGCGGTGAGCTGATCCACCACGCCCTGGGGGGCCGCGAAGCGGCCCTCGCCGTGGGACACCGGGATGGCGTGGAGATCCCCCGCGTGGCTGAGCAGCATCCAGGGGGACTTTACGGAGGCCACCCGGGTGGTGACGTACCGGCTCTGGTGCCGCCCGATGAGGTTATAGGTGAGGGTGGGGCTGTTCCCGTCCACCGGGGTGATCTCGCCGTGGGGCAGCAGCCCCAGCTTGAGCAGGGCCTGGAAGCCGTTGCAGATGCCCAGCATCAGGCCGTCCCGGTGCTTCAGCAGGCCGTGGACCGCGTCCGTCAGCCGGGGGTTGCGGAAGAAGGAGACGATGAGCTTGGCGGAGCCCTCCGGCTCGTCGCCGCCGGAGAAGCCGCCGGGGAGGAACAGGATCTGGGCGTTCTGGATGGCCCGTTCCAGCTCCAGGGCGGAGTCCGCCAGGGCCTGGGGGGTCAGGTTGCGGATCACCACCGTCTCCGCGTCCATGCCCGCCCGGAGGCAGGCCCGGACGGAGTCGTACTCGCAGTTGGTGCCGGGGAACACGGGGATAACCACCCGGGGCCTTGCGATCTCGCCGTCGAACACCGCCGGGGAGCGGCGATCCCAGGTGACGGCCTCCACAGGATCGGAGGTGCCCGCCCGGGTGGGGTAGACTTCCTCCAGCACGCCCTCGTTGAGCTTCAGCAGCTCGTCAATGGGGGCGGAGTCCTCCCCCATGGTGATAACCGGCTCGGCGGTGGTGACGCCAATCCGCGCCGCCTTGCAATAAACCTTGACGTCCTCCGTCAATTCCGCCAGGATGGGGCAGGGCCAGGGCCGTCCCATCCAGAAGGCGGCATTTCCCTCTTTCTCAGCGGCAAAGCCGATCCGGTTGCCGAAGGACATCTTCATCACGCCCTCGGCGATGCTGTTTTCCACCGCCCAGGCGGCTTTTACCTTTCCGCTTTGGGCCAGCTTATGGAACTGCCCCCAGGAGAAATTGATCTCCCCTGTGGTTTCGCCGCCAAACAGATATACCGGGTGCCCCGCCTCCTTGAACTCGGGGGAGAGCACCTCCCCGGCCTTCACGGGGGCGATGGCGAAGGAGATGAGGGTGGGCGGCACGTCCCGATCCAGGAAGGAGCCGGACATGGAGTCCTTCCCGCCGATAGCGGCGGCCCCGTAGTCCAGCTGGGCGTCCAGCGCGCCTAAGAGGGCGGCGAAGGGCTTGCCCCAGCGGACGGGCTCGTCCCGCAGCTTTTCAAAGAACTCCTGCATGGTGAGGTACACCGCCGTGGGGTCCGCCCCCGCCGCCACCAGCTTGGCGATGGAAACGGTCACCGCGTCATAGGCCCCGTTGTAGGGGTCGGCGGACAGCGCGTCCGGGTCGCAGCCCCAGGCCATGACGCTGGCCTGATCCGTCTCCTCCCCCGGCATGGTGGGCAGGAGGGCCGCCATGGCCTGGGCGGGGGTGGCCTGGGTCTTGCCGCCGAAGGGCATGAGCACGGACCCCGCGCCGATGGAGCCGTCGAACCGCTCCACCAGCCCCCGGCGGCTGGCGCACTTCAAACTGCCCGCCATCTCCCGCAGGCTCAAATCATGAGCAGGCTCCGTCTCCGCCTGCCGCGCCGCGGGCACGGACACCTTCGCCCGCTTCACCGCGCCGTTGGTGTTCAAAAACTCCCGGCTCAGATCCGCGATGGTCTGGCCCCGCCAGGTCATCACCATCCGGGGGCTTTCCGTCACCACCGCCACCCGGTAGGCCTCCAGGTTCTCCGCCTGGGCCATGGCGATGAACTGCTCCTCGTCCTCGGCGGCGATGACCACCGCCATGCGCTCCTGGCTCTCGGAGATGGCCAGCTCGGTGCCGTCCAGCCCCTCGTACTTTTTCCGCACCGCGTCCAGGTCGATGGACAGCCCGTCCGCCAGCTCGCCGATGGCCACGGACACGCCCCCCGCCCCGAAGTCATTGCACCGCTTGATCATCCGGGTGACGTTCTCATCCCGGAACAGACGCTGGAGCTTGCGCTCCTCGGGGGCGTTGCCCTTCTGCACCTCGCTGGCCATGGTGGCCAGCGACTTTTTGTTGTGGCTCTTGGAGGACCCGGTGGCCCCGCCGATGCCGTCCCGCCCGGTGCGGCCCCCCAGCAGGATCACCACGTCTCCCGGCGCGGGCCGTTCCCGGCGGACATGGCTGGCGGGGGCGGCGGCCACCACCGCGCCGCACTCCAGCCGCTTGGCGATGTAGCCGGGGTGGTACAGCTCCGCCACGTGGCCGGTGGCAAGGCCGATCTGGTTGCCGTAGGAGGAGTACCCCGCCGCGGCGGTCTGGGCGATCTTCCGCTGGGGCAGCTTGCCCTCCAGCGTCTCGGACAGGGGCACCGTGGGGTCGCCGCCCCCCGTCACCCGCATGGCCTGGTGGACGTAGGCCCGGCCGGACAGGGGGTCCCGGATGCAGCCGCCGATGCAGGTGGCCGCGCCGCCGAAGGGCTCGATCTCGGTGGGGTGGTTGTGGGTCTCGTTCTTGAACATCAGCAGCCAGTCCTGCTCCTCCCCGTCCACATCGGCGGCGACATGGATGGAGCAGGCGTTGATCTCCTCGCTCTCGTCCAGCTCGGGCAGGAGGCCCCGCTTTTTCAGCACCTTGGTGCCGATGGTGGCGATGTCCATCAGGGTCTGGGGACGCTTTTTGGCCTTCTCCTCGCCGTAGACCTCCACCCGGGCGGCGAGATACCGCTCATAGGCCGCCTGGACGGCGGGATCGCCGATCTCCACGTTTTTCAGGTGGGTGGAGAAGGTGGTGTGGCGGCAGTGGTCGGACCAGTAGGTGTCCACCACCCGCACCTCAGTGATGGTGGGGTCCCGCCGCTCCCAGTCCCGGAAGTAGTTTTGCAGGAAGCTCAGATCGTCCAGGTCCATGGCAAGGCCCAGCCGGTCCAGCAGGGCGGACAGCTCCTCCCGGTCAAGCTCCGTGAAGCCGTTCAGCGTCTCCACCATGGGGGGCACGGCGTAGGCCCGCTCCAGGGTGTCCGGCTTGTCCAGGGACGCCTCCCGGCACTCCACCGGGTTGATGAGGTAGCCCTTGATTTTCTCCAGCTCCTCCGGGGCCAGCTCTCCCTCCAGCACGTACACCTTGGCGTAGGCCACCAGGGGCCGCTCCCCCCCGGTCATCAGCTGGACGCACTGGGCGGCGGAGTCCGCCCGCTGGTCGAACTGCCCCGGCAGGGCCTCCACCGCCAGCAGGGTGTGGGGCCCCTCCGGCCGGGGGAAGTCCCCGTCGTACACCGCGTCCACCTGGGGCTCGGAGAACACCGTGCCCCGGGCCTGCCGGTAGACTTCCGGGGGGACGCCCTCCATGTCGTAGCGGTTGACAATGGTCAGCCGCTCCAGTCCGGCCGCCCCCAGCTGCTCCCGGAGATCCCGGCACAGGGCCTGGGCCTCCACGTCGAAGCCGGGACGCTTGTGGACAAAGCAGCGCGTGACTTGGTTGACTGTCTCACTCATTCCGATTCTCTCCTTTTCCCGGCTTCGCGCCGGGGAAGCATATCTGTGCGGCGGGTCAGCCCGCCGTAATCCATTGGTCCATTTTGTAGTACGGGTTGGCCCGGGTGGGGTTCAGGTTGGAGGCCATCCCCCACCGCAGCAGCAGGGACCCCCGCTTGAAGCACACCGGGGCGAAGGGCGCGTCCTGGGCGAACCGCGTCCAGAGGGCCTCCCCGGCCCGGGTCCGGGCTTCCCCCTGGGCGGCCCGCCAGTCCGACAGCAGGGCGGACAGCTCCCCGCCGGAGAAGCCGCCGTAGTTCAGCCCGCCGGACAGCAGGGCGGAGGGATCGAAATCCCCGGTGAGCCGCACCTCGCCTAAGTACAGGTCGAACTGTCCCCCGGCAAGGGCGGCGATGTAGCCGCTCCAGGGCAGGCGGTTCACCGTCACCGTCACCCCCAGCTCCTCCAGGGCCTGGGCCAGACGGCCGGCGATGGCCTGCCGCACGTCGTTGTCGCTGTTCACCAGCAGGGTGACCTCCGCCGGGGCCTTGCCCTGGTACAGCAGACCGTCCTCCCCCTTCTCATAGCCCGCCTGCTCCAGCAGGGCGGCGGCCTGTTCCAGGTCAAAGGACAGGGCGTCCGCGGCGGACTGGCTGTACTCCCCGGACAGGGGGGAGACGGGCAGGGCCGCCGGGTCCCCGTGGCCCGAGAGGTCGGAGCGCACCGCCGCCTCCCGGTCCAGGGCCAGGGAGAAGGCCCGCCGCACCAGGGGCGAACGGCACATACCGCCCGCCGCCCGGAAGCCCACGTACAGCAGGGTGGTGGTGGGGAAATCCGCCGTCTCGTAGCTGCTGGAATAGCCCAGGGCGTAGGGGGAGGTGAAGTCGGTGGTGACGGCGGACACCCCGCCGCTGTCGAAAGCGGCGATCCGGCCCGCCGGGTCGGAGGCCGGGGCCAGGGGGATGGCGTCGTAGGGCAGGACGGAGGCGGAGGCGTTGTGGGGGTTGGCCCGGAGGAGCAGGGAATCCCCCGCCGCCTCGTAGCGGTAGTACCCGGTGCCCAGGGGGGCGGAGCCGTCCTCCCGCTCCAGCACGATGGGGATATCCAGCAGGGCGGGCAGGTTCCCGTTGGGGGCAGACAGGGTGACGGTCAGGGTGCCGTCCTCCCCCGCCGCCGCCCCGGTGACGGAGGCCAGCCGCTGGGCGTACAGGGGCGCGGCCCGGGCGGCGTTGAGGGAATCCGCCCCGTGCTGGGCGGTGAGGGGCGTGCCGTCGGAAAACGCCGCCCCCGGCTTCAGGGTGAAGGTCCACACCAGCCCGTCCCCGCTCACCGTGGCGGACTGGGCCAGCACGGGCTGGGGCGTGAAGGTGTTGTCCAGCTCATACAGCCCCTGGTACACCAGCCCCGTCAGCTCCTGGTTCACCTGGCTCTCCCCGGTGATGGGGTGGAGGGAGGCGGCGGGGTCATAGCCCAGGCTGAACCGGGCGGGGGGCTGGGGCGTCTGGGTGGGGGAAGGCTCCGGCGAGGGGGTGGGGGCAGGCTCCGGCTCCCCGCAGCCGGACAGGGCCAGCAGAACCACCAGGCACAGGGCCAGAACAGGCCGCAGCCGCCTCATAGCAGCTGAATCACGGCGGCCATGGAGCCCCGGCTGGTGCCCAGCTTCCGGTGGCTCCAGAAGCGGTCCGGCTGGCAGGCGGTGCAGAAGCCGCAGACGGCGATGCGGGCGGGGTCCAGCCCCGCCTGCTCCAGCCGCATGGCGTTGATGGCCTTCAGGTCCACGGCGAATTTGCCGTTTTCCTTAATCTTAATGTGCTGGAGGACGGCGGTGGACAGCGCGGCGGTCATGGCGTTGGGCACGTCCTCGTGGGTCTCGAAGCAGTCGGGGCCGATGCCCGGGCCGATGGCGGCCAGGATGTCCCCCCGGTCGCAGCCGTACACCGTCTCCATCCGCTGGACGGCGGCGGTGGCGATGCCCGCGGCGGTGCCCCGCCAGCCCGCGTGGACGGCGGCGATCACCCGGCGCACCGGGTCGTAAAACAGGATGGGGATGCAGTCGGCGGAGTACACCACCAACGCCACCCCGGGCAGGTCGGTCATCAGGCCGTCCGCCTCATAGGGGGGCTTGCCGCAGGGGTCGGGCCTCACGTCGGCGGTGGTGACGGTGCGCACCGCGCCGCCGTGGACCTGGTTGGTGACGGCGATCCTGCCGCCCTCCGCGCCCACGGCCTGGAAAAAGCGGCGGTAGTTCTCCCGGACGTGGTCGGGGTCGTCCCCCCGGCCCACCCCTAAATTCAGGGACTCCCACATCCCCTGGGACACGCCCCCCAGGCGGGTGGAGAAGCCGTGGGCCGCGCCCCCGGCGGCGGCGATGCCATCGGACTGGAAAAAGACGACGCCGTTTTGGGTCTGCTCGATGATGTTCATAAGCTCTCCTTTATGGATGAAATCCCTATGCCGCAAGATGGCTTCAGGCAGGAGGAATGGCGGAATGCCCTCCACCCACAGGGGGGAGGGTGCCCCCGAAGGGGGCGGGTGAGGGGGCGTCCGTACAGCGCACCCGTCCTCCAAATTTGGACACAGCGCGCACCACCTGTCCGCGCCCTCATCCGTCACCGCCTGCGGCGGTGCCACCTTCCCCCTTGCAGGGGGAAGGCTTGGCGCATACTCAAACGTCCTTATGGTACTCCGGGCAGGTACACTTCTTCCACTTCAAACCCGAGCCGCAGGGGCAGGGGTCGTTGCGGCCGATCTTGGCGGCCTTCTTCACCGGCTGCTTCTTCACGGTGCCGTCCGCCCCGCCGGACTGTCCGGTGACCTTGGCCACCCGCTCCCGGCGTAGCTCCTCGTTGGTCTTGAGCCGCACGGTGAACAGCCGCCGCAGCGTCTCCTCCTGGATGGCGTTGATCATCTGCTCAAACATATCGAAGCCTTCCCGCTTGTACTCCACCACCGGGTCGGACTGCCCGTAGGCCCGCAGGCCGATGCCCTGGCGCAGCTCCGTCATGGCGTCGATGTGGTCCATCCAGTATTCATCCACCACCCGCAGCAGGATCACCCGCTCCAGCTCCCGCATGGCGGATTTCCCCGGCTCCATCCGGTCCGCCATGGCCTCGTTGATCATCCGCTCCCGCTTGGCGTAGTTGGCCCGGGCCGTGTCCAGCAGCTCCTCGGACAGCTTTTCGGGGGCGGTATTGGCGGCCTCGGCCTCAAACTGCCTCATCTGCTGTTCGGTGAACAGGCCCAGCAGGTGGGAGGCGGCGGTCCGGAATTCCTCGCCGCTCAGGTGCCCGTCCGCCTGGGTGGGTATCGCCCCCGTCACCGTGGAGGACAGCATATTCTCCACCGCGCCGTGGATGTCCTCCCCGTCCAGCACCTGCCGCCGCTGCTTGTAGATGACCTCCCGCTGGGTATTCATCACGTCGTCGTACTCCAGCACGGTTTTCCGGGTCTGGAAGTTCCGGGACTCCACCTGCTTCTGGGCGTTCTCAATGGCGTTGGACAGCATTTTCTGGTCCAGGGGGGTGTCCTCGTCCACGCCTAAACGCTCCATCATGTTCTGAATCCGCTCCGAACCGAACAGGCGGAGGATATCGTCCTCCAGGGAGAGGAAGAAGCGGCTCTCGCCGGGGTCGCCCTGGCGGCCCGCCCGGCCCCGGAGCTGGTTGTCGATCCGCCGGGACTCGTGGCGTTCCGTGCCCAGGATGAACAGGCCCCCGGCCTGGCGCACCCGCTCCGCCTCCTCCCGGATCTCCTCCTTATACCTGGCCTCCGCCTCAGCGAAGGCCTTCCGGGCGTCCAGGATCTCCTGGTTGTCCGTGTCCCCGTGGCCGGTGGCCTCGGCGATGAGCTCATCGCTCATGCCCTTCTTGCGCAGCTCCGCCTTCGCCATAAACTCGGCGTTGCCGCCCAGCATGATATCCGTGCCGCGGCCCGCCATGTTGGTGGCCACGGTGACCGCCCCGAACTTGCCCGCCTGGGCCACGATCTCCGCTTCCTTCTCGTGGTGCTTGGCGTTGAGGACGTTGTGCTTGATCCCCGCCTTGGTGAGCATTTTGCTCACCAGCTCGGAGATCTCGATGGACACGGTGCCCACCAGCACGGGCTGGCCCTTTTCGTAGCAGGCCCGGATCTGCTCCACCACCGCCCGGTACTTGCCCGCCTGGGTCTTGTACACCACGTCGGGCTGGTCCACCCGGGCCAGGGGGCGGTTGGTGGGGATCTCCACGATGTCCAGGCTGTAGATGGTGCCGAACTCCTCCTCCTCGGTCATGGCGGTGCCCGTCATGCCGGACAGCTTGTCGTACAGCCGGAAGTAGTTCTGGAAGGTGATGGTGGCCAGGGTCTTTGACTCCCGGGCCACGGTGACGTGCTCCTTGGCCTCGATGGCCTGGTGGAGGCCCTCGTTATACCGCCGCCCGTACATCAGCCGCCCGGTGAACTCGTCCACGATGATGACCTCGCCGTCCTTCACCACGTAGTCGATGTCCCGCTTCATCACGCCCCGGGCCTTGATGGCCTGGTTGATGTGGTGGGACAGGGTGGTGTTCTCCGGGTCGGACAGGTTCTCCACGTGGAAGGCCTCCTCTGCTTTCTCCACGCCCCGGGAGGTGAGGGTGGCGGTGCGGGCCTTCTCGTCCACGATGTAGTCCGCGTCGTCGGAGGCGTCCTCCTCCTCCTTGGCGTCCACCGCCTTCACCCGCCGGCACTTCAGCCGGGCCACGAAGCTGTCCGCCAGCTGGTAAAGCTGGGTGGACTGCTCCCCCTGGCCGGAGATGATCAGCGGGGTGCGGGCCTCGTCGATGAGGATGGAGTCCACCTCGTCCACGATGGCGAAGGCGTGGCCCCGCTGGACCAGCTCCTCCTTGTAAATCGCCATGTTGTCCCGGAGGTAGTCGAAGCCGAACTCGTTGTTGGTGCCGTAGGTGATGTCGGCGGCGTAGGCCCGCTTTTTGTCCGCCTTGTCCACCCCATGGATCACCAGCCCCACGGTGAGGCCCAGGTAGCGGTACACCTTGCCCATCCACTCCGAGTCGCGCTTGGCCAGATAGTCGTTGACGGTGATGATGTGCACCCCCCGGCCCGACAGGCCGTTGAGGTAGGCGGGGAGGGTGGCCACCAGGGTTTTGCCCTCGCCGGTTTTCATCTCGGCGATGCGGCCCTGGTGGAGGATGATGCCGCCGATGAGCTGCACCCGGTAGGGGCGCATACCCAGCACCCGGTCGGCGGCCTCCCGGCAGACGGCGAAGGCCTCGGGGAGAATATCGTCCAGCGTCTCGCCGCTGGCCAGGCGGGACTTGAACTCGCCGGTTTTGGCCCGCAGGTCGTGGTCGCTGAGGGCGCGGTACTCCTCCTCCAGGGACTCGATCTTGTCCACCGTGGCGGTGAGCGACTTCACCTCCCGCTGGGAGCGGGTGCCGAATACTTTGGAAAACAGACCCATAGCTTGTGTGTCCTTTCTATCGTTAAAGTATAGAAGCCCAATTTAACTCGGTACAGTATACCACAAGCCGGGGGAAGAAAAAAGAGGAAATTGTGAATAAAGCGGCGGGAGGGCAGACGGATTTTTCTTGCCTTTTGCCCTCAGGCGGTTTACAATAGGCTTGACAAATTGTAGCGGAGGGTGTGGAAGCCTATGACCCGGGACGAGGCCTTTGAGTTTTTAGACCGCACGGCGCGGGGGATCGCGGAGATGTTCGGCTCCTCCTGCGAGACGCTGGTGCACGACATGGGGGTGCCCACCCACCCCATTCTGTCCATCTACAACGGCCACGTGTCCGGCCGGGAGGTGGGCTCCACCATGGACATCATGGGCATTGGCCTGGAGCTGGACGAGCAGGCCGCCACCACCGACCAGGTGAACCTGGCCGCCGCCACCCCCGACGGGCGGCAGACCAAGTCCTCCACCTTCCACATGATCGGGGAGGACTACAACCTGGCCCTGGGCATCAACTTCGATTACACCTCCCTGGTGTTTGCCAACCGGATTTTGGTGGACCTCATGAGCGCGCAGGCGGATCTGCGCACCGCCCTGTGGCAGCCGGGGAACTCCCGGCAGCTGGCCGACCTGTTCGACCAGTGCGTGGACGCCCTGGGCAAGCCCCTGGACGCCCTCACCAAGGCGGACCGCTTGAAGGTCATTGCCCTGCTGCGCCAGCGCAGCGCGTTTTCCTACCGCAAGTCGGTGCCCTACGTGGCGGGGCGGCTGGGGGTGTCCCGGTACACGGTGTATAAGTACCTGGACGAGCTGTCCGGGGAGGACGGGCCGGAAGGCCCCCTCTGATTTCCCTTGTAATTGACAGCGGAATGGAGTAGAATGGGACAAGCCTAAACAACCGGGAGGGGTCCGCCCCGCCCCATGATGGAGGATGCTACATATGATCACAAAAGAACAGATTGACGCCTGGTTCGCGGACAAGGAAAAGCTGCTGGTGGAGGCGGTGAGCCGCCTGGTGTCCATCGACAGCGTGGAGGGCCGGCCCGCCCCCGGCGCGCCCTTCGGCCCCGGCCCCGCCGCCGCCCTGAAAGAGGCCCTGGCCCTCGCGGAGGAGTGGGGCCTCACCGCGGAGAACCACGAGGGCTATGTGGGCACCGCCGACCTGAACGGCGGCGAGGACGCCCTGCACATTCTGGGCCACCTGGACGTGGTGGCCCCCGGCGAGGGGTGGACCGTCACCCAGCCCTACGCCCCCAAGCTGGTGGACGACCTGCTGTACGGCCGGGGCACCGACGACGACAAGGGCCCGGTGGCGGTCTCCCTGCTGGCTATGAAGGCGGTGAAGGACCTGGGGGTGCCCCTGACCAAAAACTGCAAGGTGATCATGGGCACCAACGAGGAGAGCGGCTCCGGGGACATCGCCTGGTACTTCGCCCGCCACCCCTTCGCCCCCGCCACCTTCTCCCCCGACTCCGGCTTCCCGGTGATCAACACCGAAAAGGGCAGCCTCCGGCCCACCTTCACCAAGAGCTGGCCCGCCCAGGCGGACCTGCCCCGGGTGAACTGGCTCCACGGCGGCATCCGGGGAAACATCCTCCCCGGGGACGCCTCCGCCGGGGTGGAGGGGCTTTCCATGTACGACATACAGCCCGTGGCCCGGAACGTCACCGCCCGCACCGGGATCAAGTTCACCTTCGCCAGCGAGGACGGGGTGACGGTGATCAAGGCCAAGGGGGAGGCGTCCCACGCCGCCTGGCCCGAGGGGGGGAACAACGCCGTCACGGGGCTGATCTCCCTGCTGTGCGCCCTGCCCCTGGCGGACGGGGACTGCAAGGACGCCCTCCACCAGCTCAACGCCCTCCTCCCCCACGGGGACTGCAAGGGCCGCGCCCTGGGCATCGCCCAGGAGGAGCCGGTGGCGGGGCCGCTGACGGTGGCCTTCTCCCTGCTGGAGATCACGGACACCGGGCTGAAGGGCTTCTTTGACAGCCGGGTGCCCCTGTGCGCCACCGAGGAAAACTGCCTCCAGCCCGCCAAGGCCGCCTTTGAGGAAAAGGGCTTCACCTTTGAGGCCGTCCAGGGCGCGCCCCACCACGTCCCCGCCGACAGCCCCTTCATCAAGACCCTGCTGCGCCGGTACGAGGAGTACACCGGGCTGAAGGGGGAGTGCCTGTCCACCGGAGGGGGCACCTACGTCCACGACATCCCCGGCGGCGTGGCCTTCGGCTGCACCCTGCCCGGGTTCGACACCCACCTCCACGGGCCGGACGAGCGGGTGCGGGTGAGCGACCTGCTGCTGTCCGCCCGGCTGTTTGCCCATATTATCGTGGATTTATGTGAATAAACCTTGACATTTGCGGCGGGCTGAGGTATAATACCGCAGTCTGCCGCCTTTTACCTGTGCGCGGCATACCATCCTTGCCTCCGGTGCGGCCGGAGGCCAAATGACCACAAGGAGGTGCAAAGAAAATGGCAAAAGTGAGTGGAAGCTACGAGGTGCTCTACGTCCTCAACCCCACCCTGGGCGAGGAGGACACCGCCGCCCTGGTGGCCCGCTTCAAGGAGCTGGCCGAGGGCCGCGGCTCCGTCACCGAGGTGGACGAGTGGGGCAAACGCCGTCTCGCCTACCCCATCAACGACCTGGAGGAGGGCTACTACGTCCTGATGACCTTCTCCGCCGACCCCGCGTTCCCCGCTGAGCTGGACCGCCTGATGCGGATCAACGTGAGCGTCATGCGCTCCATCATCGTCAGCAAGGACGCCTGAGGGGGAAGCAGACCATGCTCAATCACATCGTAATCATGGGCCGGCTGGCCCGTGACCCCGAGCTGCGCCACACCCAGTCCGGCACGCCCGTGGCCACCTTCCGCCTGGCGGTGGACCGGGACTTTAAGGACAAAAACACCGGCGAACGCCAGACCGACTGGATCGACGTGGTGGCCTGGCGGGGCACCGGGGAGTTCGTCTCCCGGTACTTCTCCCGGGGCCGGATGGCCGTGGTGGAGGGCCGCCTCCAGATGCGGGAGTGGACCGACAAGGAGGGCAACCGCCGCACCACCGCCGAGGTGGTGGCGGACAGCGTCTACTTCGGCGACTCCAAGCGGGATGGCGACGGCCAGGGGAGCTACAGCGGCAATAACGGCTATGGCGGCGGAAGCTATGGCGGACAGGGCGGAAGCTACGGACGGCCCGCCCCCTCCGCCCCCCCCGCCCCCGCCGCGGACTACGGCATCCCGTCCGGCGGCGACCAGTTCGCGGAGCTGGCCGACGACGACGGCGATCTTCCCTTCTAAGCAGAGGGCACGCAATTCCGGCAAATCCGCTTCCTTTCCGGCATCGGGAAGGAAGATCGTGTGAAAGAAACCCAGGAGGGGTGTCTTTCACGTTCCATCAACGATTTTTGAGTGCCCTCTGCTCAAAAATCGCCTCCAGCGTGACGAAAAGACTTTTTCGTCACGCTGGGTATCTCACATAAAGGAGGTCTGCCATAATGGCTATGGATAACAACGCGAAGCCCCGGGGCGGACGCAAACGCCGCAAGGTGTGCGCGTTCTGCGTGGACAAGGTGGAGCAGATTGACTACAAGGACGCCCAGAAGCTCAAGCGGTATCTGTCCGAGCGGTCCAAGATCCTGCCCCGCCGCACCACCGGCACCTGCGCCATGCACCAGCGTCAGCTGACCGACGCCATCAAGCGCGCCCGTCACGTGGCCCTGCTGCCCTACGTCACCGACTAAAACGGCAAAAAAACTGCCCCCGGAGCGTCGCTCCGGGGGTGCTTTTTGTGTGGAAGCGGAGAACCGCTGTCCTCAGCCCCTCAGCCGGGACACGTCCTCCAGGTAGACGGACACCTCGCCGCACTCCGGGCATACGGCCACCCTGGGCCTGCCGATCCGCCCGCTGAAAATTTTGTTCTCCTCGGTGGACAGCACCACGCCGTAGCCCGCGCCCTCCACCTTCACCGTGCAGCCCTCCTGCATTTCTGCGCCGCATCTGAGGCATTTTCTCATCACTGTCATCTCCTTTGCTATGGTTAAAACCTTAGAGCCTGTATTTATAACCGAATATACCGGGTGGGCGAGGGATTTTTCCGCCAGACAAGGCGTGTTTTCGCAGGAATGCTTGGTGCATTTCAAGAAAACGCAACGCAGTATGGCGGAAAAAGACCCGTCCACACGGCGTTCGAGGCTGTGAACACGGGTTCTTAACCGGCCGCCCCGTCCGGACGGCCCAGCTTCAGCGTCCAATAGAAGTACACTGTCTGGCCCGCGCCCCACACCACGCACACCGCCAGGGCGGGCAGGAAGCCCCAGTCGAAGAACATCCCGCCCAGGGCGAACACCGCCCACAGCCCCAGGCACACCCGGCACATGGCCTGGTACGCCTTGAAGGCGCACTGGCCGATGGCGGCCCGCTCCGCCTCGTCGCAGCTGTCGTACCACTTCTTCTGGAACTTGGTGTCGTACACCGAGCCTTTCTTCTCCGGGTTGAGCCGCTTGGTGAGCTCCATCAGCTTCTGCTGGAGGCGCACGGGGGCGAACAGGGACACCAGGAAGGCGGCAAGCCCCCCGAAGAACAGAACGGGGGCGATCTGCATGGGATTGCCCGCCATGGACACGAAGCCGGAGAACATGGCCGCCAGCAGGAAGAAGGCGATCACCGTGCCCAGGCCGGTGATCCAGAGGGCGGCGGATATTTTCACCTCGATCCCGCCGCTCACCGCCTCGTCCTCCCCGTCCCAGGCGGCGAGCCGCTGTTTCGCGCTGAAATAGAGGGGCAGGCAGATGGCAAACTCCACCGCCGGCAGGGCGATGATCAGCCACGGTGCCGCGTAGTTGGTGAAGTACAGCCCCGCGCCGTCCAGCACCTCCTGGAAGTCCTCCAGGCTCAGCTTCACCATGAGGACGCCCAGCACGCCGCCAACAATCAGGCTGCACACCACGATCGCGATAAACTTCGGCAGGGCCTTTTTGTCCTCCTGCTTCGCCGCTTCGTTATTGTTTTTCATCGTTCTCCTCCTCCAGACTGAATATGTCCTCCACCGTCACCCCGCAGATCTTCGCCAGGGTGAGGGCCAGCGTCACCGACGGGGAGTAGTCCCCCCGCTCGATGAGGCTGATGGTCTGCCGGGACACCCCGGCCAGCCGCCCCAGCTCCTGCTGGTTCACGCCCAGGGCGGCCCGCCGCTCCTTCAGGCGGTTCTTCAGCATCGCCCCGGCCCCCCGTCACTCAACGGCCCCATGATCGGTGATCACGCCGTCCCACAGCCGCCGGAGCCAGCCCCTCTCCCCGTTCATCCGCTGGTGGGCCTCCCGGATGCCATTGCGCACCGCCCACTTCATGACAAAGTACAGCGACGCCAGCACGATCAACGCCGTCCCCCCGCTCATTCCCAGCTCGTTCCAAATCATATCCATTTCCTCCTGACAGGTATTTTTGTCGTTCTGACAAGGTGTCTTGTCTTTCTGACAAACGAGTTTGTCTTTTTGACAACTTTATTTGTCATACAGAGAATACCACATCCCCGGCCCCCTGTCAAGGGGTGTTTCAAAAAATTTTCCAGTGTGTTAAATTTCCTCCGGGGCTTGCCACGGGCCGCAAGATTCGATACAATAGGGGGTAACGTGAGTACCCACCCTGACCGAGAGAAAAGGAGCGCACATGAAAAAACGCATCGCCATCCTGCTGCTGGCCGTCCTGCTGGCGGCCTCCTCCAGCACCGCCGCCCTGGCCGCGCCGGGGCCGCTGTTTTCCGACCTGCCCGAGGACCGCTGGTCCCACCAGTACGTGGCCGACCTCCACCGGCAGGGCGTGGTAAAGGGCTACCCCGACGGCACCTTCCAGCCCCTGGGCAACGTCACCTGGGGGGAGGCCTTCAAGCTGATCCTGCTGTCCATCGGCGTGGACGAGCCGGGCCCCGCCCAGCCGGGACAGCACTGGGCCATGCCCTACGTGGAGCTGGCCCTGGACAACCGGCTGATGTACTCCTTCGATCCCAGCTACCTGGGCCAGGTCCCCACCCGGCTCAGCGTGGCCCGTATGACCGCCCGGGCCTTGGACTTTACCGATATCTCCGGCCCCACCCCCTACGACGACTGCGAGGACGGCTACGTGGTGGAGCTGTTTGAGAAGGGGATCATGGACGGCTTCCTCAACGAGGACGGCTCCCGGTCCTTCCGCCCCGACAAGCCCATCTCCCGGGAGGAGATGGCCACCATCGTCTGGCGGGTGCGCAACGGCGAGCCTACCAAGGGCATGATCCGCTTCAACAACTACTACATAGACAAGCTGGAGGACGTGCCCGCCTCCCCCTTCACCGGGGGGCAGTTCAGCCGGGACGACAGCAACCGCCTGGTGTACTCCGGCGGCTACTTCGCCCAGGGCATCGACGTGTCCGGCCACAAGGGGATCATCGACTGGGAGGCGGTGGCGGCGGACGGCATCGACTTCGCCATCATCCGGGCGGGCAACCGGGCCTGGGGCACCGGGGTGCTGATGGAGGACTCCAAGTTCGTGGGGAACATGGAGGGGGCCATCGCCGCGGGCCTGGACGTGGGGGCCTACTACTTCTCCAACGCCATCACCGTGGCGGAGGCGGAGGAGGAGGCGGAGGCCTTCCTGGCCCGGCTGGAGCCGTATAAGGAGCACATCACCTACCCGGTGGTGTGCGACTGGGAGTACCTGGGGGGCAACGACTCCCGGGCCTACGGCGTGGACGGGCGGATCATCACCCAGTGCATCGACGCCTTCTGCAAGAAGGTGGCGGAGGCGGGGTACACCCCCATGATCTACTTCAACGAATACTGCGGCTACATCAAGATGGACCTGTCCAAGCTGACGGACTACCAGTTCTGGTTCGCCCAGTACAGCGACGCCCCCTCCTGCTTCTACGACTTCCAGTTCTGGCAGTATTCCTCCAAGGGCAAGGTGGCGGGCATCGGCTCCGCCGTGGACATGAACCTGTGCTTCGTGCCCTACGGCAAGGGGCTGGTGGACATTCCCGAGCCGGGGCCGGAGGAGACGGAGCCTGCGGAGAGCGATCCGGTGGAAACCGCCCCGGTGGAGACCGATCCGGCGGACCCCGCCCCGGAGGACAGCGGCACGGAGGCCCTGGGCACAGTGATCATCGACGCGCCGCCCGTCCCGGCCGTGCCCCCGGCCCGGTAACGGAACAGGCACAAAAAGCGGACGCTCCCGGTATGGGAAGCGTCCGCTTTGCTTCTGTCATTCCGCCAGATCCACCCGCTTCACGCCAACGCAGCGTTTGGCGGCGGCATCCACCTCAAACAGCACGGCCCCCATCCGGCAGGGGCCGGGGGCGGGCTGGAACCGCTGGGGCAGGCCGCCTAAGAAGCGGTTGATGGCCTGCTCCGGCTTGACGCCGATGACCGACTGGCCGGGCCCGGTGAGCCCCAGGTCGGTGACGAAGCCCAGGCCCTGGGGCAGCACCTGGCAGTCGGCGGTGGGGACGTGGGTGTGGGTGCCCCAGAGGGCCTGGGCCCGCCCGTCCAGATACCAGGCCATGGCCCCCTTCTCGCTGGTGGCCTCGGCGTGGAAGTCCACCAGGGTCAGATCCGCGCCGCCCGCCCGCAGGAGCTGATCCATCTTGGTGAAGGGGTTGTCGAAGTTGGGGTTCATCTCCACCCGCCCGATGAGATCCACCACCCGGATGCGCAGGCCCTGGGGGCCGTCGAACACCCCCCAGCCCCGGCCGGGGGCGCGGTCGGAGTAGTTGGCGGGCCGGAGGATGTAGGGGTTCTCCTCCAGATAGTTTACAATCTGGCGTTTGTCCCAGGTATGATTGCCCATGGTTATCACATCCGCCCCGGCGGCAAAGATGGCGTCCGCCTGGGCGGGCATCAGCCCGTCGCTGGCGGCGTTCTCCCCGCACACCACGGTGAAGTGAACCCCCTGCTCCCGGCGCAGGGCGGGCAGACGGCGGCGGAGGAAGTCCAGTCCGGCCTCCCCCACCACGTCGCCAACGGCTAATATCCGAATGTTCATCCAAATCCCCTCCAAAAGGGGCGGACGGCAGGCCGTCCGCCCTTGTAGGGGAGGGGCTTGCCCCTCCCGGCTTTGTGGTTCCCCCGCCCTTGCCCTCAAGGGACGGGCCAGACAGGGTCCCGCCCCGGCCCTGGCAGAGCCCAGGTCAAGGTTCTTCCACCACCATCAGGCAGCCGTCCTTGTCGTACTTCAAAAGCTGGATCTCCATCCGGGTGTTCCGGGCGATGTCCCGCATCTTCACGCTCTCCGTCACCGAGGCCATCAGGGTGTAGGAAACCCCGTGCTTTTTCGCCCGCCCGGTGCGGCCGATCCGGTGGATGTAGTACTCCTGCTCGTCGGGCACGTCGTAGTTGAACACCGCGTCCACGTCGTCGATATCCAGCCCCCGGGCCGCCACGTCGGTGGCCACCAGCACCTGAAGCTTCCCCTCCTTGAACTTCCGGAGGGTGCGCTCCCGCTCCTTCTGGGGGATGTCGCCGTGGATGGCCTCGCAGGAAAAGCCCCGCATTTTCAGCAGCCCCGCCAGACGGTCGGTCATGTTCTTCGTGTTGCAGAAGGCGATGGCCCGCTCGTAGCCCCCGTGGGTCAGCAGGGCGCACATGGTGTCCAGCTTCTGCTCCCGGCCCATCAGCTCGATGGCGTACTGCTGGATGTCCGGGCGGTTTTCCTCCACCGGGCGGACCGTGATCTCCGCCGGGTCCCGCTGGTACACCCAGGAGATATCCATAACCTCCCGTGATATGGTGGCGGAAAATAACCCCAAGTTGCGGCGGTGGGGCATCTTGTCCAGAATCCGGGTCACGTCCTGGATAAAGCCCATGTCCAGCATCCGGTCCGCCTCGTCCAGCACCACGGTCTGCACCTTGTCCAGCTTGACGGTGCGCCGCTTCATGTGGTCCATGAGCCGCCCGGGGGTGGCCACCACGATCTGGGGCTTGGCCTTGAGCTGGGTGATCTGCTTGTCGATGGGCTGGCCCCCGTAGAGGCACACCGTCCGCACCCCCTCCCGGAAGGCGCACAGGTCCCGCAGCTCGTCCCGGATCTGGATGGCCAGCTCCCGGGTGGGGGCCAGGATCAGCCCCTGCACCGCGTCGGAGTCCGGGTCGATGTGCTCCACCATGGGAATGCCGAAGGCGAAGGTCTTTCCGGTGCCGGTGGGGGCCTTGGCCACCACGTCCTTCCACTCCATGAAGTAAGGGATGGCCCCGCCCTGGATGGGGGTGGCCTGGGTGAAGCCCTTCTTGTCCAGGGCCTTCCTGGTGGCCTCCGACAGGCCCATGTCTTTATAATAGTATACTTCTTGTACCTGCTGGCCGTTGATTTCCATGGAACCGTTCCTCTCCCGTAAAAAGTCTTAAGGAATATTATAACACAGGGCGGGCCTGGGCGCAACCGCCATTCCCCGGCCTGCGGCCTGCGCCCCTGCGTGTTGTGCGCGTTGCAGGGGCGCGCATTGCGCTCCCGCGGTTTTACGGACGCGATCCGGCATTGGGCGGGTGCGCCCACGCCGATTATGTGGGTTCCTTCCGTCCCGCCTGCTTGGCCAGCAGGTCGGCCAGGGTGGTGCCGTCCACCACGGCGGACACCGCCCGGTGGATCTCCTGCCACAGCCCCACCGTCAGGCAGTCCCCGCTCCGGGCGCACCAGGCCCCGTCGGTGGCGCACTCCACCGGGGCCAGATCCCCCTCCAGGGGGCGGAGAATGTCGCCCACGGTGTACTCCTCCGGCTTCCGGGTGAGCAGGTAGCCGCCCCCGGCCCCCCGCACCGAGCGCACCAGCCCCGCCCGGGCCAGGGGGGTGACGATCTGCTCCAGGTATTTGTCGCTGAGCCCCTGCCGCCGGGCGGCGTCCCGGAGGGACACCGGCTCCCCCGGCCTCTGCTGGGCGATGTCCGCCATCAGGCGCAGGGCATAGCGGCCCTTGGTGGATATTTTCATGGGAAGGCCCCCTTCCGCTGTGCTGGCAACCTGTATTCACGGCGGCCCTGGGTCTGTGAACACAGCTGTTATACCTAAAGTACCATATGTTTGATAGGAATACAAGGGGAAAATCTCCCACAGGGCACAGGCTGTCCCACTCCTAAAGAAATCTTCAGAATTTTTTAGAAGATCCTTCCTTGCCTTTTCCCCCCGCCCCGCTATAATATAGTCAAAACACTTGGAAAAGCGCGGTTCGCGCGGAAAGAAGGCGTATCCATGGAACGCAGGCCCGTCAAGCTCCTCCTCTGGCTCCTCACCCTGGCTATCCTGGGCGGCAGCGTCTGGGCGTTGTACGCCACCGGCTTCTTTGAGGCCGCCGGCTCCCAGGAAAAGCTGGGGGAGTACATCGCCCGGTGCGCCCCCTGGTCCCACCTGGCCTACTTCGGCATCCAGCTGGTTTCGGTGGTGGTAGCCCCCATCCCCAGCAACCTCACCGCCGCCGCGGGGGCTTACCTGTTCGGGCTGTGGCCCTCCTTCCTGCTCACCTGGGGGGCGGTGGCTCTGGGCTCCGCCATCGTGTTCGGGCTGGCCCGGGCCCTGGGCCAGCAGTTCGCCGGGCAGTTCGTCAGCGAGAAGCTGTCCGGCAAGTACCTGGACGTGATCCGCCGGAAGCGGGACGTGTTCCTGGCCCTGGCCTTCCTGTTCCCCTTCTTCCCGGACGACATCCTGTGCATTCTGGCGGGGCTTACCGACATCTCCTTCAAGCGGTTTTTCCTGCTGGCGGCAATCTTCCGGCCCTGGGGCCTGCTGGCTGCCTGCATGGTGGGCAGTGCCACGGTGTCCATCCCCTGGTGGGGGATGGCCCTGCTGGGTGGGCTGGGGCTGGCGGTGTTCCTGCTGGCCATGAAGTACGGCGATAAGCTGGAGGACGCGGTGCTGAAGCGTCTGGAGCGGTAGGCCCCACTGTATGCCTTGAACGCCAACGGTCCCGCAGGCGGAGGAAGCCTGCGGGACCGTTTTTGGTCATTTCTTGTTGCGCACAAACACCTGGGTGCCCTGGTATTTGGCGTTGTGCCGCTCGTCCAGCTCAAAGCCCTCCAGGGCGGCGATGAACTTGGACAGCTTGGCGAAGCCGTAGTTCCGGGCGTCAAAGTCGGGCTGCTTCTTGATCAGCAGGGTGCCCAGGTCGCCCAGGTAGGCGTAGCCGTCCTCGTCCGCCAGATCCTCCACCGACTGGGCGATGAGCTCCTGCACCGACAGGGCGGGGGATTCGGCCTCCGCCGGGGCGGGGGCCTTCTTTTTCGCGCTCTTTCCGGCGGCGGGGGGCTGGGCCTTCTCCGCCGCCTTCAGGGACTCGATATACACGAACTTGTCGCAGGCCACGATGAAGGGCTTGGGGGTTTTCTTCTCCCCCATGCCGTACACCTTCATCCCCGCCTCCCGCAGGCGGGTGGCCAGCCGGGTGAAGTCGCTGTCGCTGCTCACCAGCACGAAGCCGCCGCAGTTGCCGGAATAGAGGATATCCATGGCGTCGATGATCATGGCGGAGTCGGTGGCGTTCTTCCCGGTGGTATAGCTGTACTGCTGGAAGGGGGTGATGGCGTGCTCCAGCAGCAGGGGCTTCCAGCTCCCCATATTGGGGGCGGTCCAGTCCCCGTAGATGCGCTTGATGGTGGCGGAGCCGTACACCGCCACCTCCGCCATGATCTCCCGCAGGGCGGTGCGGGGGGCGTTGTCCGCGTCGATGAGGACGGCGAGGCGCAGTTCGTTTTCCATGGTTGGCACGCTCCTTTGCGGCCCGCTTGCGCGGGCGTTGGGCTCAGTATATCATAGTCGGCGGGGAATTGCCAGCGTTGTGTTGCCGCGCCCCTTGAAAAAATTTTGCCTGCACTGTGATAATCCCGGGCCGCCGATCGTTTTATGGGCGTGGCCACAAAAAGAAGCGCGGAGGCGCGCGGAGCAGCGGGCTAACTCCGAAGCGGAGCGAATTGGCCGGAGCCGCCAGGGGCGGCGCAGGACAATTTGCGCAGTCGGAGGAGTTAGAACCGCGTTGCGCAGCCGCCGCAGCGTGACAACAGAGAAGCGCGGAGGCGTGCGGAGCTGCGGGCTAACTCCGAAGCGGAGCGAATTGGCCGGAGCCGCCAGGGGCGGCGCAGG
>CAJUCA010000025.1:0-3291 GCA_910585265.1 uncultured Oscillospiraceae bacterium | reverse complement strand
ATTTGCGCAGTCGGAGGAGTTAGAACCGCGTTGCGCAGCCGCCGCAGCGTGACAAAGCGGCAAGCAAACCACCAAGCACAGCCAAACGAAAGGGGGCGCGGGCCCATGGATCAGGAGACGCTGGCGGAGCTGTTCCGGCGGTACGGGGACGATGTGTTCCGGCTGGCCTACAGCTACCTGGGCAGCCGGGCCGACGGCGAGGACGTGTGCCAGACCGTGTTCCTCAAGCTGGCGGAGGGCAGGGCCGTCCTCCTGCCGGGGCGGGAGAAGGCGTGGCTGCTCACCTGCGCGGCCAACCTGTGCCGGAGCCAGCTGCGCTCCTTCTGGCGCAGGAACGTGGGCGCGCTGGACGAGAGCGTATCCTTTCCCGAGCCTGCCGGCCGGGCGGTGTGGTCGGCGGTGCAGGCCCTGCCCCCCCAATACCGGGCGGTGGTCCACCTGTATTACTGGGAGGGCTATGACCAGGGGGAGATCGGGGACATCCTGCATCTGTCCCGCACCGCCGTTCAGACCCGGATGCAGAGGGCCCGGGCCATGCTGAAAAAGGAGCTGAGTGACGATGAAACAGGAATATCGGCACATGATGGAACAGGCTGCGCTGAGCACTGAAAAAAAGGAGGAAATTTTAGCCATGTTTGAGAACCAGAATACCGGAAAGCGGCGGATGCCGAAGGCAGCGAAGCTCGTGCTAGCGGCCGCGCTGGCGGCGGGGTGCGTGCTGTCCATCGCGGCGGGACTGCCCGCCCAGGTGTACAATTTCGTGAGCGGCGGGCAGGCCGTGATCCAGACCAGCGAAGACGGCAAGCTGTCCGTTGGCCTCACCATAGGCGGCGAGGAGCAGACCCCCATCGTCCTGGAGGACGGGCGGCTGTGGTTTGTCAACGGCGGGGAGCGCACCGACATCACCGACCGCGTCGATGACAGCACGCCCTTTGTCTACGAGCACACCGACCCCGCCACCGGAAACAAGGGCTACCTCGTTCTGGGCGGCACCCCGGAGGATTTCGGCTGGGCCGAGTTCTTCCTGACCGAGGAGGGCGGCTGCTCCATGACCGGCGAGAACGCCTGGATCAATCTGGTTCCCGTGGACGGCAAGCTGATCCCCATGACGGAGCTGACCCAGGCCCAGCGGGACCAGCTCAACCAGAACGGCGTCATGGGGGAAACCGTCAACCGTCCCTGGCTGAGCAAGGCCCTGGAGCAGCTGGGCCTGGACTGGGACTGAGCGCGGCCCCACGGATCAAGCAAAGGCCCGGAGCGGAAGCTCCGGGCCTCAGCGTGTCGAAAAAGTCTTTTCGCCCCGCTGAGTGCGACTTTTTTGAACAAAGAACGTTCAAAAAAGTCGTTGATTGAACGTGAAAGACACCCCTCCTGGGTTTCTTTCACACTATCTTCCTTCCCGTCATCGGAACAGAAGCGGCTTTTTCGACAGTCTCAGGCCCGGAGCGGACGCTCCGGGCCCTTGTGCTGCGTCAATGGTAATCCGTGCCGTCGGGGAGATCCCCGGCGTTGGGGTCGTCCTGGCCCTTGGGGTCGTAGGGGTGGCTGTGGGCCGTGCCGTCCGCGCAGTAGGGGCAGTCACTGTCGTACCCGTCCCCGCCGTCGTTCCAGTTGGGCTCGCCCACGGAGTAGTTGGGATCGGCCTCCAGCGGTTCGGCCCCGTCCGGGCTGATCCCGGACAGATTCAGCCCTTCCAGCACAGCCCAGCGGACGAACCGGGAGACAAGCTCCTCCACCGCGCTGTCCTGGGTGCCGTAAACCTTCAAGCGGCAGCCCACGCCGTTGGCGATAAACTCCACCTCCCGGGACACGTCCATGTAGACGCCCCGCTCCGTGTCGCCGTAGGCCCCCACGTCCTTCACGCCGCTGACCTCTACGCCCCACACGTCGGTGACGGTGCGCTGCTCTCCCATCACCACGCAGCAGGTGGGGGGCAGGCGGTTGGGGGACAGCTCCAGGCTGAACGCGGCGTCCGCGCCCTCCCCAAAGAGGCTCATCATCCACACCGTGCCGTCGGCCTCAAAGCCCACGGTGCCGCCAAATTCAAAGCCCCCCCAGCCCAAATGGGCTGTGAGCGCGTCCTCGTTCCCGATCAGAGCCAGCACATCGTCCCTGCCCGCGTCCCGCAGCCCGCCGTCCGGCGGGGCCAGAGAGGCTTCCACCATGGGGCCGGAGGGCGAACCGTACTCGAGATAGGGCAGCACGAAGTAGGAGGCCATCTCCCCATCCCGCACCTCGTAGCCGCCGATGGTTTTCATCCCCGGCTCCTGGCTCTCGCCCGGTTCCACCAGGGTGCCCGGCCCCTCCGGGGCGATGTCCGGCTGGCCCAGATCGCCCTCCGGCCCCACCTCCTGATAACCGGCGGGACGGAGCGGGAGCAGATGCTCCAAGCTGTTGACGCGGGCCGCCCAGGCCCCGAAGCCCCCCAGCCCGCACACCAGCAGCAGGGCCGCCGCCATGCCGCCGTACCGCTTCCACGCCGCCGGACGCTTGGCGGGGGCCTCCAGCTCCGTCAAGCGGCGGTGGAGGGTGTCGGACGCCTGGATGCCGTCCATATACTCTTTGTATTGCTTCATCTCAATACCCCTTTCAGTTGTCGCCGGCACAAGCTCCGTATCGTTCACTCCGCTGTGCCTCCTCTCCCCGCAAAGCCAAAGGGCGGCTTGGCGGGCCCCTTCATTTCAAATAGTTCCGCAGGCTCTCCCGGGCGCGGCTCAGGTGGGAGCGCACCGTGCCGGGCCGCTGGCCCAGGATGGCGGCGATCTCCTCCGAGGAATAGCCCTCGTAGTAGAACAGGTGCACCGCCGCCCGCTGGTTGGCGGGCAGGCTGAACACCGCCTCCACCACCTCCCGGCCCTCCCCCTCCGGGGCGGGGTAAACGTCCAGCAGCTCCACCGCCGGGTGCCGCTTGCGCTGGCGCAGGGTGCTCTTGCAGCGGTTGGCCGCTACCTTCAGCAGCCACGCCCTTTCGTGTTCCCCGTCCCGGAGGTCGGGGCGTTTTTCCAGATAGCGCAGGAAGGTGTCCTGCACCGCGTCCTCCGCCTCCTGGGGGTCCCCCAGGAGGGCCAGGGCCGCCCGGTACAGGGTGTGCTCGTGTTTGGCTACCAATTCTTCCAACCGGTTGGAGTGGTCCACTCTGTCCCCTCCTTTCTGCTTATAACACGCCCCAGGGGGCCGGATTGTTGCAGGGGCCAGAAATTTTTTTGCGCCGCAGGAAAAGGGCCGCCCCGACGGGGCGGCCCTCAGCGTGTCGAAAAAGTCTTTTCGACACGCTGAGTGCGACTTTTTTGA
>CAJUCA010000024.1 GCA_910585265.1 uncultured Oscillospiraceae bacterium | reverse complement strand
ACCCGGTGCCCAGAATCACGCCGTCCCGCTGCTCACAAAATACCCACACGCCCTTAAAGGCGGCGGTGTCTTTACTATTATAGGCCATGTTCAAGCTCCCCTCTCCTTAAATAATGTGTTTGTCCCCGAGCATGGACACCAGCTGCTCGCAGGCGGCCTTGTCCGCCCCCTCGAGCATGGTGCCCTTGCCCTTCACCGGGGGGGAGAAGGACTTGTATACCTGGGTGGGGGAGCCCTTCAGGCCCACGTTCTCCACGGGGCCGACCCACTTGCTCTCCTTCAACGCCTCGTAGTCCCACACGGCGTAGGGCTTGGAGTAGCACTCCATCACCCCGGGCACGCTCATGTACCGGGGGGTGTTCAGCTCCTTGATGCAGGTGAGCACGCAGGGAGTCTGCACCTTGATGGTCATGTAGCCGTCCTCCAGCTCCCGCCGCACGGTGAGCACGCCGTCCTGGAAGTCGATGGCGGTGACGTAGGTCACCTGGGGCAGGTTCAGCTTCTCGGCGATCTGGGGGCCCACCTGGGCGGTGTCGCCGTCGATGGCCTGACGGCCGCACATCACGATGTCCCCCTGCTCCACGCCGATCTTCTCGATGGCGGCGGCCAGGGTGTTGGAGGTGGCCCAGGTGTCGGCCCCGCCGAACTCACGGGCGGACACCAGGTACGCCTCGTCCGCGCCCATGGCCAGGCACTCCCGGAGCATGGACTCGGTGGGGGGCGGGCCCATGGACACCACGCACACCTTCACGTTCTCCTGGGTCTCCTTGATCTGGAGGGCCGCCTCCAGGGCGTTCATATCGTCGGGGTTGGAGATGGTGGCCATGGCCGCGCGGTCCATGGTGCCGTCCGCCTTGACGGCCACCACGCCGGAGGTGTCCGGCACCTGCTTGACACAGACAATGATTTTCATGGTGTTTCTACCTCCTCACTTAATGATCGCGCCGGAAATGACCATGCGCTGCACCTCAGAGGTGCCCTCGTAGATCTCGGTGATCTTGGCGTCCCGCATCATCCGCTCCACCGGGTAGTCCCGGGTGTAGCCGTAGCCGCCGAACAGCTGCACACAGCGGCGGGTTACGTCGGAGGCGGTCTCCGCCGCCACCAGCTTGGCCATGGCCGCGTCCACGCCGAAGGCCTCGTGGTTCTGCTTCTTCATGGCGGCGGCGTACACCAGGTACTTGGCGGCGGTGGTCCGGGCGTGCATATCCGCCAGCTCGAACTGGGTGTTCTGCTGCTTGGCGATGGGACGGCCGAACTGCACCCGCTCCTTGGTGTAGGCGATGGTCTCATCGATGGCACCCTCCGCCAGGCCCAGGGCCTGGGCCGCGATGCCGATCCGCCCGCCGTCCAGGGTGGCCATGGCCTCGTTGAAGCCCTTGCCCTGCTTGCCCAGCATCCGGTCGCCGGGGATCACGCAGTCCTCAAAGATCAGCTCGCAGGTGGAGGAGCCGCGGATGCCCATCTTCTTCTCGTGCTTGCCCACGGAGAAGCCCTTGTCGGTGCGCTCCACGATGAAGGCGGACAGCTCCTTGGTCTTGCGGCCCCGCTTCTCGATGATGCCGGTGATGGCGATGACGATGAACACGTTGGCGTAGCCCGCGTTGGTGATGAAGATCTTGGAGCCGTTGAGCACCCAGTCCCCGTTCTCGTTCTTCACGGCGGTGGTCTGCTGGCCCTGAGCATCGGTGCCCGCCCCCGGCTCGGTGAGTCCGAAGGCCCCGATCCACTCGCCCGAGCACAGCTTGGGCAGGTACTTCTGCTTCTGCTCCTCGGTGCCGTACTCAAAGATGGGGTTGCAGCACAGGCTGGTGTGGGCGGACAGGATGACGGACGTGGTGCCGCACACCTTGGCCAGCTCCTCCACCGCCATCACGTAGCTCAGGTAGTCCGCCCCGGCCCCGCCGTACTGCTTGGGCAGGTAGATGCCCATCATCCCCAGCTTGGCCATCTTCTTGACCGTCTCCTCCGGGAACCGCTCCTCCTCGTCCACGTCCGCCGCGATGGGCTTCACCTCGTTCTCCGCGAACTCCCGGAACAGCTTCTGGAGCATCTGCTGCTCTTTCGACAGTTTGAAATCCATGCTTGTTTTCCTCCTTATAAAACCCGTACCGGCTCGTCTTACAGCTCGTCAGCGGCGGTCTTGGTGCGGTCGGCGTTGTAGACATAGAAGCCCTTGCCGGACTTCACGCCCAGCTGGCCGCCCCGGACCATCTTCCGCAGCAGCGGGCAGGCGCGGTACTTGCTGTCGCCGGTCTCATGATACAGCACATCCATGATGGCCAGGCAGATGTCCAGGCCGATGAAGTCGCCCAGCTCCAGGGGGCCCATGGGGTGGTTCGCGCCCAGCTTCATGGCGGCGTCGATGCCGGCGATGTTGGAAACGCCCTCCATCTTGATGAAAGCGGCCTCGTTGATCATGGGGATGAGGATGCGGTTCACCACAAAGCCCGCGGCCTCGTTCACCTGCACGGGGGTCTTGCCCAGCTCCTCGGAGATGGACACGATGTCCGCCACCATGGAGGCGGGGGTGTTGGCCCCGGCAATGACCTCGATGAGCTTCATCCGGTCGGCGGGGTTAAAGAAGTGCATTCCGATGAGGGGACGGCTCAGGCCCTTGCCGATCTCGGTGATGGACAGGGAGGAGGTGTTGGAGGCGAAAATGCACTCGGGCTTGCAGATCTTGTCCAGCTCGCCAAAGGTGGCCTGCTTCACGCCCATGTCCTCGAAGGCGGCCTCCACGATCAGGTCGCAGTCGGCGCACAGGTCCTCCTTGAGGCCCGCGGTGATGGCGGCGCAGATGCCGTCGGCCTTGGCCTGATCCATCTTGCCCTTTTCCACCAGCTTGGCGTAGCCCTTCTGGATCTTGGCCTTGCCGCCGTCGGCCCACTCCTGCTTGATGTCGCACAGAGCCACAGTCCAGCCGCTCTGGGCAAACGCCTTGGCAATGCCCTGGCCCATGGTGCCCGCGCCGATCACGCCTACTTTTTTCATAATGATGTACCTCCTGATAAAAATTGAATGGTTTGGTATGTTTGATGGCAGGGGAGGGGCTTGCCCCTCCTGCCTTTCCCGGTATGCCCGCTGTTCCACGGGAGGGGCAAGCCCCTCCCCTACAGGAATACCCTTTCCGTCAGGCGGATAATGGACGAATTACTTGTTCTGGAAATGCTTCTCCTGACGCTTCTCCAGGAAGGCTCCCGCGTCGGGGCAAAGTCCATTCCGTTCGCTTCCGCGCAAGCGCGAAAGTTCACTCCATTCCCTTGCCCCTCCTTTCCCCACAAAGCCAAAGGGCGGCTTTGCGGGGGCCCCGGCATGGGCGCAGGGGTTCCTGGAAGCTGGCAGAGATTTACTTGTTCTGGAAATGCTTCTCCTGACGCTTCTCCAGGAACGCGCCCATGCCCTCGTCCTTATCCTCGGTGCCGCAGGTGACGCCGAAGGCCTCGGCCTCGAAGGCGGACCCGGTGGCGATGTCGGTCTGCATCCCCATGCGGATGCACCGCTTGGACTCGGCCACCGCGATGGGGGCGTTGGCGCAGATGGCGTTGGCCAGCTCCATGGCCTTGTCCATCAGCTCCTCGGGGGGATAGACCGCGCTGACCAGGCCGATGCGCTCCGCCTCGGCGGCGTTGATCACCTTGGCGGTGAGAATCAGCTCCATGGCCTTGGAGATGCCCACGATCCGGGGCAGACGCTGGGTGCCGCCGAAGCCGGGGGTGATGCCCAGGCCCACCTCGGGCTGGCCGAACTTGGCCTTCTCGGAGGCAAGGCGGATGTCGCAGGACATGGCCAGCTCGCAGCCGCCGCCCAGGGCGAAGCCGTTCACCGCCGCGATCACGGGCTTGGACAGGTTCTCCAGCCGCAGGAACACGCCGCCGCCGTGGACGCCGAACTTCTTGCCGTCCCGGGCGGAGAAGCCCTTCATCTCGCCGATATCCGCGCCCGCCACGAAGGACCGGCCCGCCCCGGTGAGGATCACGGCATGGACGCCGTCGTCGGCCTCTACCTTGGTAATGGCCTCGTCCAGGTCGCTGAGCACCTGGCTGTTCAGCGCGTTCAACGCCTCCGGGCGGTTGATGGTCAGAATGGCCACCGCGCCCTGCACTTCATAGTTCACAAATGACATCAGATTGCCTCCTTAAAAATGTAATCTTCCAGTGGCAGATGGCTCTGGGAAACGTCCCGCCCCCGGCCCCTCCAGGCAAGTTCGCTATTTTTTTAACAAACCCGGGGGAAAGGGGTGCGGCAATGGCCCCGGCAGCATTCGCCGGTCCTGCCGCGTCAAGTAGGGGGGGACCCCCTGAATCCTCACATAGTATACCGCCTTTTCCACGGCATTGCAAGGTGTTTTTATGAGGATATGCACGATTTTTACAAAAATTATCCGGGAAGGCCCGGCGGCCCTGGAAATAAAAACCACCGCCCCGGCGGACCGGGACGGCGTGTTTTCTTCAAAATCGCGGCGGGGGCGTCTCTCCCGCCCGGTATAGGGCCAGGTGATGTCAGCTTCCACGGCATCCCTCCTCAGAACAGCCCCGCCAGCCACTGGGCCAGCGGCAGGTAGGCAATGGGCAGGAACATGGCGGGCAGCATATTGCCCACCTTGATCCGCTCCCTCCCCAGCCCCAGCATATTGACGGCGATGCCGATGATCAGCGCGCCCCCCGCGGCGGTCATCTCCGTGATCACCGCCTCCGGCAGATAAGGCCCCAGCCACCCCGCCAGCAGGGTAATCCCCCCCTGGTAGATCAGCAGCGGGATGGCGGAAAAGGCCGTCCCGATCCCCATGGCGGCGGCGAAGGAGATGGAGGTCACCCCGTCAATGACGCCCTTGGACACCAGGATCTCATAATTGTGGTTCAGCCCCGCCTCAATGGAGCCGGTGATGGCCATGGCCCCCACGCAGAACAGCAGGGAGGCGTTCACAAACCCCTCGGTGAAGCGTCCCCCGGCCTCTCCCCGGGAAATTTTGGCCCGGAGCAGATCCCCGGCCTCCTCCAGGCGGCGTTCGATGTCCAAGGCGTTTCCCAATGCCGCCCCCAACGCCATGCACACAATGACGCACAGCATATCCTGGGTGCCGATGAGGTTGCCGATCCCCACTCCCAGCACGCACAGGCCCAACGCCTGGGTCAGGATGGCCGTCAGCCGCTGGCTGATCAGGTTTTGGAACAGCAGTCCCACCGCGCTCCCCGCCAGCACCAGGATCACGTTGATAAAAGTGGCTAACATGACGCCCGCTCCTTCGCGGCGAAATAGGCCCTGGTCTGGGCGGCGTTCTCCAGAATGGCCGAGCGCAGCTCGTCCACGCCGGAAAACCGCCGCTCCGGCCGCAGACGCCGGTACAGCTCCAGCCGGAGGGTGCGCCCGTACAGGTCGCCCTCAAAGTCCAGAATCCACGGCTCCACCGTCACCCCGGACAGGGCGGGGTTCACCGTGGGCCGCACCCCCACGTTGGTCACCGCCAGATAAGGCCCCTCCTCCGGGCGGGACGGCTGGCGGCCGGGATCATCCGGCAGCACCCGAACCTTGGCGGCGTACACCCCAAAGCCGGGGGCGATCACCCCCTGGGGGATCAGCAGGTTGGCGGTGGGGGTGCCCAGGGTGCGGCCCAGCTCGCTGCCGTGGACCACCGGGCCGGACAGCACAAAGGGGTGGCCCAGGAAGCGGGCCGCCTCCTCCAGCTCTCCCCGCTCCACCAGCCCCCGGATGTGGGTGGAGGACACCGTCACCCCGTCCAGCTCCACCCGGGGGATGATGTCGCAGCCTATGCCTAAGCGGGTACACTCCTCCGCCAGCCGTTGGGGGTTGCCCTCGCCGCCCCGGCCGAAGTGGAAGTCGTGGCCCGCCACCACATGGACGGCCCCATGCTCCCCCAGGAGGTAGCCCCCCACGAAGTCCCGCCAGTCCATGTCCCGCAGGCGGGCGAAGGGGGCCACGATGACCTCCCGGATGCCGTACAGCGTCTCCATCAGCCCCGCCCGGTCGTCCACCCCAGTGAGCAGGGGCACCTCCCGCCCGGTGAGGGCGGCGGCGGGGCTTTGGTCGAAGGTGAAGGCGCAGGGGCGGGCGTCCAGCTCCGCCGCCCGCTGGGCCACCCGGCGCAGCAGCGCGCCATGGCCCAGGTGAACCCCGTCGAAGAAGCCCAGGGCAATAACTCGGCGTTGATTATCCATCGGTAATTACACCTCTGTAGGGGCGCACATCGTGCGCCCGAGACTGTCAAGAAAGCCGCCTCTGTTCGATGGCGGGAAGGAAGATCGTGTGAAGGAAACCCAGACGGGGTGTCTTTCATGTCCAATCATCGACTTTTTTGAACGTTCTTTGTTCAAAAAAGTCGCACCCAGCGGGGCGCATTGTGTGCGCCCGTGGCTGACGCACCGCATCCCGGTTTCGTGCGGGCGGACAATGTCCGCCCCTACACGGCAAAAAAACTTTTGATGAGCCGCAAACGTGTGCCCTCGCTGCTGCCCAGGCCCAGAAATTCCCCGCTCTCGCTGTAGACCCGGCACTCCGCCTCCATGCCGGGGGTGGGGACACAGCCGCCGTTTCTCAGCCGCTTTTCGGCGTCGGGACGGACCGTGACGCTGTTCTTCCAGCCGTTCCGGGCAAAATAGGCGTCCACCGGCAGGAGAAGGCCCTCTCCCTCCCCCCGGTCCACCGCCTCCTGGACCGCCTCCAGGGACACGGAGTCCTCTAATGTAAAGCCCGCCGCCTTTACCCGCTGTAAGGAGTTCATGCACCCCCCGCAGCCCAGGGCCTGTCCGATGTCGTGGCAGAGGGTGCGCACATAGGTGCCCTTGGAGCACGCCACCCGCAGGGTGAAGTCCGCCCCCCGCTCCGGCCCCTCCAGCACACCCAGGGCGCGGATGGTGACGGGCCGGGGCCTGCGCTCCACCTCCTTGCCCTTCCGGGCCAGCTCGTAGAGCTTTTTGCCCCCTATCTTGATGGCGGAGTACATGGGGGGGACCTGCTCAATGTCCCCGGTGAACCCCTCCAGCACCGCCCAGAGCTGCTCCCGGGTCACGTCCGCGGGCCGCTCCTCTACTATTTCCCCGGTGATATCCTGGGTGTTGGTAGTTACCCCCAGTTTTAACCCGGCGATATATTCCTTATCGGAATCCGCCGCGAACTCCACCGCCCGGGTGGCCCGCCCGATGAACACGGGCAGCACCCCGGTGGCCATGGGGTCCAGCGTCCCGGCGTGGCCCACCCGCTTCTCGTGGAACATCCCCCGGAGCTTGGCGCACACGTCCATGCTGGTCCAGCCCGCGGGCTTGTCGATGATCAAAATGCCGCCTGCCATGGCTCAATCCTGGTTGGGCTGGGCCAGCTGATCGTCGATGGCGGCGAGAATCGCCCGCTCCGCCTCCTCCACCGTCCCCTTGATGGTACAGCCGGAGGCGGCCTTGTGCCCCCCGCCGCCCAGACGGGCACACACCCGGGTGGCGTTCAGCTCGTCCGCCTTGGTGCGCACGGAGACGCGGCACTCGCCCCCCTCGTGCTCCCGGACGGTGGCGGTGTGGAGCACCCCCTTGAGCTGGCCCAGGAAGGCGGCGATGTCGTCCGTGTCCTCGCTGGTGGCCCCGGCCCGGGCGATCAGCTCCAGAGAGATGGGGGCCACTGCCACGGTTCCATTGTGATACAGGTGCATATGCTCGATGATCAGGCTCTCCAGCTTCATCCGGGCCACCGACTTGGTGCGGAAGTGCCGCTTGTTCAGGGCCTGGAAGTCGATCCCCTGCTCCATCAACGCCGCCGCCGCCCGGTGGGTGTGGGGGGTGGTGTTGGCGTAGACAAAGCAGCCGCAGTCGGTGGCGATGGCCACGTACAGCGGCACGGCGATCTCCCCGTCCATGGTCCCCAGCTCGCCGCAGATCCTCCAGATAATCTCGCCGCAGGCGGCCTTGTCCGCCTCCAGGCAGGTCTCTTTGGCGAAAAACTCCTGGGAGGGGTGGTGGTCGATGGCCAGATCAATGCGCCCCTTCCACCCTGCCGCGCTGTCCGGCAGCAGGTTCTCGGTGGCCACGTCGGTGCTGACCACCGTGTCCGGCGCGAAGCCGTCCGGGGCCGTCAGCCCCTCCAGATAGCTCCCCATCAGGACGGTGGCGTCCTCGTTGTGCAGCACATAGGCGGTTTTGCCCAGCTTCCGCAGGGCGCGGCACAGCCCCGCGGCGCAGCCGATGGTGTCCCCGTCGGGCCGCTTGTGGGTTAGAATCAGGTAGTTGTCGTGGGCCTTCAGAAATTCAGCCGCTTGGGTAAAGGGAATGGTTTGGGACATTGTATTCACCTCTGTAGGGGCGGGGCTTGCCCCGCCCGCCTTTTCGATACGCGCTCTGCGCTCCGGGAGGGCCAAGGCCCTCTCCTACGATTCCTCGTCCAGCACGATGTGCTCGTTGGCGGGGTTGGGGGGCTTCACCACGTCCGGGTCCCGCAGGAGGTCCAGGATGTGGGCACCCTTGTCGATGGAGTCGTCCCGCACGAAGGACAGCTCCGGGGTGGCCCGCAGGTTCAGCCGCTGGCCCAGCTCCCGCCGGAGGTATCCGACGGCGGACTTCAGCCCCTTCAAAAGCTGGGCACTGCTGTCCTTGTTCAGTGCGCTGACGTAGATTTTGGCGTATTTCAGGTCGGGGGTGGCCTCCACGGCGGTGACGGACACCATACCCGCGTCCGCCACCCGGGGGTCCTTCACGGTGCGGATGAGGGAGGACAGCTCCCGCTGGATCTCCTCATTGACGCGCCCGATGCGATTGCTTGGCATATCGTTCTCCTTTTTTGTGGAATGATTGTGGTTACAAAGCCCGGGCCAGTTCCAACCGCACCTCCCGCTTTTCCACATCGGTTTGGGAATAGGCGGTCAGATCAAAGCCAATCAGGGAAAATCCATGTTTGCGGTAAAATTGAATGGCGGGGTCGTTACAACTTTGAGTTTCCAGCACCAGTGCCCTGGCCCCCGCCTTCCGGGCGGCAGAGACGGCGGTTTCCATCAGACGGCCTCCGATTCCCCGATGCCGGACGCCGTCTGCCACCCAAATATTCGATATGCGCATCCGGTTATTCCAGCGTTCGTGGCTCAGTTCCAGATAGCCCACGGTCTGCCCCTCTTGCTCTGCGCCAAAGAGCTGTGGTTCCTCCAGCCAGTCGCCGAGCAGCCGATCCTTGAATTCCCGCTCCTCGGTTTGGCCGAAAGGGCACCGTTCCAGGGCGGCTCGCCATCCCTCTGGCCCTTCCCGGATCGTAACGTCATAATAATAGTCTGTCCTGTAATGAAAGGTCAATTCCCGGCCCTTTTCTTCCGGGCCAAGGGGAATGATTTTAAGCATTGCTCGGCTCCTTTCCGTGAAAAGAGAGGCGGGCGAAACCGCCCGCCCCTGCGCATTATACTTCGATCTGCTCCATCACAAAGGCCTCGATGATGTCGCCCTCCTTGATATCGCTGTACTTCTCGATCCCGATGCCGCACTCGTAGCCCCGGGCGACCTCCTTCACGCTGTCCTTGAACCGCTGGAGGGAGTTCATCACACCCTCGTGGATCACGATGCCGTCCCGGACCAGCCGGATCTGGGCGTTCCGGGCCACCTTGCCGTCGGTGACGTAGCACCCGGCCACGAAGCCCACCCCAGTGATCTTGTACACCTGGCGCACCTCGGCCTGGCCCAGGGCCACCTCCTTGAACTTGGGAGCCAGCATCCCCTTCATGGCGGACTCGATCTCGTTGATGCAGTCGTAGATCACCCGGTACATCCGCATATCCACCTTGTTGCGGGAGGCGGAGTCGGCGGCGTTCTTGTCCGGGCGGACGTTGAAGCCCACGATGATGGCGTTGGAGGTGGCAGCCAGCATCACGTCGGACTCGTTCACCGCGCCCACGGCGCAGTGGATCACCCGCACCCGCACCTCCTCGTTGGAGATCTTCTCCAGGCTGGCCTTCACCGCCTCGGCGGAGCCCTGCACGTCCGCCTTGACGATGATGTTGAGATCCTTCATCTCCCCCGCCTGGATCTGGCTGAACAGCTCCTCCAGGGACACCTTCTGCTTGGCGGCCCCGGTGGTGGCGTTCTTCATCTCGCTCTTGCGCTGCTCCACCAGCTCCCGGGCCATGCGCTCGTCGGCCACGGCGTGGAAGTCATCGCCCGCTCCGGGCACCTCGCCCATGCCGATGATCTCCACCGGGACGGAGGGGCCCGCCTCCATAACCTTGTTCCCCTTGTAGTCCGTCATGGCCCGGACGCGGCCCACCGCCATCCCGGCGATGATCACGTCCCCCTGCTTCAGGGTGCCGTTCTGCACCAGCAGGGTGGCCACCGGGCCCCGGCCCTTGTCCAGCCGGGCCTCAATGACCGCGCCGTGGGCGGTGCGGTTGGGGTTGGCCTTCAGCTCCCGCATTTCGGCGGTGAGGGTGACCATCTCCAGCAGGCTGTCGATGCCCATGCCCGTCTTGGCGGAGATGGGGCAGATGATGGTCTCGCCGCCCCACTCCTCGGGCACCAGCTCGTACTCGGTGAGCTGCTGCTTGATCCGGTCCGGGTTGGCCTCGGGCTTATCCATCTTGTTGATGGCCACGATGATGGGAATCCCGGCGGCCTTGGCGTGGTTGATGGACTCCACGGTCTGGGGCATGATGCCGTCGTCCGCCGCCACCACCAGGATGGCGATATCGGTGACCATGGCTCCCCGGGCCCGCATGGCGGTGAAGGCCTCGTGGCCCGGCGTGTCCAGGAAGGTGATGGGCTTGCCGTTCACCAGCACCTGGTACGCGCCGATGTGCTGGGTGATGCCGCCCGCCTCGCCGGACACCACGTTGGCGTTTCGGATGTGGTCCAGCAGGGAGGTCTTGCCGTGATCCACGTGGCCCATGACCACCACCACCGGGGCCCGGGACTGGAGGTCCTCCTCCTTGTCCTCGGCGGTGTCGATGAGCCGCTCCTCAATGGTGACGATGACTTCCTTCTCCACCTTGCAGCCCAGCTCCATAGCCACCAGGGCGGCGGTGTCGTAGTCGATGATGTCGGACAGGGAGGCCATCACCCCGTTGCGGATGAGGCACTTGACCACCTCCGCCCCGGTCTTTTTCATCCGGGAGGCCAGCTCGCCCACGCCGATCTCGTCGGGGATCTTCACGGTGAGGGGCGTCTTTTTGGCGATCTCCAGCTGGAGGCGGCGCATCCGGTCCTGCTCCTCCTGCCTGCGCTTGCTGCCGAAGCCCTGGCCCCGGTTTTTGCCCCCCCGGTTCTGGAACTTCTGCTTGCCGGTCTGCATCCGGTTGGCCTTGTCGGGGGCCAGATCCTCCAGCCGCTGGTCGTACTTCTCCAGGTTGGGGCCGCCGCCCTTCCGGGTGTCCACCACCTTCTTCTCCGGGGTGCGGCTCATGGGCTTGGCGGGGGCGGCGGGCTTGGCCTGCTCCTTCTGACCCTGGGGGGCGGGCCTGCCGTCCTTCTGGGGCGCCGGGGCGGGCCTGCCCTCCTTTTGGCGGGCGTCCTTCCGCTCCCCCTTGGCCGCCGGGGCGGCGGGCTTGGCGGGGGCGGGCTCGTGGTATACGTCGGCGTAGATGGACTCGATGGAGTCCACCTGGTTGCGCTGGGTCAGGTGCTCAAAAATGATGGACAGCTCCCGGTCGGTCAAAATCTTGGTGGGAGACACATTCTCTTTGGTGTGTTCGGTCAGGATCGCGGTAATGGCTTTGGCTTGCATCCCAAAGTCCTTGGCCACATCCCGGCAGTTCAGCTTCGCAAGGCTCAAACAGGCCACCTCCTAAATTTCACGGACAGCGGGCCTCCGAGCCCGCGGCTTCTTGGTTTCCTCCAGCAGGGACGCGATGGGGCGCAGGTTCTCGTCCCGGCCGGCCAGCTTTTCCGCCAGCGCGGCCGCCAGCCCCCGGTCGGTGAGGGCCGCCATGGCGCACGTATTCCGGCCCAGCGCGCGCCCCAGGGCCTCCTTGCTCCAGGGCACCCGTATCCAGGGCACGCCGCCCAGCTCCGCCATGCGTCCGGCGCGGTCCACGCTGTTGTCCGCCGCGTCGTCCGCCGACAGCACCAGCCAGGCCCGGCGGGCCTTACAGGCCTCCTTCACCGGCTCCTCCCCCACCGCCAGGTTATTCCCCCGCAGGGCCAGCCCCAGCAGGGATAGGGCGCAGTCAGTCACCAACCTCACCCGCCTTCATCTGGGCCTCCAGACCCTCCCACACCTGGGGGGACACCTGGGCGGACAGGGCCCGCTCGATGGCGCGGCTCTTTTTCGCCCGGGCCAGGCAGGCCGGGTCGGGGCACAGGTAGGCCCCCCGTCCCGGCTTCTTCCCCCGGAAGTCCAGGGACAGCTCCCCCTCGGGGGAGCGCACCACCCGGATCAGCTCCGGCTTGGGCTTCATCTCCCGGCAGCCAAGACATTGGCGCATGGGTATTTTCTTGGGCATGGTGTTCTCCCCCTTTGTTGTGGCGTGTAGGGGCGCACATTGTGCGCCCGTGTTTTATAGACATCGGAGGTACGGGCGGGCGCACGATGTGCGCCCCTACAGGGGTTATTCCTCCGCCGCCTCCATATCGTCCCCGTCCGTCTCCGGGTCCGCGTCCGCGGGCTTCTCCTCCTCGGGAGGCTCCGGCGCGCTGGCGGGGCGGATGTCGATTTTATAGCCTGTGAGCCGGGCGGCCAGGCGGGCGTTCTGCCCCTCCTTGCCGATGGCCAGGGACAGCTGGTCGTCGGGCACCACCACCCGGCAGCTCTTGCCCTCCTCCAGCTCGGTGACGCTGATCACGTCCGCCGGGGCCAGGGCCGCGCCCACATACTGGCCGGGGTCCTCCGACCACTTGATGATGTCCACCTTCTCGCCCCGCAGCTCCTCCACCACGGCGTTCACACGCTGACCCCGGGGGCCTACGCAGGCCCCGATGGGATCCACGTTCTCGTCGTCGCTCCACACCGCCAGCTTGGTGCGGCTGCCCGCCTCCCGGGCGATGGACATGACCTGCACCGTGCCGTCGTAGATCTCGGGCACCTCCAGCTCAAACAGCCGCTTCACCAGGCCGGGGTGGGTGCGGGATATGAGCACCTGGGGCCCCCGGCTGGCCTGCCGGACCTCCACCACGTACACCCGGACCCGGTCGCCCTCCCGGACCACCTCGCCCTTCACCTGCTCCCCGGCGGACAGGAAGGCGTCGGTGAACTCGGAGCCGGAGGTGAGCCGGATGGCCACCGAGCCGTTGCGCTCGTCCACCCGGGTGACGGTGCCGGTGAGGATCTCATGCTCCTTGGCGGAGAACTCGTCGAAGATCATGCCCCGCTCCGCCTCCCGCATCCCCTGTATGATCACCTGCCGGGCGGTCTGGGCGGCGATGCGCCCGAAGTTTTTGGGCTTGATCTCAATGCGCAGCACGTCCCCCAGCTGGGCCCGGGGCAGGGCCTTCTGGGCCTCCTCCAGGCTGATCTCGGTATGGGGGTTGTCCACCTCCTCCACCACGTCCTTCTTCACGTACATCCGGACGGTGCCCAGCTCCTCGTTGGCGTCCACCACCACGTTGTCGGTGATCCCCTCGTGATCCCGCTTGTAGGCGGCCACCAGGGCCTGGGTGATTTTCTCCAGCATATAGCTCTTGGGGATGCCTTTTTCCTTTTCAATGTCGGAGATGGCGGCGAAGAACTCCTTGACGTCCAGCTCCGTGCTTTTCGCGGCGACTTTTTTTCTGGCCATTGTCCATCGACTCCTTAAAACTCGACGTGCAGCCGCACCTGGGCCACGTCGTTCTTTTCAAACCGTATCCCGTCCACCAACACAGCCCCGCCCTCATAGCCGGACAAGGCCCCGGTGAACTCCTTGCGCCCGTCCACGGGGCGGTAGAGCTTCACGTCCACCTGCCGCCCCAGGCACCGGGCAAAATGGGCGGGCCTGCGCAGCACCCGGTCCAGCCCCGCGGAGGACACCTCGAAGGTGTAGCTGCCCTGGATGGGGTCGGCCTCGTCCAGCGCGTCGGACAGAGGCCGGGACACCGCCTCGCAGCAGTCGATGTCCACGCCGCCCTCCTTATCAAGATAGACCCGGAGGAACCACTCCCCGGCCTCCTTCACATATTCCACGTCCCACAGGGAGCAGCCCGCCCCCTCCACAATGGGCAGGGCCAGGGCGGCCACCGCGTCCGTCACCTTTGGCATACAGCGTCAGCTCCTTTGCCGCTTGTCGCGCGGGAAGCGGGCGGGCTCCCCGGCGGCTTCCGCCCCAGGCTTCCCTGCCGTCCCCTTCTCCGCGCTCGCTTCCAGCAAGAAGGAGTGAGGCCCCAGCCTCACTCCTTCCATACCTTACATACCAATAGTTTACCACGATCCCGCGGGGATTGCAACCCCCAATGTGAAAAAATTCCCCGTCACTGGCGGAGGGGCGGGTTCTTTTTCACGCTCATCCGGAACAGGTTCTGTCCCGCGATGAGGTTGTCGATCTCGATGGCGTAATCGATCTCCACATCACCGCCGCTCTCCCCCAGGGTGGAGCGCATCCGCTTCGTGCTCACCCCGATGGACAGCGCGCCGTAGGGCGTCTCGTACATGGACAGGTGCCGCCTGCCCTCCTCAAACACCATCTGGGAGTTGACGCTCCCCTCCCGCAGGAGGGTGGCCCGCCCCTTGCCGATGTGGAGCCGGGTGGTGGTGCCCTCCAGCCCGGTGAGCTCGCTCTCCTGGTAGGACACGGTGTAGCCCCCCGCGCCGTCCCGCTTCAGGGTTCCGGCGGTGACCAGCTCCACCTCGTCGGGTCCGCCCTCGGCGTATAGCTGCTTTCCTTTGATGGATATAATCACGTTGTCTGTCATAGCTCTCCCCGTTCGTATGCCGTGATGTCGATCTGCTCCACCTCGCCGTGGACGTCCTCGCCCAGGAAGATGGAGGCCAGATCGGAAAAGTCCTCGGTGCTGTCGCTGACGTAATAACGCCGCCGCCCCGCGCCGGGCCGGCCGTTGCGCAGGCCGTCCAGCTCCAGCTGCTTCTTCACCCACCGGGCGCACTGCTCCCCCACGTCCACCAGGGTGACGTCCGGGCCCATGTACGCGCCGATCACCGCCCTCATCAGGGGGTAGTGGGTGCAGCCCAGGATCAGGGTGTCCACCCCCCGCTCCCGGATGGGGGCCAGGTACTCGCCCACCACCGTCTCCGCCACCACGTCGCCGGGGCGGAACCGCCCGTTTTCCACCAGGGGCACCAGCAGGGGGCAGGCCCGGGCGGTGACCTCCACGCCGGGGCGCAGGGCGTCCAGCGTCCGCTCGTAGGCCCCGGAGCGGATGGACGCCCTGGTGCCGATAAGCCCCACCCGCCCGTTCCGGGTCACGTGGGCGGCGGCCTGGGCGGCGGGCTCCACCACGCCGAACACGGGTATGTCGTTCTCCGCCCGGAGCACGTCCAGGGCGGTGGTGGACACGGTGCCGCAGGCGATGGCGATGGCCTTGGGGTTAAAGGAGCGCAGGAAGGCCGCGTCCTGCCGGGCGTATTTCACCAGGGTGTCCCGGGAGCGTCCGCCGTAGGGCACCCGCCCGGTGTCCCCGAAGTAGACCAGATCCTCGTCCGGCATGAGCCGGGCCAGCTCCCGCAGGGCGGTGAGCCCCCCCAGGCCGGAATCGAATACCCCGATGGGCCGCGTATCCATAGGCGTCCTCCCCTCCCGTGCTGCCGCGCATCCTTGGAAGCCCTGTTATCATTGACGCAGTGAAAAAGAAGTGTACACTTCTTTTTCACTTGTGCGGCACGTCAGTGCCGCACAGGCCGCAAAGCGGCCTTGCGTCAGATTTCAAGTCAGCGCACGGGCTTTGCCCACAGCGGCACAGCCGCTGTTTTGAAAATCGGCAGCATACCGATTTTCAAGTGTGCTGACTTATTATATGCTATTCCCCCCGCAAAAACAAGAGGGGATTTCCCGGGAGGCGTCCGTAATCAAAATGTAACAAAGAAGGGGACTGTTTTCCCTTGCATTCGGGCGGGCGGCGTGGTATGCTATACTATCGCAACAGGCTTTCGCCGGAAGGAGGGACGCCGGACATGGGCAAGCAGACGGTGAAGCAGGTCGCCTCCAACCGGAAGGCGTTCCACGACTATTTCATTGAGGACAAGTTCGAGGCGGGCATCGAGCTGGCGGGCACCGAGGTAAAGTCCATCCGGCTGGGGGCCGTCAACCTGCGGGACTCCTTCTGCGCCGTGAAGGGCGGGGAGATGTTCCTGTACGGGATGCACGTGTCCCCCTACGAAAAGGGCAATATCTTCAACAAGGACCCCCGGCGCACCCGGAAGCTGCTGCTCCACCGCCGGGAGATCCGGAAGCTCCAGGCCCGGGTGCAGCAGGACGGGTACGCGCTGATCCCGCTGTCGCTGTACTTCTCCGGCCCCCGGGTGAAGGTGGAGCTGGCCCTGGCCAAGGGCAAAAAGCTCTACGACAAGCGGGAGGCCGCCGCCCAGCGGGACGCCAAGCGGGAGATGGACCGGGCCTCCCGGGGCCGTTACTGAGAACACCGCCCGCCCTCCAGGGGCCGGCAGAACAGAACGCGGAAAGGGATGGTAAGCATGAGCAATCCCATCGTCACCATCGAGATGGAAAACGGCGGCGTGATGAAGGCGGAGCTGTACCCCGACATCGCACCCAATACGGTGAATAACTTTATTTCCCTGGTCCAGTCCGGGTTTTACGACGGGCTGATCTTCCACCGGGTGATCCCCGGCTTCATGATCCAGGGCGGCGACCCGGACGGCTCCGGTATGGGCGGCCCCGGCTACTCCATCAAGGGGGAGTTCAGCCAGAACGGTTTCCAGAACGGCCTGCTCCACACCAAGGGCGTGCTGTCCATGGCCCGGACGATGGACCCGGACTCCGCCGGGAGCCAGTTCTTCATCATGGTGGACGACGCCCCCCACCTGGACGGCGGATACGCCGCCTTTGGCAAGGTGGTGGAGGGCCTGGACACGGCGGACGCCATCGTGAGCGTCAAAACGGATTACAGCGACCGCCCCAAGCAGACCCAGCGGATGAAGAAGGTCACGGTGGACACCCAGGGCGTGGATTATCCCGCGCCGGAGAAGGTGTAACAATGTTTTTCACCCCGGCGGGCAAAGCCTGACGGATGAAATAAAGACCGCAGGCCAGCGAAGCGGGCCGCGGCCGTGCCCTTAACGGGGCCCCCGCAAAGCCGACCCTCAGGCTTTGTGGGGAAAGGAGAGGCAAGGGAATGCAGCGTAGAATGCCCGCAGGGCGTTCCACACGGAATGGACTTTGCCTCGACACCGGGGGGGCGTACTGGTTTCGACGGGGGTGCCGAAGCAGGAATAGCGAGCGGATGCGCCTGACATCCTTAAAACGGGCAGCTTATAAATTAAAGAACAACGATAACGTCGTTCTCGCCGCAGCTTAACGCGGCCGTCCCGCCCGGAAGGACCACGAGCCGGGTTGGGGCGTCATCTCAGTGGTGAACATGAGTACGGAAAGAGTTGACCGTGCCATGGATCATGACTCTACCAAGCTCAGCAGTTTGACGGCCTGCGGCTGAGTAAGGGAATGTAACCGGCCGCCTGCGCTCGGAGAGGTTCCTGTGAACGTGCTTTCGGACAGGGGTTCGACTCCCCTCGCCTCCACCAAGTGACCCTTAAGTGAACTCACTTCCTTAAGGTCAACATCGAAGTGGCCATCCTGTGTATTGCACAGGATGGTCATTTTGTCGTCATACAGGTAAATCTTGTTGACGAGCATATCGACCAAGCCCTGTCGGTATTTGGGGTCGTTGATATCCCCCTTGCGGAACTGACTCAGGAAAAAGCGAATGTCCCTTACACTGGGAATAGGGTGCTGTGTGGTCTCCACCAGCAGTTGATAGGACAGTTCATCGTGTTCCTTCTTCTTTTGGGTAATGCGTTCGGCAATAATCTCAACCGCCTGCCCACTCTCCAGAGCCTTCAATAAATTCTCCGTGGCCTTTTCATTTTCAGAGAGTAGCTTTTGAAGCCGCTTTGCGTTGCCGTTGTTGCTCTCCCTCTCGCAGAGGTCAACTACCTCTTTGGCAATCGTGGTGATATTATCCGGGGTGAGGAACTCCCGGAGCTGTTGGACCACCACGTCCTCAATGTAGTCTTTATTGACGGTCTTTTTGTTGCAGGACTTGTCCCGGCGGTTGGTTACACACTGGTAATAGTGGTATTTCTTTTCCGTCTTACTCGTCCCGCTAACGCCAGTCATAGCGGCCTTGCAGTGCCCGCAGAACAGCTTTGTAGTGAGCAGATAATCCACTTTGGCCTTCGCCCGAGCGGGGGCCTTTTTGTTCTTCTCCATGATACGCTGGGCCTCCCGGAATAAATCATCATCGACAATGCGGGGCAGTCCGTCAGGGACTTCCGTGTCACGGTATGTATATGTCCCGATATACCTCTTGTTTCTCAAAATGCGGTTGATACTGTTTTTGTTGAACTCGTTCCCATAGGATGTTTTGATGTGGTTGGCGTTGAGATAGCGGATAATATGTAATACAGGCGTTATATGCTTCCATGGCGCACAACTTCATTGTGAACCACCGCAGCAATGTATTGAGAGGGTTAAACTATAACGCTGAAAGAGCTATGTATAACGGCATAAAAATTTTGGGGTATACTGGAAAGCCAAATGAGAAGTATGAAATTGACCCGGAAACCGCGCCGATTGTTCGGAAAATCTTTACTGATTATGTGGAGGGCAAGCCCCTTCAAAAAATAGCGAATGAGTTAAACGCAAGTGGCCTCAGAAGCACTCAGGGTAATGAATTTGTTGTGAACTCGTTGGCTAATATACTCCATAACAGGGCATATATCGGAGAATACAAATGGGGTGAGCATGTTATACCGGGCGGAATGCCTCAAATCATCAGTGTTGAGTTATTTGACGCTGCCGAGAAGAAGTTGACGAAGAATAAGCGGGGCGGTACAGGTGCAGCAAGAAAATTAAACCCGGAAGATGTTGATTTCTGGCTTACAGACCACATATATTGTGGAGAATGCGGCGGTTCCCTCCATGGAATATCTGGGACGAGTAAAAGCGGGAATATCTATTACTATTACACGTGCTTGAATCATAAGAAAAAAACGTGTAAAATGGGAAATCAGCGGAAAGAGAAACTTGAAGCAATCGTAAGGCATACCCTTGACCGAATGCTTGAAGATTCTACATTAAGGCTAATTATCGCAAAGCTGTGTCTCGACTATTACGCAGATAGCAAAAGTGAGGATAGAGGGGCATATCTGGAATCGCTGAAAAGCAAGTTGAAAGAGGTTGAAAGCAAATTACAGAACTTTGTGAAGGCCATTAGTGCGGGGGTTTTCAATGAAACCGTTCAGCAGGCCATGACCGAGTTAGAGAGCCAGAAACATCTATTGAAAGAACAGATTGAAGCGGAAGAACTTCGGGAAAAGCACGATATAAAACTTGATGATATTGTGAAATTCTTCGAGAGCTTTGTTGGGAATCTGGATGATAAAAAGCTGAGGGAATATGTCCTTGACATTTTTGTTGACAAGATATATGTTTATAAAGAGAGAATGGTTATCACGTTCCATTTCACTGATGATAAGCAGGAATTGTCTTATGAAGATACTCTTGAAATGATAGAGAATCACAGGTATCTAATGGATTGCGTGAATGACCCGGAAGCACATGTTGAATACAATCCAATTGCAGCAAAAATGAGGGAAAACCTTATCAGTGTGGGAGGCACAGACCCCAATTTTTTTCCGTAAGGTGTTCGACCAGTGGCAATTTATTTCCACCAAAACGCGCACAGCCGAACACCGCAAGGTGTTCGGCTGTGCGCGCGTTATGGCCCACCACGTCGGGGCAAGCTATGTATTGCTTGCCCCGACTTTTTTCAAACGTCAGGGCGCACTCACTCCACTGCCCCTCCTTTCCCCAGTTTGGCGGGCCAGGAGAAGCAACTTTACTATATTGATCCAAACCCGCATCATCCGAACCCGTTTTCGATCAAAAATGGATCCGGATGATGCGCTTTTTATACGCAATACGGCAGCGGGACACAACGCACCCCCGCCCCAACGCCAACAGCCCCAAGACAAAATCAAACCCATAAACACAACCAACGCAGGCACAGCCGTCCTCACCGTGCCCCCACCTTTTCCCCCCAGCAAAATCTGCCACCCCCAGCCTAAACTTACCAGCCCCCTCCCCGCATAGAAAAACCCGGGCGGCTCAAACTATGCTCGGATTCCCGATCCGAACAAAGAAAAAAACAAACGACAACGATTCAAAAAGGAGAATAAGGATATGTCTAACACCAATAATTCCAACCGGCTGGTGGTTCCCGGTGCCCGCGAGGCCATGGACAAGTTCAAGATGGAGGCGGCCAACGAGGTGGGCGTCAACCTGAAGCAGGGCTACAACGGCGACCTGACCAGCCGTCAGGCCGGCTCCGTGGGCGGCCAGATGGTCAAGAAGATGATCGAGGCCTACGAGAACGGCCTGAAGTAACCCATCCCCAGTATACCCCGTTTCCCGGGGAAAGCGGCGGCGGAGCCTGTTGGCCCCGCCGCCGCTTTTTGCCCCCGTTTCCAAAAAATGATGGAAAACGGGCTTATGGATCGGGTTCCACCAGCCGCCCAGCCCTCCCCCCTGTGGGGGGCGATGCTTGCCAGTGGCAAGCGTATATCGCCGACCGAGCCGAAGGCGAGACGGGTGCCCCAAAGGGGCGGGTGAGAGGGCTTCCGTCAAGCGCACCCCCTCATCCGCCACGGCCCCGCCCCCCTTCCAGGGGGAAGCGCGCACGCTGGGGCGGATGAGGGTGCGGACGCCAGGCATATCCCCTTAAAGCCCCCTCATCCGTCACCGCCTGCGGCGATGCCACCTTCCCCCCTGTGCGGGCTTTCCCCCGTATCATAATATCGAACCGAATGCGGGGCCGTCGGCCCTTTTTTCAAAAAAGAGGTTGACAACCCGCCCCAAAGGGGATATACTGGCAAAGCATTCAAACCAGAAAGGAGGCGCGCACCATGTTCATGACCGCACTACTGAACAACCATCACAAGCTGTACCGCGAGGGACATTTGCGCGCCCCTGGCTTGGGCTGATCGCCCATTCCAGGCTGTTTTTGCGGCGTCCCTCTGTTTGGGGGACGCTTTTTTGCGCCCTCCCGACGGGAGAAAGGAGGAGATCTATGGAAACGGAAGTGAAGCTGCCCCGGCGCGAAAAAACCGCCCTGATCCTGCGCTACCTGCGGGGAAACCTGGGCTTTTTCGCCGGGGCCGTCGTCCTGGCCTATCTGAACACCATCTGCAACGCAGTGATGCCCCAGATCATCCGCGTGACGGTGGACAGCGTGCTGGACGTAAAAGAACCCAACCTGCCCCAATGGGTGCGGTCCCTGCTGGACCTGGACGCCCTGCGGGCCGACCCCCTGCGCGCGCTGTGGATCGCGGCGGGGGCGGTGGCCCTGGCGGCGGCGGTGCGGGGCCTGTGCATCTACGGAATGCGCATCAACCTGGCCCGGGGCTCGGAGGGCTTCGTGAAGTCCATCCGGGACGGCCTCTACCAGCACATACTGCGCCTGGGCTTCGACTGGCACACCGCCCACGCCACCGGGGACATCATCCAGCGGTGCACCTCTGACGTGGAGGTGATCCGCACCTTCGTCTGCAACCAGCTCATGGAGGTGCTGCGCACCGTGTTCGTGGTGGTGCTGTACGTGGGGATCATGCTGGTCATGGACTGGCGGCTGGCCCTGGTGTCCATCGCCTTTGTGCCCATCTCCCTGCTGGCCTCCGGCCTGTTTTACGGCAAAATCTCCGCCCGCTTCCTGGTGGCGGACGAGGCGGAGGGCGAGCTGACCACCTGCGCCCAGGAAAACCTGACGGGGGTGCGGGTGGTGCGGGCCTTCGGCCGGGAGCGGTACGAGCTGGACCGCTTCGGGGAGAAGAACAACCACTTCTCCAACCTCTGGGTGGAGCTGGGCAAGCTGCTCAGCGTCTACTGGGCATCGGGGGCCTTCCTCACCTGCGCCCAGGTGATGGCGGTGATACTCGCGGGCACGGCGGCCTGCGTCAACGGCGGCATGACTCTGGGGGATTTCCTGGCCTTCGTCACCTATAACGCGGCCCTGGCGTGGCCGGTGCGCTCCCTGGGCCGGGTGCTGTCCGACATGAGCAAGGCCGGGGTGTCCCTGGACCGGGTGGGCTACATCCTGAAGGCCGCCGAGGAGGAGGACGACCCCGCCGCCCAGCCCGCCGCCCTGTCCGGCGACATCGTGTTCGACCACGTAACCTTCGGCTATGAGGGGCAGGAGGTGCTGAAGGACGTATCCTTCACCATCCCCTGGGGGTCCACCTTCGCCATTTTAGGCGGCACCGGCTCGGGCAAGTCCACCCTCATGCACCTGCTGGACCGCCTCTACGACCTGAAGGACGGCCAGGGCCGCATCACCATCGGCGGGGTGGACATCCGGCACATCCGCCGGGAGGACCTGCGCCGCCAGATCGGCATGGTGCTCCAGGAGCCCTTCCTGTTCTCCCAGACCATCCGGGAGAACATCGCCGCCGCCCGCCCCTCCGCCCCGGAGGAGGAGCTGCGGGCCTGCGCCGGGGTGGCCTGCGTGGACGACGCCATCTCCGAGCTGGCCCAGGGCTACGACACCATCGTGGGGGAGCGGGGCGTCACCCTGTCCGGCGGGCAGAAGCAGCGGGTGGCCATCGCCCGGATGCTGCTGCAAAACGCCCCCGTCATGGTGTTTGACGACTCCCTGTCCGCCGTGGACGCGGAGACGGACGCCAAAATCCGCGCCGCCCTCAAGGCGCGCGTGGCGGAGGCCACCGTGATCCTCATCTCCCACCGGGTCACCACCCTGATGCAGGCGGACCGGATTCTGGTGCTGGACGGGGGCCGGGTGGCGGATATCGGCACCCACGCCGAGCTCATCGCCCGCCCGGGCATTTACCGGGAGATCTACGACATTCAGATGAGCAGCGACGACCGCGCGCTCATCCAGGAAGGGGGGACGCCTGATGGCCGCCTTTGACGAGCAGGAATACACCAAGGACTTCGATCTGAACATCTGGAAACGGCTGCTGCCCATACTGGCCCGGTACAAGGCCGTCATCCTCGCCATGATCACCATCAACGGCCTCACCGCCGTCATCGACGTGGCCATCCCCCTGTTCCAGCAGTACGCCATCAAGCACTTTATCGAGGCGGACACGCTGGACGGCCTGCCCCTCTTTGCCCTGGCCTACCTGGGGGCCATCCTGCTGGAGGCCGTCATGGTGGTGGGCTTCGCCCGGCAGGCCATGCACGTGGAGATGTTCCTGGGCCGGGACCTGCGGCAGGACCTGTTCCGGCACCTGCAAACCCTGTCCCTGTCCTTCTACAACGTCACCCCCGTGGGCTACCTCATCACCCGGGTGATGAACGACACCAACCGCATCGCCGGAAACATCGCCTGGAACCTCACCGACATGGCCTGGGCGCTGCTGTACGTGGTGGGGGTGTTCGCCGCCATGCTGGCCCTGAACTGGCAGCTGGCCCTGGTGGTGATCCTGGTGGTGCCCGCCATCGCCGCCCTCACCGGCTGGTTCCAGCCCCGGATTCTCCACTGGAACCGGAAGGTGCGGAAGATCAACTCCAAGATCACCGGGGCCTTCAACGAGGGCATCTCCGGGGCCAAAACCTCCAAAACCATGGTGATCGAGGACCAGGAGATCGGCGCGTTCCGGGACCTCACCGGCTCCATGCGGCAGTCCGGCGTCCGGGCCGCCCGGCTCAACGCCGTCTATATCCCCCTGGCCCTGTTCTTCTCCTCCATGGCGGTGGCCATCGTGCTGCTGCGGGGGGGCTATCTGGTGGTGGGCCAGGTGCTGGACATCGCCACCCTGTCCGTGTTCCTCACCTACGCCATGGGCATCTTCGAGCCCATCCAGCAGACCGCCGCCAACCTGGCGGAGTTCATCGCCCTCCAGGCCTCCATCGAGCGGGTCACCGGCCTGCTGGACGAAAAGCCCCTGATCACCGACGACCCCAAGGTGGTGGAGAAGTACGGCGACGCCTTCCACCCCAAGCGGGAGAACTGGGAGCCCATCCGGGGGGACATCGAGTTCGACGACGTGACGTTCCGCTACCCCGACGGCGGGGACAACGTGCTGGAGCACTTCAGTCTGAAGATTCCCGCCGGGACTACCGTGGCCATCGTGGGCGAGACGGGGGCGGGCAAGTCCACCCTGGTCAATCTGGCCTGCCGCTTCTTCGAGCCCACCGGGGGCCGCATCCTCATCGACGGCCGGGACTACCGGGAGCGCAGCCAGCTCTGGCTCCACTCCTCCATCGGCTACGTGCTGCAAAGCCCCCACCTGTTCTCCGGCACCGTCCGGGACAATATCCGCTACGGACGCCTGGACGCCACCGACGCCGAGATCGAGGCGGCGGCCAGGGCCGTCTCCGCCGACACGGTGGCCGCCAAGCTGGACAAGGGCTGGGACAGCCCCGTGGGGGAGGGGGGCGACCGCCTGTCCACCGGGGAAAAGCAGCTCATCTCCTTCGCCCGGGCGGTGCTGGCGGACCCCCGGATCTTCGTGCTGGACGAGGCCACCTCCTCCATCGACACCCAGACCGAGCAGCTCATCCAGCAGGCCATCGACCACCTGCTGAAGGACCGCACCTCCTTCCTCATCGCCCACCGCCTGTCCACCATCCGCAAGGCGGACCTGATTCTGGTGGTGCGGGACGGCAGAATCGTGGAGCAGGGCACCCACGAAACCCTCCTCCGGGCACGCGGCTACTACCACGACCTGTACAGCAAGCAGTTCGCCGAGGAAAACGCCGCGAAAATCCTGGGGGCGTAAGAAAATACCCACCCCCGCTGGCGCGGGGGTGGGTGCTGCCGCAGTCTTTTCGCCGAGGAAAACGCCGCGAAAATCCTGGGGCGTAAGAAAATACCCGCCCCCGCTGGCGCGGGGGCGGGTGCTGCCGCAGTCCTTTCGCCGGGAAAGCACGGCGAAGATCCCGGGGGCGCAGCAGCTCCCCCAAAGGAGGTATTCCATGATCGCAATCGAGGAAATCCCCGTGGAGCGGGCGGACGAGTTCTGGGCCATTCAGTTCCAATACCTGGTGGACGACGGCATGGTGGTCACGGAGGAGGAAAAAGCCTACTTCTCCAGCCCCGGCTACCGGGGCCATCTGGAAACGCTGATGCGCCGCCGCCCGGATCAGCTCCACATGGTCTATTTTGTCCGGGACGGCGTCCGGATCGGCGCGTCCCAATACTGCACCTACAAGACCGAGGACGGCAAGTGCTTCCTCCTGGACTTCTGGGTGTTCCCGGACTTCCGGGGGCAGGGCACGGGCCGCGCCTGCTGGGCCGCCCTGGCGGACCACACCGCCGCCGACGGCGCGGCCTACTACGCCCTGAACTGGGCCAAGGAGGACTCCCACCGCTTCTGGCTGTCCAACGGCTTCGTGGACGACGGCAAAGACGAGTACGGCTCCCCCCTCATGGTCAAACGCTGAAACAGGCCCCGCCGGACTTCCGGCGGGGCCTGTTTTGATATCCTGTTACGCCTGCACATCCACCTGGGGGGCGGACATGGGCGCGTCCACGTCCACGGTAGCCAGCTGGGTGCCCTCGGAGTAGCCCTGTACGGCGGCATCCATGGCCGCCCGGGCGGATATGCCCAGCTGTTCCGCCTGGGCCTTCAGCTCCATTTTGGTGGCGGTGAGCTGGTTGGCAAAGCGGTTGGCGATGTCCGTCTCCCGGAAATAGGAGCTTTCCCGGAGCTTCCGCATGGTCTGCTTGTGCTGAAGCTCCCGGCGGAGCCGGTAGGCCTCCTGGGTGCGCTGTTCCTGGGCCGCCCGCTTCTGGCGGGCCCGGGCCAGCTGCTCCCGGTTCAGCTCCAGCTTCTTCTTCCCCGCCCGGCCCACCGCCTTCTGGAGCTGCCCGATGGCGGCGGAGATCTGGTCGGCGTGATCCGGGTCGGAGCGGCGGGCGGCCTGGAGCTGGGCGATCCGGCGGCGGGCGTACCCCGCGGCGGAGCTGACCTCCCCCACGGTGCGGGCCCGGCTCAGCCGGGCGTAGGCCTCCATGGGCGCGTCCCCATACCGGGGGGTGGGCTTGGCCCGCTCCAGCTTCTCCCGGTGGAGGTCGGCCTTCTCCTTGGCGTCCCGGATCATCTCCGTGATGCTGGAGCTCTCCTTCTTCTGCTGCTTCTTCATGGACTGGGCCAGCGGGACGGAATAGCCGAAGTACGACTCCTCCTGCTGGCCGATGGTCACCTGATCCTCCCGCGCCACGGCGGAAATCGGCGCGCTGCCCATCCGGGACACCCCCCCTTCTGTACTGCCTTCCTATTCTTTATCGGCAGAACAGGGCCCCCAGGAAAGGGCTGGAAGAAAATTTACCGCCCCGGCGGGAACATTCAGCGATGCTTCAGCGGCGTGCCCTCCGCGTCCATCCGCCGGAACAGCCGGGCCAGGATGATCACCGCCGCCACGGCCAGCACCGCCTCCGCCACCGGCTGGGCGCAGGCCAGCCCGTACAGCGGGGAAAAGTAATTCAGCACATACAGCGCGGGGATCTCCAGCACCAGCTTGCGCAGGACGGCGAAGATCAGGGAATACCGCCCCAGCCCGCAGGCCTGGAACACCCCCACCGCCAGGAAGTCCAGGCACAGAAAGGGCTGGGCCAGACACATACACCGCAGGAACCGGGTGCCGTAGGCCACCACCGCCGGGGTTTTCATGAACAGCCCCACCAGCGTGCCGGAGAACAGGAAGTATCCCGCCGTTACCACCGTCATAAAGGCCAGCGAGATCCTGGCCGCGAACACCACCGCCCGCTTCAGCCGGGGCACGTTCCCCGCCCCGTAGTTGTAGCTCACCAGCGGCATCAGCCCCTGGGACACCCCCATGGCGATATACATGGGGATCATGCTGATCTTGTAGGCAATGCCCATGGCGGCGATGGCGTCCGGCCCGAAGGCGGCGGTGAAGTTGTTCAGCACCGTCATGCCCGTCACGTTCAGCAGGTTCTGGATGGACGCGGGCACCCCCACCCCGAATACCCCCTTCACGATGTCCCCCTTGGGCCGGGCCAGGGCGGGATTGAGGCTCACGCAGGTCTTCCCCCGCCGCGCAAAGAGCAGCACGAAGAAATACAGGCAGGCGGCGCAGTTGGACAGAAAGGTGGCGCACCCCGCCCCCGCCGCTCCCATGTCCAGCCCCCAGGGCAGGATGAACAGGGGATCCAGCACGATGTTCAGCAGGCAGCCGCTCATGGTGCCCACGCTGGCGTGGAGGGTGGCCCCCTCCGCCCGCACCAGGTAGGCCATCACCACGTTGAGGATGGCGGGGGCCGCCCCGAAGCTCACCGTCCAGCGCAGGTACTCCAGGGTGGGGGCCGCCGTCTCCCCCGCCGCCCCCAGGGCCGCCAGCAGGGGGGCGCGCAGCACCGTGGCCAGCAGGGAGAACAGTGCCCCGCAGATCAGCGCGCAGTAGAACCCGAAGGCGGAGCTGCGCCGCACGGTGTCCAGGTCCCCGGCCCCCAGGGCCCGGCTCATCATGCTGGAGGAGCCCACCCCGAACAGGTTGTTCACCGCGTTGAAGGCCAGCAGCACCGGGGCCGCCAGGGTGACGGCGGAGTTCTGGACGGGGTTGTCCAGCATCCCCACGAAATAGGTGTCCGCCAGATTATACAGCACCATCACCAGCGAGCTGAGGACGGTGGGCACCGACAGGGCCAGCACCGCCCGGGGTATGGGCATGGTTTCGAACAGGGAGGTTTTCCGGGCGTCCTGCATGGCAATTCCACCTCAAAACAGACTGAGAAGCTGCGCGCAAACGCGGCACAGCTCCGTTTTTTCCCATTATAGCACGCCCCGGCGGGAATAGATATGGCGGTTCCTCCATTTTTGACTTGCCGAAACGGGGAAAATGGTATACACTATAACAAAACTTAGAATCTGTTATTCACCGCCGGGGATGCCGGCTGTGAATACAGGGTTCTTCAGGAGGAATTGCCATGGAACTCAAGCCAGGACGAAAGGGCCGCGCCGAAACCACCGTCACCCCGGACAACACCGCCCAGGCGGTCGGCTCCGGGCTGGTGCCCGTGTTCGCCACGCCGTATATGATCGCCCTGATGGAAAACGCCGCCGTCAACGCGGTGCAGGAGGCCCTCGCCCCCGGCGAGGGCACGGTGGGCACCCGGCTGGACGTGACCCACGACGCCGCCACCCCCATCGGCCTGACGGTTTGGGCGGAGGCGGAGCTGACGGCGGTGGAGGGGCGGAAGCTCACCTTCGCCGTGTCCGCCTACGACCAGCGGGAGAAAATCGGCGGGGGAACCCACGAACGGTTCATCATCAAGCCGGAAAAATTCCTGGCCCGCGCCCAGGCCAAGGGGTAAAGAAAAGCCGCCGTCTGCAAGCAGACGGCGGCTTTTTTTCTGTCAGGCGTTGAACACGTATTTGTCCAGCCGCCGGAACGCCTCCTCCACTCGGGCCAGGGGCAGGGCCAGGTTCACCCGGATGTGGCAGGGGCCGTGGAACATCCGCCCGTCCTGCCACGCCACCCCCACGTCCCAGCCCAGCCGCTCCAGCTCGCCGATGGTTTTCCCGTGGGCGGCGCACCAGTCCGTGCAGTCCAGAAACAGCATATAGGTGCCCTGGGGCCGGGACACCCTTACCCCCTCAAACCGCTCCGCGATAAACTTGCAGGCGAAGTCCACGTTGCCGCTAAGCACCTGCCGCAGCTCGTCCAGCCACTCCGCCCCCTCCGGCGAGTATGCGGCAGTGAGGGCGTGCATGGACAGCACGTTCATCTCGTTATAGCAGCACAGGGAGGACTCCTTCTCCACCCGCTCCCGGAGCCAGGGGTTGTAGATGATGTGGTAGCTCCCCACCAGCCCCGCCAGGTTGAAGGTCTTGGAGGGGGCGTACAGGGCCGCGGTGCGGTTCCTGGCGTCCTCGCTGACGCTCTGGGTGGGGATGTGCCGGTGCCCGTCCAGGGTCAGGTCCGACCAGATCTCGTCGGACACCACGTACACGTCATGCTTGCGGAACAGCTCCATGGCCCGCTCCAGCTCCCACCGCTCCCACACCCGGCCGCAGGGGTTGTGGGGGGAGCAGAACACGGCGGCGTGGATGCGGTTGTCCACGATCTTCTTCTCCATGCCGGCGAAGTCCATCCGCCACACGCCGCCCCCGTCCAGCACCAGGGGGCTGTGGACGATCTCATACCCGTTATTGCCCAACGCCCCGGTGAAGCCGATGTAGGTGGGGGAGTGGATCAGCACCTTGTCCCCCCGGGAACAGACCACGTTCAGCGCGGACACCACCCCGCCCAGCACCCCGTTCTCGTAGCCGATGTGCTCCTTGGACAGTCCGGACACCCCGTTGCGCTCCCCCTGCCAGCGGATGATGGCGTTGTAATAGTCCTCCGTGGGGGAGAAGTAGCCGAAGGCCGGGTGCCCCGCCCGCTCCCTGATGGCGGCGGGAATGCCGGGGGCGGTGGGGAAGTTCATGTCCGCCACCCACATGGGGATGGCGTCAAAGCCCGCCCTGGGCGCGCCGGGGCGTCCCGGCAGGCCGATGCCGTCCAGGGCGATGGCGTCCCGCCCCCGGCGGTCCAGAATGGAGGTAAAGTCGTATTTCATCAGTGGTCTGTCCTTTCGTTGGCGGTTACAGCAGGTGGAAGCTGGCGATGAGCCCGGAGAACACGATGGACACGGTGGACACCAGCTTGATGAGTATGTTCAGCGCGGGGCCGGAGGTGTCCTTGAAGGGGTCGCCCACGGTGTCCCCGATGACGGCGGACTTGTGGCACTCGGAGCCCTTGCCCCCGTGGTGGCCCGACTCGATGTACTTCTTGGCGTTGTCCCACGCGCCGCCCGCGTTGGACATGAACACCGCCACGGCGAACCCGGTGACGGACACGCCGCCCAGCAGGCCCACCACGCCCTCCACGCCCAAAACCAGCCCGGTGGCGATGGGCACAATGATGGCCAGCAGGGAGGGCTTCACCATCTCCCGCAGGGCCCCCTTGGTGCACAGGGCCACGCAGGAGGCGTAGTCCGGGTCGGCGGAGCCGTCCATGATCCCGGCAATCTCCCGGAACTGGCGGCGGACCTCCACCACGATGGACTGGGCCGCCCGCTGCACCGCGCTCATGGTGAAGGCGGCGAACACGAAGGTGAGCATGGCCCCCAAAAACAGCCCCACCAGCACCGCCGGGTTGGTCAGCGACAGGTCGATGGCCTCCGCCTTGGCGGACACGATGTCCACATAGCTCACCAGCAGGGCCAGGGCGGTGAGGGCGGCGGAGCCGATGGCGAAGCCCTTCCCGGTGGCGGCGGTGGTATTTCCCAGGGAATCCAGGGCGTCGGTGCGCTCCCGCACCTCCTCGCCTAAACCGGACATCTCCGCGATGCCCCCGGCGTTGTCCGCCACGGGGCCGTAGGCGTCGGTGGCCAGGGTGATGCCCAGGGTGGACAGCATTCCCACGGCGGCGATGCCGATGCCGTACAGCCCCTGGGAGAAGCTGGCGGCATAGTGGTCGGAGGCGGTAGCCAGGGAGCCGCCCGCGGCGAGAAAGGACACGATGACCGCCGCGCCCACAATGAGGATGGGGGCGATGGTGGACAGCATCCCCAGGGACAGCCCGCCGATGATGGTGGTGGCGGCCCCGGTCTCGGTGGCGTCCGCCAGCCCCTGGGTGGGCTGATAGGTGTCGGAGGTGTAGTACTCCGTGAAATAGCCGATGGCGCAGCCGCCGATGAGCCCGCACAGGATGGCGATGTACACCCCCCAGCTCCCCAGCAGGAAGTAGGTCAGCGGGGCGGCGGCAATGGCCGCCAGCACGGCGGCGGTGTAGGTGCCCTTGCGGAGCGTGCCCAGCAGCTCCCGCTGGGAGGCCCCCTCCCGGGTCTTGATGAGGAAGGAGCCCAAAATGGAGCACACGATCCCCACCGCCGCCAGCAGAATGGGCAGCAGCATGGCCTCCCACGCCCTGCCGGAGCCGGAGTAGGCCGCCACCCCCAGGGCGAAGGTGGCCAGGATGGAGCCCACGTAGGACTCGTACAGGTCCGCCCCCATGCCCGCCACGTCGCCCACGTTGTCGCCCACGTTGTCGGCGATGGTGGCGGGGTTGCGGGGGTCGTCCTCGGGTATGCCCGCCTCCACCTTGCCCACCAGGTCCGCGCCCACGTCGGCGGCCTTGGTAAAGATGCCGCCGCCCACCCGGGCGAACAGGGCCATGAAGGAGGCACCCATGCCGAACATCACCATGGTCTGGGCGATCTGGGGGGCGTCGTAGCCCGCGATGTACTTCAGGATGTGGAACCAGATGGACACGTCCAGCAGGCCCAGCCCCACCACCGTGAAGCCCATGACGGACCCGGCGGAGAAGGCCACGTTCAGCCCCCGGTTCAGGCTCTCGGAGGCGGCCTGGGCGGTGCGGGCGTTGGCGGCGGTGGCCACCTTCATGCCCACAAACCCCGCCAGGGCGGAGTACACCCCCCCGCTGAGGAAGGCGAAGGGGATGAACCAGTTGTCCAGCCGGCGGAACACGCACAGCAGGACCAGGACGGCGAACACCACCGCGAACACCTTGAACACGGTGGCGTACTGGTGGCGCAGGTAGGCGTCCGCCCCCTCCCGGATGGCGGAGGCGATCTTCTTCATGGCGTCGGTGCCCTCGGAGAAGGACAGCACCCGTTTGGCCTGGAACAGGGCGAACAGCAGGGCCAGAACCCCCGCCGCCAGCCCCAGCCAGAATAATTGCTGCGTACCCATAGACGGCATTGCTCCTCTCTTGACCGCCCGGAGGGACGGCGTTTTTCTACCTGTTATTTTACACAAGACAGGGAAGATTTGCAAGATAAAAATGCGCCTTTTCACCCAATAGGCGAAAAGGCGCATGATATTTTTTTAACAAAGCCGTCAGGACCGCTTCCACGCGCTCCGGCTGAACAGCACCAAAATGGGGTACATCTCCAGCCGCCCCAGCACCATCAGGAAGGACAACGCCAACTTGCTCAGCACGGAGAAGGCGGCGAAATTCCCCGCCGGGCCCACCAGCTCCAGCCCCGGCCCCACGTTGCTGATGCAGGTGATCACGGCGGTGAGGGTGGTGCCGAAGGAGAAGTTGTCAAGCCCCACCACAACCGCCGCCCCGAACACCAGGAACAGGTTGATGATGAAATAGCATTGGGTGGTGTGGAGGGTGGCCTCCGGCAGGGGTGCCCCGTCCAGCCGCACCACCGACACCGCCCTGGGGTGGATGATGGAGCGCACCTCCCGGGCGGCGGAGCGGATCAGGATCAGAATCCGGCTGCACTTGATGCCGCCCCCGGTGGAGCCGGCGCAGGCCCCGATGAAGGTGAGCACCACCAGCAGCATTTTGGAGAACTCGGGCCACAGGTCGTAGTTGGCGGAGGAGAACCCGGTGGTGGACACGATGGACGCCACCTGGAAGGCCGCGTACCGCACGCACTCCCCCACGCTCTGGTAGAGGTCCCGGATATTCCAGGCGATGGCGGCGGTGGCCAGGGCCACCATGATCAGGAAAAACCGCAGCTCGTCGCTTTTCAACGCCTGCCGCGCCTTCCCCGTGAGAATCAGGAAGTAGACGGCGAAGTTCACCGAGAACAGCAGCATGAACACGGTGATGATGATCTCCACCGCCGGGTTGCCGAAGGCCCCCACCGACGCGTTCATCCGGGAGAAACCCCCGGTGCCCGCGGTGGACATGGCGTGGGTCACCGCGTCGTACCACCCCAGCCCCGCCAGCCGCAGCAGCACCGCCTCCACCGCTGTCAGGGCCAGATAGATGGCGTACAGAATCTTGGAAGACTGGGAGGCCCGGGGCATCAGCTTGCTTTTCACCGGGCCGGGGCTTTCCGCCCGGATCAGGTGGTTGGAGCTGATCCCCAGAAAGGGCAGCAGGGCGGCGGTGAGCACCAGCACCCCCATCCCCCCCAGCCAGTGGGTGAAGGACCGCCAGAACAGCAGGCCCATGGGCAGGCCCTCGATGGCGGTGAGGATGGTGGCCCCGGTGGTGGTGAAGCCGGAGATGGTCTCAAAAAAGCAGTCCACATAGGGCCCGAACTGCCCCGAGAACCAGAAGGGCAGCGCGCCGAACACCCCGAACAGCACCCAGATCAGCCCCACGGTGAAGAAGCCCTCCCGGGCGAAAAAGTCCTTCTTGGGCTTCAGCAGGAACACGGGCACGCAGGCCGCCGCCAGGATGATGAGGATGGAGGACAGGAAGGGGATGGGGTTCTCCCCGTACAGCAGGGCCACCCCCATGGGCAGCAGCATGGCCGCCGCCTCGATGAGCAGGGTGAAGCCCGTGATGCGCAGAACCAGCTTGAAGTTCATCGCCTCAGCCCCCCGCCCGCAGGCCGCCGCCCTCGTAAATGTCGTTCAGATCCAAAATGCCGCTGTCCCTGGCCACCACGATCACGTTGTCCCCGCTCTCCAGGGTGGTGGAGCCCTCCGGGATGATCACCCTGCCCCCCCGGACGATGACGGCGATGAGCACGCCCTTCTTCAGCCGCAGGTCCTTCAGCGGCACCCCTAAATGCTGGGTGGCGGGGGCCACCACGAACTCCATGGCCTCCGCCCGGCCCTCCGCGATGCGGTACAGGGCAGTCATCGCGCTGCCCTTGGAGTTTTGCAGGCCCCGGATCATCCGCAGGATCTGCCCCGCCGTGGTGAGCTTGGGGGAGACGATGGACTCCACCCCGGCGGAGTGGGCGATGGAGGTGTAGTTCTGCCGGTTGGACTTCGCCACCACCTTGGACACACCCGCCTGATGGGCGTAGAGGGAGATGATCAGGTTGTCCTCGTCCCGGTCGGTGAGGGCGATAAAGGCATCGCTGGCGGCCATCCGCTCCTCCTCCAGCAGCTCCGGGTCGGTGCCGTCCCCGTGGATGATGAGGGAGTGGGGGAACTCCTCCGCCAGGGCGCGGCACCGGGCGTCGCTGCGCTCCACCACCTTGCAGCTCATGCCCAGCCGCTCCAGCTGCACCAGCAGGTAGAAGGCGATCCGCCCGCCGCCGATGATGAACACATTGCGGATGCGGTGGGTGTGCCGCCCCAGCAGCTTGAAAAACTGGTGGATGCCGTTGGGCGTGCCCGCCAGGTACACCCGGTCGTCCTTGACCGGCACGGTGGAGCCGTTGGGGATGAACACGTCCTCCCCCCGCTCCACGGCGCAGAACAGGATGGGCAGGCCCTGGATCTTGGAGGACAGGGAGGCCAGCGACCGCCCCGCCAGGAAGTCCGTCTCCTGGACGTGGAAGGAGATCAGCTCCACCCGGCCCCGGGCGAACGTGTCGATGTTGGCGGCGGAGGGGAAGCGCAGCAGCCGGGAGATCTCCACCGATGAGGCGAACTCCGGGTTGATCAGCATGGTGATGCCCAGATCCCGCTTCAGGGTGTCCAGGTCGTTGGCGTACTCGGTGCCCCGCACCCGGGCCACGGTGTAGGGCACGCCGATGTTGTGGGCGCAGTGGCAGCACAGCAGGTTGATCTCGTCGGAGGCGGTGGCGGCGATGAGCACGTCGCAGTCCCTGGCCCCCGCCTCCAGCAGCAGGTCCCGGGAGGCGCAGTTCCCCTTCACGCACATCACGTCCAGCTGGTTGGACAGCCGCTCCAGCGTCTTGTCCGCCATGTCCACGATGGTGACGCTGTGGCCCTCCTGGGAGAGGTGCTCCGCCACGGTGCCCCCCACCTTGCCCGCCCCGGCGATGATGATATTCAAAGCGATCAGCTCGTTTCTGTTAAAAAATATTTGGAAAACGCTTCAAATTCCCGCAAAGCGGCCGGAACAGCCGCCCTGCGGGAATTGAATTTGACGGTTACTCCAGCACCGCGCCCCGGGCGGCGGAGGTGACCAGCTTGGCGTACCGGGCCAGATAGCCCGTCTTGATTCTCGGCTCGGGGCACGTCCAGGCCGCCTTCCGGGCGGCAAGGGTGTCCCCGTCCACCAGCAGCTCGATCTTGCAGGCGGGTATGTCGATGGCGATCCGGTCGCCCTCCTCCACGAAGGCGATGGGCCCGCCCTGGGCGGCCTCGGGGCAGACGTGGCCGATGGAGGCCCCCCGGGTGGCCCCGGAGAACCGCCCGTCCGTGATCAGGGCCACGGACTCGCCCAGGCCCATGCCGCAGATGGCGGAGGTGGGGTTGAGCATCTCCCGCATCCCGGGCCCGCCCTTGGGGCCCTCGTAGCGGATGACCACCACGTCCCCCGCCGCGATCCTCCCGGCGTAGATGGCCTCGATGGCCTCCTCCTCCGAGTTGAACACCCGGGCGGGGCCCTCATGCCGCATCATCTCGGGGGCCACGGCGGAACGCTTCACCACGCAGCCCTCCGGGGCCAGATTGCCCTTCAAAACGGCGATGCCGCCGTCGGGGGAGTAGGGGTTTTCGATGGGCCGGATGAGTTCCGGATTGCGGTTGACCACGCCCGCCAGATTCTCCCCCAGGGTCTTGCCGGTGCAGGTCATGACAGACGTGTCCAGCAGGCCCTTTTTGTCCAGCTCCGCCATGACGGCGTGGACGCCCCCCGCCCCCTCCAGGTCCTCCATGTAGGTGTCCCCCGCCGGGGCCAGATGGCACAGGTTGGGGGTCTGGGAGGAGATCTCGTTGCTCCTATCCTGATCCAGCTCGATGCCGCACTCGTGGGCGATGGCGGGCAGGTGGAGCATGGTGTTGGTGGAGCAGCCCAGGGCCATGTCCACCGTCTCGGCGTTGTGGAACGCTGACTCCGTCATGATGTCCCGGGGCCGTATGTCCCGCTTCACCAGCTCCATGATCTGCATTCCGGCGTGCTTGGCCAGCCGCAGGCGGGCGGACCACACGGCGGGGATGGTGCCGTTCCCCTTCAGCCCCATGCCGATGGCCTCGGTGAGGCAGTTCATGGAGTTGGCGGTATACATCCCGGAGCAGGAGCCGCAGGTGGGGCAGGCGTTCTCCTCGTACTCCTCCACCCCCGCCCCGTCCAGCTTTCCGGCGTAGTAGCCCCCCACCGCCTCAAACATATGGGACAGGCAGGTCCGCCGCCCGTCGTTGAGCCTTCCCGCCAGCATAGGCCCGCCGGAGCAGAAGATGGTGGGGATGTTCACCCGGGCCGCCGCCATGAGCAGCCCCGGCACGTTCTTGTCGCAGTTGGGGATCATCACCAGCCCGTCGAACTGGTGGGCCATGGCCATGGCCTCGGTGGAGTCGGCGATCAAATCCCGGGTGACCAGGGAATACTTCATGCCCACGTGGCCCATGGCGATGCCGTCGCACACGGCGATGGCGGGGAACTCCACGGGGGTGCCCCCGGCGGCCCGGACGCCTGCCTTCACCGCTTCGGCGATCTTGTCCAGGTTCATGTGGCCGGGGACGATCTCGTTATAGGAGCACACCACGCCGATGAGGGGCCGCTCCAGCTCCTCCCTGGTGTAGCCCAGGGCGTAGAACAGGGAGCGGTTGGGGGCGGCGGGTATGCCCTTTTTCACGTTGTCGGAACGCATACGCAAGTCTCCTTCGCGGTTTTCTGTGGGGAAGCATTTTATCGTCAAGCAAGTTCAAACGTATCATACGATACGTTTGAACCCAGCGGCGAGGAATCGCCACTGGAGGCCGCGTTCGCGGCCTTGGCCTGCACGTCATAGGGAATCAAGCGCGCTTCGCGCGTCAGAGCCTGTTTAAAATCTGGCGGAATGCCAGACAGGCGCAGATTTTTTTGCTGGGCAAGGCGATTTGACGCAGGAATACTTTGTGTATTTCAAGTCAAGTCAACGCGGCCCAGCGGAAAAAGATGTGCCGGGATGGCGTTTTGATAGATTTTAGAAGCTGTACCAATAGCCGAAGTATTCAGATTCGCGAGTCAGAATTGCCGGTGGCAAGGCGAAAAATCGCGGGAATACTTTGTGTATTTCAAGATTTTTCAACGCGGCCAGCGGCAATTCTGGCCGTTAAGCTGGGTGCTGAGGCTATTGGTACAGCTTCTTAAACAGGCTCTCAGCGAGCCAGATGCCCGCTGATTGACTATACCACAAAAACGCCGGGAGCGCAATGGAAAATCGGCGCGTCCCGGCGTTCTTCCGCAAGCTGCTCCCCGGCGGCGGGGCCTCCCGCCCCGTTCACCGGATCTTCGGATAGCCCATGTGCACCGGCTCCACGCCGGGGTGGAGGGCCTCCAGGGTATACCCCGCGTTCCGGTAGCCCTCAATGACGGCGGGCAGGGCGTCCACAGTAGTGCCCCGGGCCCCGCTGTCGTGGGCCAGCACCACCACCAGCTCCCGCCCGATCCCCTTCAGGCAGTCGGCGGAGATGTCCCAGGCGGGCCGGGGGTAGACGGTGGCGTCCTGGGCGGAGGCGTTCCAGTCGAAGTAGACGAAGCCCCGGCGGGTCATCTCCGCGATGATCTCCTGGTACACCCCCCGGTCGTAGCCGTTAATGCTTCCACCGGGGAAGCGGAACAGGGCGGGGTACTCCCCCGTCACCTCGTGTATATACTGGTAGAGCCTGTAGAAGTCCTCCAGGAAGCCCTCCACCGAGGCGTAAACCTTTTTGTAGTCGTGGCTCCAGCTGTGCATGGCCAGGGCGTGGCCCTCCGCCACGATCCGGCGCATCCGCTCCTGTCCGGCGGCGGTGCGGGCCTCGTACCCCACCACGAAGAAGGTGGCCTTCGCCCCGTAGCGGTCCAGCACCTCCAGAATCCGGTCGGTGTTGGGGGACGGCCCGTCGTCAAAGGTGAGGTAGCACCGTTTGCCGCCGCTCACCGTCTCCCCCTCCCAGTCCGGGGCGTAGAAGTCGGGGTAGAGGGCGGCGTAGTCCGGCGGCTCCCCCTCCGGGCTCACCAGGGTGTACTGGGACAGCAGGCCGATGGTCTCCTCCGCCTTGTCCAGCTCCGCCTGCCGCTGGTCCAGCTCCTGCCGCTGGTGGGCCAGGGCGGCCCGCTGGTCGGCCAGCTCCTGCTCCAGGGCGGCAAGGCGGCGGCCCAGCTCCCCCTGCAAATCCAGCCCCGCCTGCCGCTGAAGGGCCAGCCAGCCGCACACACCCGCCAGCGCGGCCGCCAGAGCCAAGGCCATGAGGAACAGGGGCTTAAAGGGTCCCCGGCCCTTGGCGGGGGCGGGGGGCTCGGCAGGCGGGTTATCCCGGATTTCCTCCCGCTGGCCGTCCTGGTTTTCGGCCGGGGGCTCGGCTGCGATCCCGGTCTGGTTCTCTGCTGTCTGGTTTTCGGTCTGCTTCACGTTTTCCGCCATGTCAGGTGTCTCCCGATCTGTTAGTATCGGGTTCCAGTATAGGTCGAATTTTGTCGCAGGTCAAGGGGAAAAACTACATTGTAAACCAATTGTAACCACTCTGTCGGAATCGGGCCGGGGCTGTTTCCGGTTTGTCACCGGGGGCTATTGGGGGGCGGGCGTTTTGGTGCCGGGGCGGAAAACTCATAAGCCCGCGCGGAAAAACCGCGCGGGCTTATCTCATCTCCGCTATTTCCGCTCAACCCTGCCGTGATACCAGCCCGTCACCCCGTCCTTCTTCACCAGCAGGCCCCGCTGGGTCTCCCGCACCAGGGCCAGCTCGTCGCCGGGGGCCACGGGCAGGCAGTAGTCGGTGGCGTCCTCGGTGTGGAGCCTGCCGTCCCGCCACCGCCGCACGAAGTCCCGGGGCACCCACAGCGTCCGCCCGGAGGAGGGGTGCCGCACCAGCAGGCAGTCCCCGTTTTCCGCCAGCGGCTCCACCACGCTGTCCGACCAGCGGATGTTGATGGGGTTGTAGGACGCCTCCTGCCCGTCCAGGGCCGTCACCCGGGGCAGGCCGTCATAGGCGGCGAAGCTGAACTCGTCCCCGGTGATATCGGGTATGATCAGGGCGTTGAGCTGCCCGTCCACCTTGAGCACGCAGCCCCCGTCCAGGGAGATGATGCGGCGGTCCCGCTCCACACGGGGGTTGGAGCACTGGATGCTGGGGTCGTACAGGGTCACCGGCCAGTGGCCCACCGCCACCCACTTCCGGAAGGAGAGCCCCTGGCCCAGGAAATCGTCGTTCTTCATGCAGCCGTAGGCCTCCAGCCCGTCCAGGTTGTCCTCCCTGGGGATGCCGCCGTGGACAAAGATGAAGTTCGCTGACTCCAGGATGTGGGGCAGCTTCAGCAGGAACTTGGTCTCCCGGGGGAAGTAGTCCAGCAGGGCGGCCCGGAGGGCGGGCAGGTCGGAGGCCCGCCGGGGCATGGGGTGGCCGATCTCCAGCCCCATCTGGATCAGGGTGGAGCGGTTGCCCCAGTATTCCAGCACGGGCCACAGCTCCTGATCCGCATTGGAATAGTGGCCGGCCACCCCCAGACGCTCATTCATCTGGACGGAGAAGGCGGGATCGGGACTGCCCCCCTCCAGGAACACCCGGTCGATGTAATCGCAGTTGCCGCACAGGGGGTAAACGGTGTGGGTTTTTTGCAGCTCCAGCACAAAGCGCAGGACAGCCAGGCTGTCCCGGCCCTTTTCCAGCAGGTCGCCCACCAGGATGAGCACGTCGTCCGGCGTGAGGCGGACCTGCTTCAACAGGCCCTTCAGGCAGGACAGGTTTCCATGGATGTCGCTGATGGCGATGACGCGGCGGCCCGGCTCAATGGCAGGGCGTATGACAGACGCGAGACGGCTCATAGGCCCACTCCCTTCGTGAATCGGAATCATGGCTGTATTCTACCACAGCGGCGGGAAAAAGGGAAGGGGAAATCATGGGCAAAAAACAGTTGCCTTTACCGCTTTTATCTGCTAAAATACAGGGCAGACAAACACCACCGGGGAGGATGAGCATCATGCCCAAGGCAGGGAACAAGGAGCCCAGCATCGCGCTGTACGAGAGCATACTGGAGCTGAAGGATCTGGAGGAGTGCCGGGCCTTTTTCGACGACCTGTGCACCGTGGGGGAGCTGCGGGCCATGGAGCAGCGGTTCGACGTGGCGGTCCTGCTGGACCAGGGCCTGGTCTACACCGAGATCCTGGAGCGCACCGGGGCCAGCTCGGCCACCATCAGCCGGGTGAACCGGATCTTCTCCTTCGGCACCGGGGCCTTCCGCCGGATGATCCAGCGCAGGAAGGACAAGCAGGGGCAGTAAGCCGCGGTGCGGACGGCCCCGTAAAAACGCCGCCGGCAGGGCGGAACATCCCGGAAACACGCTGTGTCTTTCCAGGTTTTTTCCCCTGCCGGCGGCGTTTTATATCCCGGCGCGGCCCCCTCTCTACGCAGCGTAGGTGGACAGACGCCCCGGCCCTGTGTTAAGCTGCGGGGGAAAGGTTGTGGGAATGTATGAACAGTTATGTCACAGGCGGGACCATCAAGCGTCTCCGGGAGGGCCGCCGCCTCACCCAGGCCCGGCTGGCGGAGCTGCTGGGCGTCACCGACAAGGCGGTGAGCAGGTGGGAGACGGGCCGGGGCCTGCCCGACCTGACCCTGCTGGAGCCGCTGGCCAAGGCCCTGGGCATCTCCGTGCCCGAGCTTTTGAGCGGGGAGCAGGTGGTGAACGCCAACCGGGCCGCCAACCTGCTGCGCGCGCCCTTCTACGTGTGCCCGGTGTGCGGCAACGTGATCCACGCCTCCGGGGCGGCGGTGGTGTCCTGCTGCGGGGTGGCCCTGCCGCCCCTGGACGCGGAGGAGCCGGACGAGGCCCATCGGCTGGTCCGGGAGAGCTTCGACGGGGAGTATGTGTTCTCCATCCCCCACGAGATGCGCAAGAACCACTATATCTCCTTTCTGGCCTGCGTCACCACCGGGCGGTTTGATCTGGTGAAGCTCTACCCCGAGGGGCTGTCCGAGGCCCGGTTCGAGCCCCGGGGCGGCGGGCGGATCTACTGGTACTGCAACCGCCACGGGCTGTTCTGCGAAAGGGTGTAGGGTCGGCCCTACTCCAGCAGCATCACCAGATCGTCCAGGCTGAGGGACGGGTTCAGGGCCAGGCTCACCCCGTACCCCAGCGTCTTTCCCAGGTCGGCCACCCGCTGGTCCACCTCCCGGGGGGTGACGAAAAATTCCTCCCCGCCGGGGAGATCCCCCCGGTCCGTCCCCCGGTGCCCCGCCCGCTCCAGCAGATCCAGGGCCAGGGTGGCCCCGTCCACCACCGTGGGCACCCCCACCGTCACCACCGGGACGCCCAGCGTCTCCCGGTTCAGGGGGCGGCGGTGGTTGCCCACCCCGGAGCCGGGGATCACCCCCGTGTCCGACAGCTGCACCGTCCGGCACAGCCGGTCCAGGGACCGGGAGGCCAGCGCGTCCACCGCCACCACGCAGGCGGGGCGCAGCTCCCCCGCCAGGGCCTGGGCGATGAGGCTGCTCTCCATCCCCGTGGAGGCCAGCACACCGGGGGCCGACGCCGCCACCGGGCGCAGGGAGCCGAAATGCTCCGGGATGCCCTCCACCAGGTGGCGGGTGACCAGCAGGTGATCCACCGCCGAGGGGCCGATGAGGTCCGGCGTCACCGTCCGGCTGCCCAGGCCCATCACCAGGGCGGGGCCGTCCTCCGGCAGCAGGGGCCGCAGCTCCGCCGCCACCGCCTCCACCGCCCGCCGGAAGGCCCCCTCCTCCCGGCGGAGCAGGCCGTCCAGCTCGATGGTGACGTACACCCCCTCCGGCTTGCCCAGGGCCTGGGCCCCCTCGGGGCTGCCGATGGTGACGGCGGTGACGGGAAAGCCGTCCCGCTCCCGCTCCTCCGCCCGGACGCCGGGCAGGGACGGGCCCTCCCCCGCCCCCTCCCGCCAGAGCTGATGGGCCTCCACCGCCAGATCGGTGCGCCGCTGTGCCATAAATGCTCCCCCTTCTGCCCAATATCTTGTGGTTGTCCGGGCCGTATGGGGCTATTTTCCGCAGTCCGAAAGTTTCTATGCGAAAAAGTGAAAAAAGGTGTTGCAATTTTTTTCTCTTAATGTTAAAATACATATCTGCGGCGGCAATCCGCCGTAATCATAATGCAAAAATCGGAGGAGGTGTTTGGTTTGCCCAATATCAAGTCTGCCAAGAAGCGCGTCCTGGTGAACGCCACCAAGGCCGCCCAGAACAAGGCGCAGAAGTCCGCCCTCAAGACCCAGCTGAAGAAGTTTGAGGCCGCGGTGGCCGGCGGCAACCGCAGCGAGGCCGATGCCGCGTATAAGGTGGCCGTCAAGGCCGTGGATCAGGCCGCCGCGAAGGGCCTGCTGCACAGCAACAACGCCGCGAACAAAAAGAGCGCGATGACCCTGAAGCTGAACAAGCTGGCCTGAGCCGCGCTTTGAGGCACAACCAAAAACCGTCTGCCCTCCGGCAGGCGGTTTTTTCGTCGTAAAAAACGCCCCCGCCGCTGGCGGGGGGGGCGCGGTGTGCGGAGAAATGGGGCCCCCGCGAAAGCCCAGCCCGCAAAGCGGGCGGGTTTCGTGGGGAGGTGAGGGGCAAGCTCCGTTACTCCGCCAGGGCGGCGGTGATAATCGCCATGGAGTAGACCTCCAACGCGTTGCAGCCCCGGGACAGATCGTTGATGGGGGCGTTCAGGCCCAGCAGGATGGGGCCGTAGGCGTCGAAGTTACCCATGCGCTGGGCGATCTTGTAGCCGATGTTGCCGGCGGTGATCTCCGGGAAGATGAAGGTGTTGGCGTAGCCCGCCACCGGGGAGCCGGGGAACTTCAGCTGGCCCACGGAGGGGTTCACCGCCGCGTCGAACTGCATCTCGCCGTCCACGGGGAAGTCCAGCATCATGTCCTGGAGCCGCCGGGTGACGTTGCGCATCTTATCCACCGCGGGGCCCTTGCCGGAGCCGTGGGTGGAGTAGGACAGCATGGCCACCTTGGGGTCCACGCCGAACATACGGGCGCACTTGGCCACCTCCTGGGTGATCTCCACCAGATCCTCCTCGCTGGGGTCGATGTTGATGGCGCAGTCGCCCATGGCCAGCACCTGGTTGCCGCCGGTGGCCAGGGGCCGCACCAGAATGAAGCAGGAGGACACGATCTTGTTCCCCGGCTTGGTTTTCACCAGCTGGAGGGCGGGGCGCACGGTGTCGGCGGTGGAGTAGGTCGCGCCGCCCAGCAGGCAGTCCGCCTGGCCCATGGCCACCAGCATGGTGCCGAAGTAGTTGGACTTTTGCAGGGCCTCCCGGCACTCCTCCGGAGTCATCTTGCCCCTCCGAAGCTCCACCATCTTCTCCACCATCTCGTCCATGCCCTCGTAGGAGGCGGGATCCAGCACCTGGACGTTCTGCACGTTGAGGCACTCCCGCTCGGCGGCGGCCAGGACCTCCTCCCGGTTGCCCACCAGGATGGGGGTGAGGAAGGTGCCGGACAGCAGGCGGGCGGACGCCTCCAGAATGCGGGGGTCGCTGCCCTCGGTGAACACAATGGTTTTGGGGTTGTGCTTCAGCTTTTGAATCAGCTTTCGGAACATATTGGTTACCTCCCAGTCAGGATTTACGATTACGGCAAAAAAACCGCTATGGAAATACTGTACCACCCTTCCCCCGGTTTTGCAAGGGGAGATGAAGAATTTCACCGAATATCGCGGGGCAAGATGGCAAGACAGTCTTTACAAACCACCGGCGGATCGGTTATACTATAGGGTGCCGTACTAATAAGCAAGACGCCGCCGGCCGCCGCCGGACGGACCCTATGATGAGGAATTGCATGAGCCGTGCCCACCTGACCGGACCTGCCCTGCCTTCCTCGATGAGACTTGCAAGAGGGGGAAATAAAGACATGACAAACCCGGATTTCGCGCGCACCCTGTCCCTGCTGCGGCAGGAGAAAGGCATCTCCCAGCGGCAGGCCGCCAAGGCCCTGGGCATCTCCCAGGCCCTCCTGTCCCACTATGAGAACGGGGCCCGGGAGCCCGGCCTGGTGTTCGTGGGCAAGGCCTGCGACTTCTACAGCGTGTCCGCCGACTTCCTGCTGGGCCGCACCCTCAGCCGGGACGGCACCACCATCCTGGACGCGGACACCCTCTACGACGTGTCCGACGAGCGGGACAACGTGCTGCGGGGCTCGGTGCTGGCCACCCTGTCCAAGAAATTGGTGGTCAATTCCGTGGGCCTGCTGTTCGACCTGCTCAGCCAGCTGGGGAACAAAAACGCCATCCGGGCGGCGGCCAACTACCTGTCCACCACCGTTTACATCCTGTTCCGGCACCTGCACCGGGCCAGCCCCAACCAGGACGAGGACATCTTCTCCGTCCCCGGCGACTGGTTTGTGGCGGGCCTGCCCCGGGCGGACATGATCATGAGCGAGGCCCAGTATGCCCAGGCCCTGAACCACCCCGGCAAGGGAGCCCAGTTCCCGCCCCTGGACCACGCGTCCATGAAGGCGGCCTATCCGGGCACCTACCAGTCCCTGCTCCAGATCGTCCACACCTGCGGGGAACGGCTCAACGGCGAGATGTCCGATCATATAGAGAACGTGAAATAGCGGGGTGCGCCCTGTGCCTCCTCTCCCCAGGGAAGCCCCTTCGCCGGGCTCCGCCGGGGACCCCATTTGATACGGAGGGTTTCGCTATGACAGAACAATCCAAGATCAGAAACTTTTCCATCATCGCCCTCGTCGGCACAAGCTACACTCCTTCGCTTCCCCCTGCGGGGAAAGCTCAACCGTTTCGCTGTGCCTCCTCTCCCCACCGGACCCGCTTCGCTGGGCTCCGGCGGGGGCCCCATTTGGTACGGAGGGTTTCGCTATGACAGAACAATCTAAAATCAGAAACTTTTCCATTATCGCCCATATTGATCATGGCAAGTCCACCCTGTCCGACCGGATGATTGAGATCTGCGGCGCGGTGGAGCAGCGGCAGATGGCCTCCCAGCTGCTGGACAATATGGACCTGGAGCGGGAGCGGGGCATCACCATCAAGGCCCGGGCCGTCCGGATGGACTACAAGGCCGCCAACGGGGAGACCTACTGCCTCAACCTCATCGACACCCCGGGCCACGTGGACTTCAACTACGAGGTGAGCCGTTCCCTGGCGGCCTGCGAGGGGGCGGTGCTGGTGGTGGACGCCGCCCAGGGGGTGGAGGCCCAGACCCTGGCCAACACCTATCTGGCCCTGGATCACGACCTGGAGATCCGCCCGGTGCTGAACAAGATCGACCTGCCCGCCGCCGACCCGGAGCGGGTGAAGCACGAGATCGAGGACATCATCGGCCTGCCCGCCCTGGACGCCCCGGAGATCTCCGCCAAGCAGGGCATCAACATCCCGGCGGTGCTGGAGGACATCGTCCGCAACGTCCCCGCCCCGGAGGGCAGCCCGGACGCGCCGCTGAAGGCCCTGATCTTCGACAGCCAGTACGACCCCTACCTGGGGGTGATCGTCTACTTCCGCATCATGGAGGGCACGCTGAAGCCGGGAATGCAGGTGAAGCTCATGGCCTCCGGGGCCCAGTACACGGTGCTGGACTGCGGCTACCTGCGGCCCCTGGGCATGGACAGCGCGCCCACCCTGTCCGCCGGGGAGGTGGGCTGGTTCACCGCCTCCATCAAAAATGTGAAGGACACCCGGGTGGGCGACACCATCACCGAGGCGGCCCGCCCCACCGCCGAACCCCTCCCGGGCTACCGCCCCGCCCAGGCCATGGTGTACTGCGGCGTGTATACCGAGGACGGCTCCAAGTACCCCGACCTGCGGGACGCCCTGGAGAAGCTCCAGCTCAACGACGCCTCCCTGT
>CAJUCA010000023.1 GCA_910585265.1 uncultured Oscillospiraceae bacterium | reverse complement strand
GGCGGGTGTCCCCCACGTCCCGCATCCGGGAGCGGTTCATCATGGTGGTCTGGGAGATTTTTGAGAGAATCTTTTCCTTGGGTTGACGTTTCACCATAAAGCTCAGACTCACGCCCTCCCCGGCCTCCACCAGCGGGGCCAGCCAGCATGAACCCACGGTGGTGGAGTAGCCATAGCCCGTCACATAGAGGTAGGCGTGGTACACCCCGTCCACCAGGATGTAGTCCCGGCTTTTTGTGTCGATGGCGGTGGGAGACAGGATATCCAGGATGGTGGTGGAGCCCGCTTCCAGCTCGGACAGATCGGGCTTTTCCTCGCCGAACAGCAGGCGCTTGATTGGGTTTTGCTTGGGTTCGGCGGCATCCGTTTTCTTTTTGGCCCGCTTGACCGGGGCCTTGGTGGTTTTTTTCTTCTGCATAGCGCTCACTCCTCGAACACGCCGTGGACGGCGGTGGTCATGTCGAACACGCCCTCGGGCAGTTGTACCCGGCGGCTGGTCCGCTTATTGATGATCTCGTACAGCAGCTTCAAAATGAAGTCGTCGGCAAAGCTGGGCTCCAGCACCTCCAACTCGCAGGCGTCCAGATACCGCCGGACGGTATCCGCCTCCTCGTTGAGCCGCTGGACGATAGCGGCGGTGGTGCGGCTCTTGGCGTGCATCCGGCTCTCGTATTGGAAAATGAGAAAAAAGCGGTGCCGCAGGGCGTCGCTGGCCACCCCCTGGCCGATCTCTTTGATGTTGTCCTCGATCATCTCTCGGCAGGACTGGTTGGATTCATGGGCGGCAAACTCCTTCATCCGCTCCACGTAGTCCGCCGTGTCGGCGGGGAGGGTGCGGGCCTCGATCTGCAAATCGTCCGGCGCGATCTTCAACCACGCGGCGTAGGAAGATATGATGTTCTCCCGGTCGTTGGGGGACTTCAGGTAGATGTTCACCGGCAGCACCTCCAGGATCTTGATGAATCGGCCGTCCTTGGTGACGACCACACCACCCACGATGTTTTGGATGGGGAGCCATGCCTGGATACTGTCCCGGAAAGGTTCGGCGGCGGGAGCGCTTGCCCCGCCGCCGAACAGTAACTGTTTCAAATCCATGTTTTAGTTTTTTCCTCCTCCACGATATGTCATAAGTCTCCTCGACCGTCGCCAGCGCAGCCATGCACCGAGCCAGCGGGTGAGGCTGTCATCCCGCACGCCGATGAGTCCGAAGCCGCCCAGGGGGACTACGATGATGAGCGTCACCGTAATTTTGGCGGTCAGTTCCAGGGGCAGCAGCACCAGGCAGAAATACAACACTGGCAGAACCAGAATCACCGCCTCCACCAGGTTGCGCAGCTCGAACAGCCCCATCACCCGGCCCGCGTCGGTGAAGTTGGCGGGGATGTAGTAGGTCTCGTTATTCATGCCGGGCCACCTCCACAGGCTGGAGCAGACGGCCCTTCAAGGGCTGAAGCTCTTTCGCCAGGGCCTGCGATGTGCTGGCCCGGTGGGCAATGACCGTCTCTACCGCCGACATCAGTTGCTTTTCCAGCCGGGGGGTGGGAGGGATCAGCCCCAGTTCCGCCCGGCTGAGGTACTGGTTGGACAGCCCGCAGGCGTCGGCCAGCTCGGTGAGACAGACGCCGTGCCGGTGCCGCAGAGCGCGCAGGTTGGTTTCATGTTCCATAAACTTCACTCCAAATAATCGATGTAGGGGATCTTGCACCACTCTGTCCAGCCCCGGCCCACCAGTTTGGTCTTGATAACGCCGGATGAGGTGTTGGCCGCCTCAATGACGTAGCCGTTGCCGATGTAGACGCCGATGTGGCCGTCCATGTGGACGGCCAGGCCCACGATGTCCGGCATATTGCTGATGGGCCCGTAGTCCTGGCCGGACACCCCAGCTTGGGTGGCGGCCCGGTACATGGTGTTGGCCCCGTAGTCCGGCATCCCATTAGTGCCATAGCGGATGGCCCCAGTGGATGCGTCCAGCCAGCCGTAACCCTTGATGAGTCCCACGCAGTCCGTACAGCGGCGGTTCAGCCAGTGGGAGCGGATAAAGCCCGCATTCTGGCCCACCCAATCCGGGTATTGCTGGATTTTATAGCTGAGCAGGGATTCTGTCAGCACATTGCCGTAGGTGCCCCAGACATAGCCCCAGTTGTTTTCCCATGCCTGGATGGCGTAGGCCGCCAAGTCCTTATTGTTTTTCGTGCCAGGGCTGACAAACCCGGATATGTCGATGTCGTTGCAGTAGCTGGGGCCATGTTCTCCCCCCGGGCCGGAGGGGTCGCCGCCGTAGCTTGGACGGTACTGCTCAAAATAGGGTGCGTACTCCTCAATGGCGTTGCTCTCGGACAGCACCTCGTAGATGGCCCCGGCCCAGGTGCGGCCCTCCTCGTCAAAGCCCAGGTTTTCCATGAGCTTGTCCGGGCCCAGGTGCTTCACCGTCACCTTCAGCACGTTTTTCTCGCCCTCCAGCAGGGAGTATTCGTGGGTGAGCCGGGAGGTGCAGAAGGTGCGGATATCCTGGGCGCTCATGGCGTCTAAATCCTGTTGGTAGGCCGCCGAGTTGATGGCGATGAGCCAGGCCAGGTCGTTTTCATCAAATACGCTGTCGATCTTCACCTCGTCTATTTCAATGCCGTCGTCCTCGTATTCGTCCAGGATACTGGTGATGATTGCGTCCACCTGGGTATTCTCGAAATCCTCCAGGCTCATATAGACGCCGCCCAGGGCCATGGCCTGCTGGGTCATATGAGTGATATCCTCGGTGCCGGAGCCCTCGTAGCCAAAGAACATATTGGGCAGGGCGGTGAACACCAGCATGGGGATGAGGAGCAGGAGGATCAGAAGCCCCGCAATCAGCTTTATGAGAAAAGGCGCGGCCTCCTCCGCGGCGGCCAGGGCCGCGCCTTTGGGCCCGGTGGTGGCCAAGGCGGCTGCGATATGCGCCGCCGCCCTGGCCGCTTTACCGCCCCGGCTTTCTTTTTCATCCATGGCCGTTTCCCCCTTTCGGGCGAGGGGGCGGACGGTGGACAGGCTTCGCCCGAGTCGTCCGGGCTTTGGCCGTTCGGGCCTGTTCCGCCGCCTGTTTGCCGGCGGGCGCGGTTCCTGCCCCGCCGGGGCGAATCGTGGGAGCGCCGCCTTTCATCGGGGATGACGCAGGAGCGGAGGGTTTGCGCGGTTCCTGCCGGGCCGGACTGGGAGATGCCCCATTCACCGTTGTGCGGCTTGAACTGGAAGTGCGTGCCTGCGGGGCCGGGCTGGAGGGTGTGCCTCCTGGTGGGGACGTTGCTGTAGCCGGGGCAGCATTTCTGCCGGGCCGGGGCGCGGGTTCACTGGGCCGCTGGGTGCTGCGGGACGGCTTTCCTGCGAAGCCGGGCTGGGATATGCCTGGAGCGCCTGGAGCGCCTGGTGTTTTCGGGACAGCGCCCGAATCTTCCCGGCGGGTGGTGCGGGTCTTACCCGGCTTGCCACCGGCTTTTGGAACCGTGGGCCCGCCGGGATGGGGTGCGCGGGAAGCTCCGGCCGGCGCTTTCGGCGCGGAGGAGGATCGCTTCCCACCCACGGTCACATTAGTCTGGGCGGAGGTCTGGCTGGTGCTGTTCACCGTGCTGCCGCCTGCGGAATGGGTGGATCGGGTGGACTGGGAGTGCGTTTCCGTTCCTGCCGTACCGGGCTGAGGGTTGTTGGGTTGCTTCGGCGCAGTGGCTTTAGGCGCCATTCCTGCCGCGCCGGGATGGGACGCACCGGGCCGCTGGGAACTGCCTGTCCCCGCTGCACCAGGCGCAGACGTGCTGGTCGCGCCGGATGGCGGCACATAGCTGTGGGGATGCCGGGTTCCAGGGGGCACGGAGCTTTTCCGGGTCTGCTGGGGCCGCCCGCCGCCCCGGGCAGTGTTTGCCGCAGCGCTGCTGGTATGTTTCTGCTGGGCGGACGCCTGGGACGAATTTTCCTGCCGGGTGTTTGTCTGCTGGGTGGAGTTTTGCTGGCCGGTGCTGTGGTAAGTGTACCTGCCGCCGCCATGTGTTCCGCCGAAATTCTGGGAGCCGTCCCCGGCCCCGCTGTGCCGCCCACCACCTCCAAAGGAGCGCCCGCCGCCAAAGGAATCGTCAGGCCGTCCTCCATCCTGCGCTCCACTCCCAGAAGTCTGGCCGCCGTTGGAGCGTCCGCCGCCCCAGGTGCCGCCGAACCGCCCCCCGCCGCCGGTGGAAAAGCGGGAGCCGTTGAACCGGGTACTGCCGGATGGCCTGCCGGTTCTTGTGCCGGAAGCGGACGCGCCCACAGTTTTCCCACCGCCAAAACTGCCGCCTGTAATGCCCTTCGCCACACCGCTCACCGCCGTGCGCACCACCGTGTAGGCCAGCATACCGGGCAGGGTTCGCCCGGGCCCGCCGGTGATGGCCGGGTTCAGGCCGATGCGGGTGATGATGGCGTCCGACTTTTTCGCCACCTTCACAATGGCAAAGATCAGCACCATCCAGGGCAGAACGTCCAGCCCGGAGGGCACTGTGGATACCACCGAAAACAGCATTTTGAAGCACACCAGGTTGGTGACCATCAGCAGGCACATGGAGCCGAACATCCGGCACCAGCCGGTGAAGATGGACGCGGTATTTTTGCTGCCGCCCATGGCAAAGGCCAGGGGCGCGGTGAGGGTGAGCATAGCCAGGATGACATACCGTTCGGCGATCTCAATGACCAGCCCCAGCACCTTGAACATGACGATGACGCTGCAAATGATGGCCATGATCCAGGCCGCGCCCAAAGCGCCGAATACGCTCTCATCCACCAGCTTCACATCGGTGGCGTCCGGGATGCGCAGCAGATCCATGATGCTGGAGGTGAGATCAAGCCCGATCCGGCAGATCTGGGGGCTGGCCAGCAGCAGGAAGGCGAACACGAAGGTGCGGGCAAACAGCAGCTTGGGGTCTTCCCCCTCAAAGCCCAGGCCTGCCGCCATGCTTTTGAGGGCCTGGAATACAAGATTCCCCAGGAGCAAGGCCCAGCCCGCCGCCAGCAGCACCCGGGCCATATCTTCCATGATGGGGATGTGGGTCTGGAGGTAGGCAAAGTCCAGACCCATGATGTCCAGCAGCCCCCCGGCGATGAACTCCCAGATTTCCACCAGCAGGACGTAGATCCATTCCAGGAAGCCGCGAAAAATCAGTTCCAGCATGGCGTCACGGCGTCAGGGTGTTGAAGCCGGAGAACTGCGGGGTGATGTAGGCGATGAAAGCCCCGATGCCGTTGATGATGGCCCAGGCCACCCAGATGCGTTTGAGCCAGTCCCACGCCTGGTCTGCCTTGTGCTGGTTGCCGGACAGCTTTACGCCGATGACGGAGATGGCCGACATGAGGCCTGCCAGCACAGTGCTGATCCCGGCGATGTGGTTGTACACGTCCACGATGATGTTCTGGGCCACCGTCCACATATCATTACCGCTTGTGTTGGCGGCGGCCATGGCGGGAAGGGCGAGGGCGACGCACAGCAGCACAGCTGCCATAGTATGGACGTAAATGCGGGGGAGCTTGGGGCACAGACGCCCCCAGAAATTCTCTTTGGTTTGCATGAGATCCTCCTTTAATACCGTCCCTTGAAGGGCGGCGGGTAGTTTGGTATAATGGGACAATTAAATGAAGCGGGGTGTTTGTATGGCACAGCTTTCCCAGCGGGAGCGGATCATGCGGTATGCGCAGGACAGATATAATACAGAGCCGGAATATCTCTGGGCAAAGTATCCGAACTACGCCGTTTTTCGGCAGCCCGCCAGCCGGAAATGGTTTGCCGCTGTCATGGACATCCCCCGGAACAGGCTGGAGCTTCAGGGGGATGATCTCGTTGACGTGATGGACGTGAAATGCGGCCCGCTGATGGTGGGCTCCCTGCTTGCCCAGGATGGCTTTTTTCCTGCGTACCACATGAGCAAGAGTTCATGGATCTCAGTCATCTTGGACAATACTGTCCCCGATGAGGATATATATCCACTATTGGAGTTGAGCTATGACAGCGTAGCACCGAAGCCGAAAAGGACTTAGCGCCTGTCTGCGCAGTCTCCGCTGTGTTCCTGCGGGACATTTTTCTGACGGGCCGCTTCCAGCAGGGCCAGCAGCTGGGCGGCCTCGGCGCAGTAGGACGGGTAGTATCTGGGTACACAGGCGCGCTCAATCAGAAACGCGGCGCGGTTCAGGGCAGGGTATGTGGGTTCTACAGGAATCGCCTCCTATTGTAAATGCAGACCGCTCCTGCTATAATGGGGAGCGGTGATTGAAAATGATATTTACTTGTGACAACTGTGGCTTTATCTTCAGCCGGAGCGAGGAAACAGAGCAGTGCCCCGACTGCGGGAAGTACGAAGTCCGGCCAGCCAATGAGACGGAGCAGAAAGAATTTTCTGAGCGCATGGCGGAGTTGAGCCGGAGCGAGCACTCGGAGAAGCCCCGCATCCCCAACATAGAGGACGCCGAACTCTCCATGTTCAGCTCTTTTTCCTTTCGCCTCCCCGCCACGGCCCTGCAAATCGACAGCAGCATGATCGTGGATATTGTGGTGGAGTATGGCGAAAACCCCGCCAACAAAAGCGACTTGGCCGGGAATGTCTGGGTACGGCAGGAGGGTGGAATGACAAGCAGTTTCCTCATGCCGATACACCTGCCTGCCAAGCCGGACGAAGCGCCGAGGGAGCAAGTGAACCGCATATTTGCCTCTTTGAATGGGGACGATGCCTTCAGGACAAAGCTGTTTAATTTCATCATCCAACGGCCGAAGATGGAAGGAGGCGCAGAAAATGGATAAGTCGCAGCGAAAAGCGATGGTTGAGCAATGGAAGCTCCGTCGCCCGGAGATGGGAGTCATCTTGATCCGGTGCAAGGCCACCGGCGAAGCGTTTTTAGGGGCGTCAAAGGATACCAAAGCCGACTTCAACAGCAACCGGGCCAAGCTCTCCATGGGCAGCCATCCCAATAAACGGCTGGCAGCACTGTGGGAGCAGTACGGCGAGGAGGGCTTTGAATGGTCGGTACTCAAGACCCTGGACTACGAAAATCCCGGGGACGATCACACCGCCGAGCTGGAGAAGCTGCGGGAGCAATGTATGGCCGAGGACGGGAAAGCGGTCAAGATCTGGAAGTGAGGCGTCCTCTTTGGAACCCCATATAAATCGTGAGTAACCGCACAGCGTCCCCGCCGCAGCGGAGAGCAAATGGAGGAGTGCCCACATGAGCATTGTGGTAAACCTGTACTACACAGGGAAAAATGGGAACGCCCGCAGATTTGCGGAGGAAATGGAAGCCAGCGGGACGGCTGATTTGATCCGTCAGGAAAGCGGGAATGAACAGTACCGCTATTTCTTCCCCATGGACGATCCCGAAACGGTTTTGCTGATCGACGCTTGGAGAGACCAGGCAGCCATTGACGCGCACCATGCGTCCCCGATGATGGCGATGATCGCCCAGCTCCGGGAAAAATATGATCTGCATATGCGGGTGGAGCGGTATATTACGGATGAAGATGGCATTCCTTCCACAGATACACAATTCATCAGGCATTAAGCAGGCGGGACGGCCCTCAAAAAGAGCCGCCCCGCTGTTGTTTTAGTAGCCCGTCTGGGGCAGGGTGGGCACGGGGCCCAGTCTGCGCACGATGGTGAGCCAGGTAGCCTGGGCGGTCTGCCAGGTACCCTGGTATTTGCCGCCTACATCGGCCCGGTTGACGATCTGATAGCCGTTGGCCACCGTACCCAGCACCTGAACCGTCAGGGTGGGGCTGGTGGTGGACTGGAAGCCCACAGGCACCTTGCCGAAGTCGAAGTAGACATCGGTGACGTACTCCCCCGCCTGCATGGGAATGGCGTTCAAGGAGAACGAATAGTTGCTGCTGGTGAGCAGGTTGGACGCCAGCACCTGGTAGCCGGAGCGGTAGTTGGTCTTGTACAACACCCGGTAGTTAAGCCGGGCGCTGTAGGTGCCGGTGGTCAGCACCGTGCCGCGCACAGCGTCGGTGGGAATCCGATCATGCCAGTAAAATTCCGAAAGCGCCACATTGCTGGTGTTGGCCACCGTGATGTCGTACCGCATCTGGCTGCCCGCCAGCACCTGGGCATTGCCCCGCTTGGTGATGGTCACCCCCAGGTTGGAGGGCTTGTCGTAGTCGGACAGCTTGATGATCTGGCCGGAATACTCCAGCGTCTCATCGAAGGTGGTGCCGCTGAGCTGCCAATAGGCCGGGGCGGTCACCTCTTTGATGAGATAGCGGCCCAAAGGCAACGGCTTGCTCGCGGCAACACCCCGTGCGTCGGTGGTGATGTAGTCCACCACTTTCCCCGACCGGGCCTCGCTGATTTCGTACACCGCGCCCTTCAGGGGAGCACCCGCCGGGGTTCCGGTGACCTCGTTGTACTCGGCGGCATACTTGCGGATCTGGAACTGGCCAGTGATGGGGGTGTTCTCCCATTCGATTTCGATACATTTTCCGGGCTGCACATAAACGGTCTTGTACTCCTTGTCCAGCTCGTAGCCAGGGGCGGCCTCAAGCTCGCGGATATACAGCCGGCCCTTGCCCTGCACCGTGAGGTCGTCGATGTAGATGTACCCCTGGTCGTCAGTGGTGTACTCGCCAATGGGGTTCTTGCCAGCATCGTAAACCAGGAACTTTACCCCATAAATCCCCTCTTTGGTGACAGAATCGATCTTGTGGAGGATGATGCCCGAGAAGGCCTCGTTGGTAATGGTCACGCTGGCGGTTTTGCCGTCCTCCACCGTGAAATAGTGGGGCGTAGCATCCAGCTTGTACCCTTCCTTGGCCTCGGTTTCCAAGGCATAGTAGTCCCCGGCATCCAGCTTGATGTGGATCCGGCCGTCGCTTCCGGTGGTGACGGTCTGCACCAGCCCGCCGTCCATCTTCCTGATTTCAAAGGTGACGCCGCCCAACCGCTTGGTCTTGTCCGCCGCGTCCACCTTGATGATCTCGGCGCCGCCGATGGGCGTGTTATAAACCGTGATATACTGGGTGTCGGAAGCGTTCACCTGCACCGTCTGATTTTGCGTGGCCGGATCGACCACATAGCCGTCCAACGGCTTAGTTTCGGAAATGACGATGGTGCCTACGATGCCGGTCAGGCGGATCTCGCCGTTCTGATCGGTGGTATACAGCCCCTTGCTGGACAGGTGGCCGTTGTCTGCGTCCACGTAGGAGCCGTCGGCGTAGGTCAACTGGAACTGCACCCCGCTCAGCGGCTTTTTCGTCACGGAATCCAGTTTTTTGATGACGATGCCGCCGGCTCTCTCGTTCCAGAAAATCAGCTCAGGAGCCTGTTTCCCTGCCTGGATTTTTACCGTTTTGGGCTCGCCATCCAGCACGAAGCCCTCAACTGTGGAAATTTCACGCGCGGTCACGGTGATACCGGGCTCCAGGCCCTCGATCACGATCTCACCTGCGGAATTGGTGTAGTAGGTGCCGTCGCCGGGGCCGACAGGGGTGCCGGAGCCCTCGGTCACCTTGAAGCACACCCCGGCCAACGGCTCACGGTTGGTTCCTTTGATGTACTTGCGGATGGTGAGGGTCATCTTGGGATCGTTCTCAAAATCCAGGTCGTTGCCGCCGCCAGTGCCCCCGGTGTTGCCGCCGCTGACCACACCACTGGTCACGGTATTGGAGCCGCTTTTCAGCGTGATGGTCTGCGGTGTGGTGTTGAGCACATGGGTGTCGGGCACCTTATATTCAGTCACCACCACGGTGGAACCGGGCAGGAGGCCGCTGACTGTGACCGTCCCATCCTTCCCGGTGGTATAGCGTCCGATCAGTTCTCCATTGGCGTACTTCACGGTGAAGGTGGTGTTGGGGATCGGCTTCCCAGTGACCGAATCCACCTTTGAGATGGTCAAATTGCACAGGGGGTCGTTGTAAAAATACAGGTGCTGCGTATCGTCGCCGGGGTTGACCACGATGGTCTGGGTGCGTGTGTTGGGGTCGATGGCGTAGCCAGGCGCACTGGCCACCTCCGTGCAGATGACAGTGCCAGTGATCCCGGAGATGATGATCTGTCCCTCCGCATTAGACCAATACAGGCCGTTGGAGGAGAGCTGCCCGCTGGCGGCGTCCACCACTTTCCCGTCCGCATAGGTCAATTTAAACTGGGCGCCCTCAATGGGGGACTTGTCGGCGCTGGACAGTTTGTGGATCACGAGGTTCCCCTGCTTTTTGTTTCTGAATTCCAGCTTGACCGTCTCCCCAGGCTTCGTTTTGATGGTCTGGGGCACATCATCCAAAATGTAGCCTGTCTTAGCGCGGGTTTCCTTTACCACCAGCGTCAGATTGGGGTCGAGGTTCTCGATCAGGATGGTGCCCGTGCTGTCCGTCACATACTTGCCGTTGGCGTTGCCCAGCAGGGTGCCGTCCGAGGTGGTGACCAAAAACTCTACGTCACTGAGCGGGCTCCCATCGTTCGCGTCCACCTTCGAGATCAGGAGGGAGGACTTGGGGCTGTTGCCGAAATAGAGCTGCACCACGTCCTGCTGCTTGCCGGAGATATAGGCGGTCTGAGGTGCGGCGTCCACGATGTGGCCGCTGTCACTGGCCAGTTCATAAGGTAGGCACCGCCGCGCCATACTTGCTTTCGCAAGCGGTCTCGGCGATACCCCCTCCCGAACCGGACGTACACCTCTCGATGTATCCGGCTCTCCATTTGTCTATAAGTCTGGAATTATTCAGCATATTTGGTCTTTGCGTAGCACTCTGGACACAATGCAATGGATTTGCGCCGCATTTGCATCATTTTCAGCTCCATTTCATCTTTGCCCTTCAAATCCTTCAACCGCCGTACGTGGTGCATATGGATTTCCTTGGTTTCTGCTCCGCACAGCTCGCAGACGCCAGCTTTCAGCCGTCTTGCCAGGCTGTTCGGCTTGGCGTATTTCACGTACTGCGGGAGAGTGTCAGCGGATAAGGAAGGCAGGGTAGATTTTTTGGTGAAGCCATCATGATAAAACTCGCAACGCTTAGGGCCGTTTTTGGTCACATAGGGAATAGAAATTACCCCATCCTGCTCATATTTCTTGCGAATTTTATTGCAGGTGGTGTTGCCCTTAGCGGCCAGCGTTTTGAGGAAGCTTCCCTTCATGATGAACGCGAAATTATTGAGCACCGATACGTTTTCTGCCATACAGTAGAAATTGTACAGACCCCGGATTTCCGCGTTGAACTGGCTGATGATTGCGATTGCGTCTTTGTGCATGAGATTCCCCCGATGAAGCGGTTTCCACCGCTCCTTGCCATCGTTGCCCGCAACAATTTTGAATGCCTGATATTCTTTCAGCTTCTGAACCCATTTGTCGTGGGGCACATACAGTGCCACTTTCCCGTACCACATCCTGCGGAGCACCCCGCTCTCATCCCGTTTTGCGTCCCTGCTCCTGCGTACTGTAAACTGGTAGCCCAGATAATCAATCAGCTCGCTGGAATGGGTGATTTTGGTCTTTTCTTCGGACAAGGTGAGCTTTAGGGTGTTTGCCAAAAAGTCCCGGATATCCGCCTTGACCCGCTCCGCGTCCTTGCGGGAGCCAATGATGCCCACCACAAAATCGTCCGCGTAGCGGTTAAAATGCAGGCTTTTGTAATCCCGGTCAGCCTGGGGATAGTATAGGGTACCGAGCAGGTTTTTCTGGGCCTGTTTGAAGGCCCGGACTGCATCCTTTGTGTGGGACTGGCCCAACAGCGCCTTTTGCACCACATATTGCCGGCGCGCGTACCCGTACTTTTTGCTCGCCTTCCGTTTCTGTGTTCCCACCCTGAACTGCTCCTGGTATTTTTCCAGGTAGCGGTCTAATTCGCTCAGGTAGATATTGGCGAGAATGGGGCTGACGCCCGAACCCTGCGGGGTGCCGGAATAGGTGCGGTGATACGTCCACTGTTCCATGTACCCAGCCTTCAGCATCTTCCACATAAGAGTAATAAAGTGCTCGTCTTTGATGCGTCGGCGCAGAATACCAATGAGAACATGGCGGTCAAAGCTGTCGAAGCAAGCCTTGATGTCACCTTCAATCACCCATTGGACACCCGAGAAGGTGGTTTTGATTTCGGACAGCGCGGTATGGCAGGAGCGCTTGGGGCGGAAGCCATGGGAATAGGTCGAGAATGTGGGTTCGTAAATCGCTTCCAGAAGCATACGGACAACTTCCTGCACCAGCTTATCATCTGTGGATGGAATACCCAGCGGGCGTGTTTTGCTTGGGTTGCTTTTCTTGGGAATGTACTCACGCCTTGCCGGGTTGGGCTGGTACGAATGGTCTTTGAGACTGGCGATGATGCGGTCAATGCGCCCCATCGTCATGTCATCGAGGGTCATTCCATCTGTGCCCTCCGTCATACTGCCCTGGGATTTGGCAATATTCTGGTAGGCCAGCAGATAGAATTCGGGATTGTAGAGATTGCGGTAAAGCCGCTCAAACACATATCCCTTTTGGATTGCTTTTTCTTCCAGACTTTTCAGCACAGCAATCGGATTTCTCATGATGTCTCACACACCTTTCTTCTTTTTGTGCTGACAGACAAACTGCTCCCCTTCGCCCTGTGGACGGCTTTCCCGTCCTCTGACTACTACGGGAGCTCTGTTACCATGGCGGATATTCAGAGCCGCGTTTCTCATGGTGCTCATAGCCGCGAATGGGCGGCATTCCGCTTTAGGCAATCCCCGTTTAGCACGATAGAAATGAGCGTTCTGTATTCTCGGATGCGCCGTTCGCCGTTTTACCACTGTCCCGTGGCTGGTCTGCCTTGAGCATATCGCAATGATGTGTCGAAGAGCCATCATTGCCAAGGCACCCGCGGGTTTAGCTTTCATACGCGGGGAACTACGTTAGGCCCGACCTCCGGCTGGCATTCAGTCAATGCAGTTTTCATCCTTATATACAGATTTTTGTCCCTCTGCGCTGACGCTCGGAAAGCTCAAACGCCCCGCATACTCCGACATGCTACACTCCCCGTCAGGTTTCCCGTTTCGGATAAGTCGGGGGACAACGAGTTGCGGTACAGAACCGCGATATGCTTTTACTCGCCGCTTGCTCACAGCGGCATTTCTATCGCCCACGAGCGGCAAATGAGCCGCTCTTACGGGCGCACCTCCACGACATAGGCGCCAGCCTGGAGGCCGGTGACGGTGAAGGAACCATTTTTCAGGGTGCGGTAGGTGCCGATGACGGTGCCGCCCGTGCCGGAGGTTCCGGACAGGTACTTGATCTGAAAAATGGCGCCCTCAACAGGCTCCCCAGTGACCCGGTCATATTTATAGACCACGAGGGCCGAGAGGGGGATGTTCTCCACCTGGACGGTCTTGGTTTCGCCTGCGCCCAGATAGAACTCATAATCCGCCTGTTTGATGGAGTATCCCGAGGGGGCCTCCAGTTCGGAAATTTTGAACCAGCCGGGCTCGGTGTGCTCGAGCACGATCTCCCCCGCCTCATTGGAATAGAAGGTGCCCAGATCGTTGTACTCGCCGGTCTTGGTGTCCCCGCTGGCCCGCCAGATCTGGAACTTGGCGTTTGCCACAGGGTTCTTCGTAATGGAATCCACCTTCAAAATTTTGAGGGTTGGCTTGATCAGGTTGGTGAGCTCAATGGTGGTCGTGCGGTTCTCCTCCAGCTGAACCACGTGGACGGTATCATCCAGCACGTAATTCGGGGCCGCCGCCACCTCAGAAATTTTATAAGCGCCAGGCCGGACGCCGTCCTTGCCCTCCAGCACGATCAGGCCGTCCTGGTCAGTCTGGCGGCGATCCGAGAAGCCGCCGTTGACCTCCTCGATCAGGAAGGTGGCCCCGGCGATGGGCTTCCCGGTCTGCCCGTCCAGTTTCAACAGCCGGATGCCGGGGCGGGTGCTGTTGACAAAATCCGCTGTCACGTCCTGATCCTTGGAGGCATCGATCCAGACGGTCTTGCGGTTGTTGGTGTCCAGGATCCAGGGGGAAGGAACTGAGGTTTCCTCAATTTCAAAGCAGCCACTGGGCATGGCCTCCAGCACCGCTTTGCCATCCGCACCCGTCACCACATCGTTCTCATAGCCCAGGTTGATGCCCCGTATGTGGAAAGAGGTGTTGGGGATGGGGTCGCCGCTCTCCGCATCCCGCTTGGTGATGGTGAGGGATCGCTTGTGATGGTTGACTTTGGTCACCACGATGGTCTGCTCACCCTGCAAATCCTCGGCGTTGACGTAGACACCAACGGGGGAACGGTCACAGTCGAAGCCCTCCGGTGCGTGAACTTCACGAAATTCCCAATAGCCCTCGCTGACATGGGACACGGTGATGGTTCCGTCCGCTTGGGTTTCCTCAGTGCCGATGATCTGCCCGTCCCGCAGGATTACAAAAACGGCGCCAGCCAGGGGGCTGCCGCTTTCATCCACCTTTTTCAGCTGGACGCGCACTTTTGCGCTGTTCTCGAAGACCATGCGCACATCGTGCTCTCCGTCCCAGACGAAGGGCTGCTTCACCTTGGAAACATCCGAACTGAGGATAAAACCCTCCGGCGGGGTGATCTCCTCGGCCAGGAAACTGCCCGTGGGGAGCTTAGAGAAGTCCAGTTCAGACTGGGGGATGTATCCGCCGTCCCCGGTGATGTACTCGCCGAAGAAGCTGCCGCCGTCATCCAGCTTAACGCTGGTGATGCGGATGACCGCGCCGGGGATGCCCACAGTGGGGTTGTCCGAGTCCACCTTCCTGATGGAACCGTCCCCATCTTTTTTATTGGGCTCGTTATAGAAGGTGAAGGTATTGGCCACGGAACTGTTAGGCAGAACAGTGACCGTTTGCGAGACAGTCTGGGCCACATAGCCCTCCGGCACAGCCTCCTCCGTGATGGTGTACTGGCCGGCGGAGAGCCCGTCCACCTCAGTCAGGGTCAGGGTTCCATCCGCACCAGTCTGGCGTGTAACGGAAAAGGCCGAGGGATCAATAGCGTTTTCCACTTTGAAGGTAACCCCAGACATGGGTTTGTTAGTGCCCGACTCCAGTTTTCTGACTTTCATCTGAATAGAGTCATCGTCTTTATCTCGTTCCTCAGGCACAGCGATAAGCAATCTCTGCATAGGTACACCAGACTGACCGGGTAGCATCCAGGTCTGGGACTTGTCCCACTCATACTCCCACAGGTGGTATTCATGGTAGTATTCTTTATGATCCAGCACCAGATCCACGCCGGTTTTGATATAGTCGTAGGCGGAATAGCCGGTTTTACCACCGTCAGAGCTGTCAATAATGCTGTGGGTGTCGATGGCATCCCAGTCTTTGATCCAGGAGGACTGGCCGTAGGTGCGGTGGTACAGCTTCATGGCTGCCACAAATTCCTCGGCGGCCTGCTCGATGAAGCCCTCCCGATTGGAAGTGACATCAATGATGATGCCGTACTCGTAGTACCAGCTCATTGCCTGTGCTACCATGAACCATATGTCGGACCAGTAGCTGCCCCAGGTTTCAAGGCCGCGGGCATTGCCGGCGTCAGTAAAGTTGCCGTAGGTGTGGGCGTACACATAGGTGAGCAGGGTCTTCAGCGAGGGATCTGTCACCTCGGTTTTGAAGTTCCACTTCTGCCCATTTGCCCCGGAGCCAAGGGTGCCTTTTTGGTAGGCACACAATGCCCTGATGGGGGCGTCCAGGCCGGGAACAGTCACCTGTTCGTCAAAGACGTAGGGCAGCCCGTTGTTGTTGATGGTCTCACTGGCGGCACGGTATCGCACAGGACGGCCGCCGATGTACATATAGTCCGAGGATCTCTGGGTGATGCTGTCCGGAGCGCTGGACACCCCTGTGGCTGCGAAAGCGGACAGGGGCAGGATACCCAGGACGCAGACCAGCGCCAAAACCAGGGACAATATGCGTTTGATGATTGTGTTTTTCAATGCGTTTCCTCCTCGCATGACAAAGGCCAGACTGCCTTCGCAGTCCGGCCTTTCGGTGTAAGATATTTACTTATTCGGGATAGCGTGTCCAGATGGCGTATCCGGGCTGATCCTCCAGCCAAGACTTGAAATACTGGCCACTCCATCGAACTTTGTTGTTGGTTCCGCTCTCGGTAACAATGATATATTCTTCTGCCTTTTCTACTACAATTACAACATGACCGCTGGATGCCGTATCGTACTCTACGAGGTCTCCAATTCGAATGTCACTCCATCGTGGGTCAATTTTGTGCTGCCATGGAAGATTACCAAATGCTGCATCAGAGCAAAGCATAGCCCAACCTGCACAGTGGTCACAGTTTGTATAAGGGCGGCCAGATAAGCTTTTAGAACAATATGGGGTGGGATAAACTATTCCGGGGGGGTAAGTAGCTCGTAGGGCTTTGATGGCTGACTGCACATTCTCTTCCGTCAGCGGCTTCCCATCGGCGGTGGTATATCCGTTGTCAGTGGGATCAGGGCTCGGATCAGGTGTTGGGTCAGGGGATGGCTGCACCGTGGGTTCCGTCCCGCCCAGCACATTGCGGTCAAAGCGGGCCAGCATGGCCGCCACCTCCGCCCGGGTAATGGTACCCAGTGGGTTGATCGTGGTTGCAGACGTACCCTCCATGATCCCCATGGGCCAGGCCCAGCCCAGCATAGCTTCCGCAGCCTCGTTGTACAGCGACCCGAAACCCGCCATGGAGAACCGGTTCCACTCCATATCGGTAAATGGAGCGCGATTCACAGCAGATGGGTCGGCATCGGCTTTGCCCAGCGATTGGGCAAAGCGGTACAGCATGACGCAGAACTCCGCCCGCCGGACGTTTTCGCTGGGATACAGCAGGCTCCGCTCCAAGTTGGCACTGGGAAAGATCCTGTTCTGATAGGCCCACGCTACGCCAGGTGCATACCAGGTTTCGACCGCTACGTCACTGTAGAGGACAGTTTCCCACACGGCGGGGCTTCCTGCATAGCGGTACAGCACCGTGGCCAGCATGGCCCGGCTCATCTCGGTGGATGGGCCAAAGGTGTCGCCGCCGGTGCCCTTGAACAGGCCCCGCTCCGTCACATACTGGATATCCCCCGCCGCCCAGTGGCCAGCGGGCACATCGCGGTAGGCCGCGAATGATGGGACAGCCAGGGACAGGGCCAGCACAGCGCATAACAGTGCGCACCATATCCTTTTCTTCATGGGTTCACGCTCCTTTGCCAATTCTTTCTGATTCGAGCATAATCCCATATTGTGGTTTTGTCAAAGGATTATTTAAATTCCCTGCGCCGATAAAATGATTCAGCGTCACCACCTTCCAAAATTTCTGTGTTTAGGGCTGTTTCAGGCACTTTTCTCCACGGCCTGGACACAAATTCTTTTTGTGGGCTGGTTTTCCAGGCAGGTGGTGATGGTGATACGGTTGTCGGCGGTGCCCTGGAGATAGCTCCAATCGGTGTTGGAGATGGTCTTCACCATGGTGACCTCATAGGTTCGGGTACCGTAGATGGTGGTGTAGGTGATGATATCGCCCGGCTTGAGATTTTTGATGGTGCCGATATTGTACCTGGCCCCTCGATTGTGGCCACACATTCCGATGTTTCCCTGCCAGCCAGAGGTGGAGCTGTAGTGGCCCACACCCTTGGCCATGCTGGCGTTGGTCTCACCCTCCCACACCTTCACGCTGATGCCCAGCTTGGGGATGGACAGGGTGCCGATGCTGCCATCCGCCCGGGCCATGCCGGACACGCTGGTGTAAATGGGCTGTTGGACGGTGGGTATGGTGGGCGTGACAGCCGGGCCGGAGCCGCCGGTGCCGTCGATGACCAGCTCGGTAAGAGGGCCGCTGCCTTCACCACCGATCCCATAGCTGCCGGAGTCGCGCACCACAGTCCCTTGGAGACCGGGCAGGATGGTTTGCTCCATGATGCCCGTCTGGGTGGTGCTCATGCGGCCGTACTCCAATTCGGGCACATCGTAGTCCGCCGCATTCCTGCCGCCGTAGTTGTACTGGCATCCATACACATCCTCGTAGCTGGTGCTGCCGTAGTAGTCCTGGGGCGCGGTGGTCGCAAAGCTGTAGTCCGAGGCAAAGGCCGGTGCCGTCAGAGACAGCGCCGCCCCCACCGCCAAGGCCAGCCCCAGCAGGGTTCTCATCTTTTTCATGTTCCGTTTTCCTCCTCTTCATCGTCCGTTCCGACGTCTCCTGTCCGCAGCGACTTGACCTCCCGGCGGGACAGGATCAGCAGTACCGTCAGCACCACTGCCGTAATTGCCCCCGCACCACCCAAAACGTTGCGCAAAAAGTTAGGGGAGGACACCACCCGCTGGAACAGGTTGGGCTGTTCCTCTGTAGGGGCGGGGCTGGACTCCGGCTGGTGCTCCTCGCCCAGGTAAGTTACCCGATAGGTAACGCTCTCCACTCCCTCGTGGGTAACCTCACCCACATAGTTGGCGGTGGTGACATACCCGGTGGCGGCGCTGTAATAGCTTTTTCCTGTGTAGGTGGCCACCGCCTGATAGGAGCAGGGGGCCAGCATATCCCCCGTGAGGTCGGTGCCGATGACCTGCCAGTCCACGCTGGACAGGTTCAGCGTTACCCCATTTTTCACCGTGGTGGCCGGGACGTAGGACATATCATTGCGGTCCAGCGGGCCGATGGTCTTGGTAGCCGTCACCGTGCTGCTGCCGGTGGTGTAGCCCGCCGCCTGGGTATTGATGCTGGTGTGATCCAGGGCCAGAGTGCCCGCCCAGGTGCCATCGTTATACTCCATGGTGGGGGCCAGCTCCTTCAGGATCACATCCAGATTCTTCTTGGCCGTCTCCACCGTCACCGTCTCAGTGTAGGTCTGACGCTCAGACACCCGGTTTTCCTCCTTCACGATGTCCGCGTAGGTATAGAGAAAACCGTCCAGCTGAAAAGGCTCCTCGATCAGCGTCTGGGCGTCCACCTCGGGGGAAACGGTATAGGTCTTGACCACCTGCTGGCTGCCGTTGAGATTCTGCACCACCGTATTGGTGGGCACCTCCAGGGCGCTGGCGCTCATGGTCAGCGCCGCCGTCAGCAGCAGGCAAAGGCAAATCTTTTTCATCGGGTTCAAAAGCTCCTTTCAAAAAATTGGGTGCTGGGATATCCGGGCACACCCCACAGGGGGCCCGCGAATGGGCATATGTAGGTTCACGGCGTTTCCTCCTTCACGATGTACTCTGCTGTCAGTTCCGGCCGCTCCCGGATTCGGGCCAGGATGTTCAGCGATTGCTCCAGGGCCTGCATAGTGTCCCGGCTTTGCCGTTTAATGAAGGCGTGGAGCAGGATGACCTCCCCGTTAGGTTGGATGGTGAAGATGACACGCACCAACACCTTGCCCCGCTCGCGCAGCTCGTAGAGCTCCCGGTAGCGTTCCAGGGTGAAGTGCTTGTAGTGGGGCTCCCGCAGAGCGGACCGGGGCGTACAGGGCAGCTCAATGAGTTGACGGATCAGCTTGTCCCGCAGTCTGGCATCCAGCCCGTCGATAAACCGGGCCACGGGCGCGGCCCGCTCCGGGGGCGCGTAAATTTTGATACCCTTCATGATCTCACCTCCTCCACCGGCGGCGCGTCATCAGCAGCCGTTCATAGCGCAGGTTTTTTGATGCCTGCTTCCTGCCGGTATCCGCAGGGTCGGCACGTGTCCATCCCGCCGCACGCAGGGCGGAATCCGGCCTGCCTGACCGCAGAAAGGCAATGATCCGCCAGTAGCCCAGGGCCTGAGCCGCCCGGGCCGCCGCGCCGTAGAGCATTCCGTAGGTGGCTCGGCCCCCGGTGGTATAGATGCGGTCAATTTGCAGGGCCTGGCTGTCGTCCCGGCCGCGCCCCACGATGGCCGCGCCCACCAGCTCCCCGTCCAGGGCGCATCCCACGGAGAATTTGCAGCCGTGCATGGGCCGGTACTGTCGGATGTGCTCCGCCAAATAGTCGTTGGCCTCTTGCAGCGAGGCCGGGACAATGTAAATCGTGTTGTCCTGTGCCATCAAGTTCAACCTCCTGTTGTTTCATTCAGCCGTTTCAAGTGGGCAAGAAAGCCGTCCGCGAAAGTCTCGGCAAACGCTGGACTTCCGCTGAGCCACCAAACGGGGTCGGGCAGGGTGCGGTAGATGCCGTCATATTGCAGGCAGATCATCAGGAATTTTCCGTGGGGATCGCCGGTGTCCGCGCTGTCCACCAGTGGGGTGATGGCGGCCTTGACGGCGTTGGAATCGTCCTGGTGGTAGTCGCACAGGTCGTCGTAGAACTGCCCGGCGAAAATATTGCAGAACACTGCCATGGCGTCCCGCTCCACAGAGCCGTCCGCCGCTGCCAGCCCCATCCGGCGCAGGCGGTCGATGGCGGCGCTGTCAAAGGGGCTGTGGGTGGGTCGATTGCTTTTCATGTTGTTTCACCTCTTTTCGGGCATAAGAAAAGCCTGACGCCGCATTTGTGGCGCCAAGCTTCAAATGAAAAATTATTGGAAAGTCGCCGGCTCATAAATTGACCGAACCGCTTTGCTGTGCTATACTGACAATAGAAAATAGAGGACTGGAGCGATGTCCCCATGGCCGAGAAATACACTATTACGCCGCTCAGTGAACTGCCGCTTCACAACGATTTCATGTTCAGCCAGGTCATGCGCTCAGAGGAGATATGCAGGCTGTTCCTGGAAGAGCTGCTGGGGGTGAAGATCCAGCGCATTGAGTTCATGGACCGGCAGAAGGATCTCACCGACAGCTACGAGTACCACGGCATTCGTCTGGACGTATATCTGAAGGACGAGAAGGGTACGGTATTCAACGTGGAGATTCAGGCGGACCGCCGCCACGACCTCCCCAAGCGGGTCAGATTCTACCAGAGCGGCATTGACCGGAGCGAGCTGCCCAAAGGCGCGGACTACGCGGCCCTGTCCGAAAGCTATATCATCTTTGTCTGCGATTTTGACTATTTCCATATTGGGAAAGCTGTGGGAGAGCGGATTTCCCTGCTGAAGGGGACGGATGTGCCCTATGAGGACGGATCCCATGTATTTTTCCTGAACAGCCACTATCAGGAGGCAAACGCCAGCAAGTCTATCCTGGAATTCCTGGACTTAATCCGGACAAACGATATTGAGAAGCCGTATGAAACGCTCCTGGTCCAGAAAACCAGGGAGCGGATGCAAGAGGTGCGCAGCGACAAGGAATTGGAGGTGTCGTATATGACCATCGCACAAAAAATGCTGGATGAGCGCAGGATCGGCTATTTGGATGGCAAAGAAGAAGGCCGAGAAGAAACGATGAGAGCGAACATTATTTCGTTAAGAGGAATCCTTGACCCTACAATTATTGCCGAGCAATTCAAAGTGCCTCTGGACCGGGTGTTGGACATTTTAGCCAGTAAATAACCACAGGGGGTCACATATGACGATTGAGCAAAAGCTTCGGGACGAATACAGGCTCGGTTACCTTGACGGCTTTGCGGAAGGTTATGCAGAGAGCTTTGCGGAAGGTTATGCAGAGAGCTTTGCGGAAGGTTATGAAAAAAGTGTCAAAGAAGCCATAATCGCGATAAAAGACTTTCTTGAGCCGGCAGTAATTGCAGAATGCTATCAGTTACCCTTGAAAAAAGTTATGGACATTTTGAATCAAGAGTAGCGTCAAACAGACAGGGACAACCGGATAGATTGTCCCTGTCTCTATTTCAGGCTCCTGCTCGCTCCCGCAAAAACTCCAGAAACAGGTCCTCCAATTTTTGCTCGCTGCCCAGTTTGTCCAGGTAGGGCGCAAACCGTTTACGGTCAAAAGATATCTTTTTCGGTGGCGCCGCCCGTTTCGCGTCTGCTGCTGCCTGTGACTCGTGCCATGCGTTGAACATGGCCTGTTTTGTTGCCGTCGGAGGCGGACACCTGCTGACGATGTGCCGCACAGTGGCTTTGTTGATCGGGTTCCCCTCAATCGTGCACATTTCAATGAACGCACGCTGAGATTCGGCGTCATAGTCCGCAATCAGCTCCGCACAGGCCAGGTTCAGTTGTTTCGGCCTGTTTTCCAGGATATCCGCCAATTCCGGGATAAGCTGGGTCAGTTTGATGGCCTTGCGGATTTCATACTCAGTGACACCGAAGAACTCCGCAACCAGTGTGCGGGCATTATACCTTTGGCGAGAATCGCCAAAGGTTTCTCTGGCCGCATTCTTCTGACCATTTCGGTTTTTAGCCTCTAACAACGCTCTGTATGCCTTACCCCGCTCAATAACGGACAGGTTTTGACGCTGGATTAGGTTGGTTGACGTAGCAATGACGATTGCCCGGGCATCATCGGCCTCCACGATTTCAGCAGGGATCTCCACCCAGCCAGCCAGGCGGGCCGCGTTGGTGCGGTTATGTCCTGCCAAGATTTCATATCTACCGCAGTCTGCTATGGGTCGAACGATAATCCGCACCATCAGCCCCTCTTCTTTGAGCTGCTCGGCAAAGGCCTCCAGTTGTGACCGGGTATAGGGTCTGAAACCAATGTCAGCAGTGAAGAAAGGGGTCAGCTTGTCCAACGGGATCTCGCAGATTCGGGCGTTGGCCGTAGGCGGTGCCTCACGGAACAGTTTTTCGTAAGCTTCATCGCTGGCTTGCAATTCGGATGCCTGCTGGGTGGCGGACATTCTGCGTTTCAGCAGGTCATCCATTGCCTTTTTAGCCAAGGGCCAGCACCTCCTCCGCCAGACTGCGGTAAGATTCGGCGGCGGCGTTTTTGGGAGCATACTCAAAAATGCTCTGTCCTGCCGCCGGACACTCCGCTACTTTGATGGAGTATTCGATGGGCCGCTGGAAAACACGGAAGGACTCGCCGTAGATCTCGCCTACGCTGGCCTTGACGCTTTGGCACAGCTGGGGCCGGGACTGGTACATGGTCAGCAGGATGCCGGCAATTCTCAGCTTGGGGTTAAACTTGACCTGAACTGACTTTACCAATTCCAGCACATCTGGAATACCTTCACTGGCCAAAAAATGGGCCTGCACCGGAATGATACAGTAGTCCGACGCCGACAATGCGTTGACAGTCAAAAGTTCATGTTTCAATCCGCAGTCAATTGTGATATAATCATAGTGTTGCAGGAGCGGCCCCAGTAGCGAGGCCATAACTTTTTCGCTGGCACGCTCCATATCTCCCACGGCGTTGTATTGGGAAAGCTGCATCACCTGGAGCCGGGCAGCTGCGTCCGCCAATCTGCGATTGGCTGGGAGCAGATCCAAACCGTTGTCCGCATGGAGCACGCCGCGTTGCAGATGAAGCTCTAAATCCTCCGGGTAGTCAATAGCTGCCAGCAGGAGGTTAGCAAACGTCCGGCTCTGCTCCGCCGGAGTGTACCCAAGGGCAGCGGTGAGGTTGCCCTGAGGATCGTTGTCAATCAGGAGGACTCGCTTTCCTTTGGAGGCAAGTGCCGCGCCCAGATTGAGAGTGGTTGTTGTTTTGCCTACACCACCCTTTGAATTCATAATCGAAATAATAGAAGTCATATAATCTCCTTGTTCGTCGTATATGGGTAAAAACTAAGTGTCCTGAAACCTGTATCGCAAGACGTTCATATACCAGGAAACAAGGAATTCGCAATAGCCCTTTAATCTGTTGCGAAATATGTTGCAAAAATAAAATATGCAACGTTCGAAATCAGCTGGGGCGCAACTGGTTGGAGGCATTTGTGGCTAAATCCTTCACACGCAAGAGGTCACAGCTTCGAGTTCTGTAGTCTCCACCACAAAATCCCTAATTTCGCAAGAAATTAGGGATTTTTCATTACTTTTTTAGTTATAATCGGTCAGGGTCAAAATCTGAATCAGGGCAAGACCCAGACCGTGACCCAGATGCCGATAGGACGTAATGGAACGGACAGCACGGGAAGGCTTTTTATGGGTCCCTACCCAGTTTTATTGGTAAAGAATACTTCGTTGCGCTGGAGATGTAGGATGCCCGTCAGGATCTGGCCCCGCTGCGGGAGTTTCTTAAATGGCAGACGGAAAAGATGTGGGAGAAGCGGATCGTGCGTGCGGGGGGTGTCAGTGAGGGTGTTTTATTTGTTCTACCTTCGTCTTGTTCAATTACCCCACCAGCTGGTGAAGGGAGAGCCCTCCAGCAACTGGTGGGCGGAAAATAGGAATGGCAGATAATACATGAGAGAACGGAGGCTAAGTTTCTATGTTTAAAGCCAAATATAAAAATCTGATTATCATAGGAAATGGATTCGACCGCTGGCAGAACCTTCCTACCTCCTATGACGAATTCAGAAAATACTATGCAACTCATATTGATGAGGCAATGGATGCCTTGGGCATTGTCAAGAAGACTATTGCGGAGCCAGATGGAACAGAAAAGACAGTTACGCCTGTTGAGCTTGTATATGGAGATCCATTTGATCCCCAAAAGCTTCCATCGGAGTTCTTTTGGTCATTTGAAACCTCGCTTGATAAGATGGACGATCAACAGCTCAGTCTGTATTATGGGACAAGCAAAAAGGGAATCAACCAACTGAGAGAAACCGTAGAGCAAGCTCAGGCCATCCTCCGTCACCTTTTCTGCGGATGGATCTTGGCACTGAATATCACTGAGGAAAGCAGCAAGTACCATTTTGGAGACGACAGTTTCTTTATCAACTTTAATTATACGGATACGCTGGAAAAGCGCTTTGGAGTTCATAGACACAATATCTACCATATCCATGGGGATGCAGAGCACCCAGATTCCATCATTTTTGGCCATGCGACCCATCCGGAAACCGCCTTTGAAGAATTGGTAGAGCATCATTTTATGCGACCACTGCTCCCTGAGCATGGCCTGCCCCGTTTTGAAACGCTATATGCCATAGAGGATGCCCTGTATCGCACAGACAAGCACGTTGCAGACAATATCGACCATATGTGTGCGGCGTTTATGGATGCAAATCTTCATGTGGAAGATATTGAAAATATTTACGTATTGGGACATTCTTTCGGCGATCCAGATGTAGAATATTTTGATTATATTGATAAGATTACCCGCTGTGGATGCGACTTCGAGGCCCTCTCCGCTGCGGGGAAGCTGATGGAGGATGAGTTAACACAGCTGCTCATGCTTGGCATACCCGGTACGGAGGATCTTTTGCTTCCGATGATTCAGCTTAATATTCAATATGCTGCACACCATAGGGAGCGCGAACTGAAGAGAGAACCTATCCCCTTTCCCAAGGCAGAGAAATTGGCGGAGAACCTCTTTGGCCCGGAAAAACCCTATGACAGCCATGATGCATATGAAGAAAAACGTGCAGTAAATCAACGGTTTCTTTTTGAGCAGGCTGGCCGAACGCAGCAATTTTTGCGGGAAATCGCCCAAAAGCACGGATATTTGGAACTACCAGAAGGAATGCACTCTGTCCTTGAACTTGCGGGGCTCTTGGATGGTGGCCATGTTCAAAGACTGCGCAACGCCCAATGGTACATCTCCTATCGAACCCCAGAGGACAAATCGCAGATTAAGAAGGTCACGAAACAAATCGGACTAAAACGTTACCATTTGTATGACAGCATTGACCAGTGCATCCAAACCTTTGCTCATGATCGCAGATGACTTATGTAAGCCAAAACCAGGGCTGGACAGGAACCCCGTCCAGCCCTATGCGCTTCTATCTTACATCGCCTGGTCAATCACGCTCCCGATAGTGTCCGCCGCTTCCCGCTTCATCTGCTGGGTGGCGTGGGTGTAGGTGTCCAGCGTGAAACCCGCACTGTAGTGGCCCAGCGTGTTGGACAGGGTTTTCACGTCCACCCCGTTCTGCAGCGACAAGGTAGCGAACGTATGACGCAGATCATGGAAGCGGATGTGCTCGATCCCAGCCGCCGCCAGAATCTTTTCGTGGGTGTGCCGGAAGGAATCCGGGTCATACATCGTCCCCGTCTTGGGCGAGGGGAACATATACGGGTTGTCCGGGTGCTTCTCGTGCTCCAGCATCAACAGATCCACCGCCTGCTTCGGGATAGGGATGGTGCGGATGGAGTTGCTGGTCTTAGGCTGGCTGACTTTGAGCTCACCGTTGATGCGATTCACCTGTTTGGTTACGGAGATGGTCATGTTCTCCACGTCAAGGTCAGTCCAGAGAAGGGCCAGCAGCTCACCCCGCCGCAGGCCGCTGGTCAGCTCCAAGTAGTACGCTGGAAGCAGGCCGCGCCTGTTGGCCTCTTGGAGATAGGATCCGATCTGCTCCGGCAGGAGCACCTTCATCTCTTTCTTCTCAATCTTGGGGAGCTTGCACCCCTCCGCCGGATTGGAGGTAATGAGCCTCTCCCTCACCGCCTGTTCCAAGGCAGAGTTGAGGACGCCGTGGACACCTCGAATGAAGCGGTTGCTCAGGCCCTTGTCCTTCAACTCAATGTGCTCATACCGTTGGACACGACCCGAGGTTTTCAGCTTGTTGTAGAACTGCTGGATTTGGATCGTGGTCAGCTTGTCCAGCTTAATATCACCAATGCCGGGGACGATGTGCTTCTCGATATAGTTGTTGTAGTAGTACGCCGTCTGCTCCCGGATGGACGGCTTGGAGTAGGTCTCGAACCACAGCCGCACCCACTCGGCCACTGTGTATTTTCCACTTCGGATTACGTCTACCTTCCCGTTTTTCTCAATGGCCCGATCCAATTTTTCCTTGCACTCTTTTTGCGTTTTTGCCAGAACATTTTTGTAAATGGCCTTGCCCGTCACCGGGTCACGGCCCGCCGTATACCGTCCCTCCCAGCGGCCATCAGGGCGCTTGCGCAGGCTGCCCTCTCCGTTTGCTCGTTTCTTAGCCGTAGTCTGTCACCTCCCGAATTTCACCGTCGTTGTTGTCCATACACTCTGCCATCATCCTGATGCCAAGCCGGAACCCCAGAATGAAATTTTCCAATGCCGTGATGCTGTCGATCTCGCGCTGGGCTTTGACCAGCGCGGAGAGAAGCACCTGTTCTGCTCCTCCAATACGCTCCGTAAGCTGTCCCTCGCACCGGGCGGCGCGGTTCACCGCCCGGTGCAAATTGGAATTGGTTTTCATCTCTCTTTCGCTGGGTGTGATGTTCCCGAAGTAGAAATCTTCCAGAATTTTTCGCATCCACCTTACCCCCTTTCTGAGCACACAACATACCATGGTGCGTCCCAGATATCTATGGGGCTGGCGGATAGTTATCAAAAAATTCATACTTGACCGCGCCGCCTATCGGCTGGTTTGGCAGTCGATCCAATCAATGAATTTCTCCTTCGGAACTACGATCCTGCTGCCGATTTTCAGCGCGGGGAATCCATCGCTCCGCGCCAGCGCGTACGCCCCTGCCCTGCTGATACCCAGCACTGCCGCTACCTCTGGCACCGAGAGCATCAGCGGAAGCTCATCATAGCTTTTATAGACCGTCCGCTTCATTCAAATCCTCCGTTGTCGTGCTCTCGAAGGGTTTCCTTAAAACTGATGCTGCCGTTGGTCTTTTTGACGTTCTGGACACACCGCCAGCGGAGCTCATCTAACTGACTGTCGTCGATCTCCAGCCCTGCGGCCAGCACATTCATCATCATGCTCAGCTCTACTGTCTGCTTGAACATCAGCCGGGCGATGCGGTTTTCGCTGCCCTGGATCGTGGCCCGCAAGGCGGACACCAGCGCGGGTGCCAGGAAGTCTGTGACCTCCTGGCTGATGATGTGGTCACTGTAGAAGCGGATGGCTTCCTCCACGAACTCATTTCGGCTTCTGCAGTTCGCATTGGGAAAAGCGATCTCCATTTTACGCTGGGTATCCGACGAGATGCGGGTATGGATGCGGGTCTTTTCTTCTGTCATTCAGTATCCTCCATAAAGAACTTTTTGATGATGTTTTTTCAGTGGAAACTAAAAAGGAGCCATATCTGAGCCATTGAAAACGGCTTAATGGCGGGCGTTTCCGGTAAAGAAGGAGCCATATGCGTCCAAAATCCTAAAAGTTGATGTCACTTGACTTGCCTGGAAAAGTACCGTGATTTGCTAAAACGGCCCTTGAATTGCCTTTCCGGCCCGCATTGCGGGACGGTGTGCGAAGCGGTGGAGCCACCGCTTTATCCTGCTGTAAAATCGAACGGCTGGGTTGCCCGAAAAACCGGCCGAAAAAGTGACGGGTAGGCCGGAGGTGATCTCCAGGCCCTGCGAACCTTGAATATCGGGGGCTTTTCCGCAATTGCCAACAGCGGGCCACACGGGGGTCAACGCCGCGTTTCACGCTCTCGAAGGTGTACGGATGCCACCCAGTACCTGCGAGGGGAACAAAGGGCTTTACAACGCGAAACACGTGGACTTCCCAATTGGGGTTGTTCCTGACGAAGAAAGCGGAGGGCTTCTGGCCCTTGGATATTGCCTGGATCTGTGCGTGCTGCCCATCCGATACCTCGCCCTTACGCCGATTCCTGCCCTGCGGCGGAGGGTTTTGATCGTTCCCCTTCGTCTTGCTCATAGATCACCCCGCTGTCTCGCGAAGTGGTGTGCCCCCAGGTGGCGGGGAGCGGGGGCTGCTCCTGGATGTAGTAGGCATTGCTGGTCTGGCGGACACTCCCATTGGGACGATCCTGGTACCGCTTCACCCGCCGGATGAACCCTTTCTGTTCCAGCGCGGTGATAGCCTCCCGCGCCGCCGTTTCAGAGCAGTGGCAGTTGGATGCGATGGTTTTCATGGACGGCCAGCATTTCTCCTTCCGTCCTGCGCTGCTCACCAGGAAGCTGTACACCGTGAACTGGATGGGCGTCAGGTGGAAACAAAATAGCGCGTTGCTGAGTTTGAAAAATCGTTCTCCTAAAATCATTGTACCTCCTAATTTTTGAAATTCGCTGTTGACTTTTTCTTGCCCGTGCGATAGACTTATCCTACCATCCTTTCTCATCTGTCATTGCTGTGAGTGTAACAGATTCTGGAAGCATCGTCAAGTCCCATTCTAATTATTTTATCATTATGTCTATCGGAGGGGCCATGATACACTACGAATTCAAGACCTGCATTTCAGATGGCATGGAGCTGTACGGGTTTGTGCAGGAGGAGCCGGACGGGCAGCGCGTCATGTCCACGCGGAACGCCAAGTTTCCCGAGAGCTTGCTGTCCTTTCTGGATTTCGATATGGAGGAGATCCGTGTGGCATTCCAGCAATTAGCAGACGGTGTGCGCAAGGTCATCGCGGAGAAAAGCCGGGAGGAATCTGACCGTGTCTGTCAGATGTTTATGGGTTTGACGTATTACCATCCCTATTTTGTGCTGCTCTTTCTGGATTGGAGATACCGCCTGGACCGGGCGTGGTATCTCGGCTACGAGTACCCGCAGAACTATTTGCAGGTGGAGTATCTGGACGAGATGCCGGACAACCTTGAGCGGCTCCAGCGGCAAGCATTAGATTTGCTCACCCACATCTGGGTGGAGGACACCAGTGAAAAATCCGTAGACGAAAAAATGACCGCCTACTACCTTGAAGCGGAGCGGGCGGGGAAGGACGTATTTCGTTTTCGGCCGCAGAAGATGAGCTATGAGCTGATGTACCGGCAGACCTTCGCGGAGTTCCTGTGTCCCGATACGGTGTATGATCTGATCGACTACCACCTGCGGGAGTGCCTGAAGCGTGAGATCAGGATGCGCCGGTGCAAAAACTGCGGGCGGCTGTTCGCGGTGACAGGCCATGGCGGGACGGAGTACTGCGACCGTCCCGCCGATGAGAAGGGGCGCACCTGTAAGGAGGTCGGCGCGTTCCGGGTGTGGGAGAAGAGCAAGAGCACAGACGAAGCGTTTAAGGTGTTCCGGCGGGAGTACAAAAAGCGGTTCTCCTGGATCAAGGCAGGGCGGATCACCAGGGACGAGTTCTACGATTGGAGCGAGAGGGCCAGGGAGAAGCGGGAGGAGTGCGACGCGGGAGCAATCTCGCTGGAAGAGTTTGAGGGGTGGCTGAAGAAGTCGTAAGATGCTACGTCAAAGGACATGAACAAATGTGACGGTGTTCTTTGCCTCAGCAAACTAAGCATAAGTTACTTCAGTCCAGCCAGCCCTCCCGGGCGCGGACGCCGAAGCGGCCCTCCAGCAGGTGCATCTGCTCGTCGGTGATGGTGTTTTTCAGCGGCAGATGGGCGATCTTCATGTAGATCTCCGCCGCCTTCTCCGCCGTCTCGATGAGGCCGAAGGTCTCATCTAAATCCTTCCCGGCCCCGTAGATGCCATGTTGAGCCCACACCACCAGTCGGGCGGTCTGCATCTGCTCCGCCGTGGCCTCGCCGATCTCAGTAGTGCCGCACAGCATCCAGGGCAGCACATTCACCCCGTCCGGGAACACCACGATACATTCCGTGCACATCTGCCAGAGCGTCCGGGTAAAGGCTCGGCTGTCCAGGTCGTGGACGTAGGTCATGGCCAGCAGGTTGGCGGGGTGGCAGTGCATGACCACCCGGTTTTCCGGGTCAACGGCCAGACGGGCGGCGTGGCTCATCATGTGGGCGGGGAACTCGCTGGTGAACCTGCCGCCGTCGGTGAAGCCCCACAGGAGCTGGGCGTTTTTGCCGCTGTCCGCCAGCCGCACCAGCCCCAGGTTGACCTCGGGCGCGTACTGCACGTTCTTGAAGTATTTGCCCGTCCCCGTCACCAGGAAATACTTCCCGTCCAGGGCAGGGGCTTCGAACCCGGTGGGGATGTCCCGAATCACGGCGTTCACGTCCAGGTATTCGGCCACATCCAGTTCGTCCAGCAGGACGCTGATGTTGCCGCCGTTGCGCTCGTCCCAGCCGTGGGCGTACATATTGGTGGTGGTTCGGACCATTTCAATCAAAAAGGGCGCTTCCAGGATATTTTTCATATGTAATCGACCTTTCACATTTTGGAACGTAGGGGCGGACATTATCCGCCCGCCGGTTGCCCGCTGTGTTGCGCATTGCGCGGGCGCACGATGTGCGCCCCTACACGGCGGCTCAGCACCGTTTCGCCAGCACCTCCGCCTCGTATTGCTCCACCGCGTGGAACCACGCCCCGTCGGCAGGCGCACCGCACACGCGGCAGTACTCGTCCCACACCTCCCCAAAGGGCGCGGTTTTCAGCTCCTCCTGGAGCACCATGAGCTTGGTAAAGTTCCCGCTGTCCTGGAGCTTTTTCTCCTCCTCCACCGGCTGGAGCAGGGCGGACAGCAGGGCCTTTTGCAGGTTGCGGAAGCCCACCGCCCAGGCCGCCACCCGGTTGATGGAGGCGTCAAAGTAGTCCAAAGCGATGTTGACGCGCTCCGGGCCGCAGCGGACGATCTCCCGGCAAATCTCGCGGGTCTCGTCGTCAAACAGCACCACGTGGTCGGAATCCCAGCGGATGGGCCGGGTGACGTGGAGGGCGATCTCCGGGAAGAAGGCCAGCAGGGCGGGGATCTTGTCGCTCACCACTTCGGTGGGGTGGTAGTGCCCGTTGTCCATCAGCGGAATGCACTTGTCCCGGTTGAAGGCGGCGTAGGAGAGGGCGAACTCGGCGCTGCCCGCGGTGTACGCCTCCACGCCGATGCCGAACACCTTGCTTTCAATGCAGGGCTTCACCTGGGCGAAGTCGTAGGACTCGGACAAAATCTCGTCGATGGCGGCGCGGTAGCGGACGCGGGGCCCCATCCGGTCGCCGGGGATGTCCTTGAAGCCGTCCCCCGTCCAGATGTTCATCACGCAGGGCTGACCCAACTCCTGGGCGAGATACCGGGAAATGCGGATGCAGGCTTTGCCGTGGTCGATCCAGAACCGGCGCGTCTCCTCGTTGGGGGACGAGAGGGTCAATGGGTCGCATTTGGGGTGGGAGAAGAAGGTGGGGTTGAAGTCACAGCCCAGCCCCCGGGCTTGGCAGAACTCCACCCAGGGGGCGAAGTGCTTGGGCTCCAGCGCGTCCCGGTCGGCCCATTGGCCGTCCTCAAAGATGGCGTAGCTGGCGTGAAGGTTCAGCTTTTTCATGCCGGGGCACAGCTTCAGCGCCACGTCCAAATCGGCCATCAGCTCCTCCGGGGTGCGGGCCCTGCCGGGGTAGTTTCCGGTGGTCTGGATGCCGCCGGTAAGGGGCTTGGAGGGGTCGGTGTCGAACCCCCGCACGTCGTCCCCCTGCCAGCAGTGGAGGGACACGGGGATAGCGCGAAGCGCCGCAATGGCCCTATCCGCGTCCACGCCGAAAGCGGCGTATTTGCTTTTTGCCTCAATGTAGCTCACTTAAATTCCTCCTGTTGTGTGATGCTCCGCGCCCCGTGGCCGGAAGAAAACGCACGGAAATGCAGTTCTTTTGTGGCGAATTAAAGTTTTTTGCTTCTTTTTCTTTCAAGAAAAAGAAGCCCCCATTTGGATTTTAAGATTTCCCAACGCCGTGGCTTCAATGGGCAGGGCTACCACGGTTTTCCCCGTGGCTTCCTCGGTGAGGCGGTTCAAAAACTGGTTTTTCGCCCCGCCGCCCACGATGTACAGCTTTTCGTAGGTGCGGCTCGTGTTGGCCTCCAGCTCCCGGATGGCATCCCGGTAGCTCAGAGCCAGGGAGCGGTAGGCGCAGCAGAAGTAGTCGCCCACGGTCTGGGGCTTTGTCCCCAGCGCCCCGTCAAAGGCGGCTTTCATGCTCTCCGGAGCCAGGAACGCCGAGGCGTTGGCATCCACCACGCCGTCAAAGGCGCTCTCCTCCGCCTCCGCCACAATGTCCGGGAAGGGTTTGTCCGGGCACAGCTCGTCCCGCAGGCGGTTCACGATCCACATCCCCATGATGTTCTTCTGGTAGCGATTGTAGCCCACCCCGCCCTCGTTGGACCAGTTGGCGGCCATGCTCTTTTCATCGGTGAGGGGCTTGGGCGTTTTCACGCCCAGCAGGCTCCACGTGCCGGAGGAGATGTAGGGCTGGGGGACAGCGGCGTCCGCGACGGCGAGGATGCCCTCCACAGCGGAGGCAGTGTCGTGGGTGGCGCACAGCACGGCGCGGATTCCCTTGTACTCGCCCACAGCCGTCCCCGGCTGGCTCAGCACGGGGAACAGATGGGCGGGCAAATCCAGCTGTTTGGCGAGTTCCAGGTCAAATTCCCCGGTCTGGGCGCTCACCAGCCCGGTTGTGGTGGCGTTGGTGTACTCCTTGGCCTTCACCCCGGTGAGCCTCCACAGCAGGTACTCGGGAACCATGAGGAAGTCGGTCACGCCCTCCAGACGCCCTTTTTGCAGGTCATCGCAGAATTGGTACACCGTGTTGAAGGGCTGGAACTGGCAGCCGGTGTGGGCGTAAAGCTCCGAAAAGGGGATTTTTCCGTGGACGGCGGAAATTACGTTTTCCGTCCTCCCGTCCCGGTAGGCATAGCAGGGCCGCACCTCCTCGTCCCCGCGCAGCAGCACATAGTCGCACCCCCAGGTGTCGATGGACAGGCTCTCCAAAGCGCCGAACCCGTCCAGCGCCTTGTCGATGCCCGCTTTGGCATGGCCCAGCAGGGCCTCTATGTCCCAGGTGAGATGGTCGTCCTTCTCCTGGACGCCGTTGGGAAAGCGGTAAACCTCTTTTGCCTGCATTTTGCCGCCTTCCAGCCAGCCCACGATGTGCCGGCCCGATGACGCGCCGATGTCAATGGCGAGATAACGCCGCATCTTATCACCCTTTCAGCATTTTGCCAATACCCCGGAAGAAGTGCCCGTTTGCCATATCCAACAGCCCTTGGAAGATCCCGCCCTTCATGCCGCCGGAGATTTGCATACTGCGCAGCGGCCCACCGGCACTGGCCTCCATCAGCATCCGAAACTCCGGGTTCTCGTAGTCCGCTTTGCCTCCGAAGCCTTTGGCGATGACCTTTTCCACCGACTTGTACATGATTTTCATGATGAGGGAGTAGTCTTTCATCTCTATGACCGTGTTGTCCATGGTGAATTGGCCCTTTTTGAGTACCGGCGGCACGTACTCCCGGCCCAGCATGGCCTCCCACTCCGCCTGGTCGGGCGCCCCCTGGCAGGTCTCATACCAACTCCCTTTCTGCCAGTCCGAAACAGACAGGGTGACGCCGTCCACTTGGATTTGGGTGGTCAGACCGCCCACCTCCACGCCGTAGCTCCCGGCGGGCACCTTCCACCCGTCTTGCCAGAGGGCAAAGGCCCGGTCGTCCAGTTCAAAGGTGACGGTCTTGGTCTCCTCCGGCTGCAAAAAGACTTTTTGAAAACCCTTTAGCTCCCGCATCGGGCGGTGGATGCCGTCCTGGGGCGGGCGGACGTAGAGCTGCACCACCTCGGCCCCAGGCACCGCGCCTGTGTTGGTTACGGTGACAGACACCGCGCGGCCCTCCACACGTAGGTTTGAATATCCGAAGCTGGTGTAGCTCAAGCCGTACCCAAAGGGCCAGCGGACGGCCTTGCCCGCCTTGTCATAGTAGCGGTAGCCCACGTAGACGCCCTCCAGATACAGGGCGTCCTTTGTTTTGCCATAATAGGGCGCGGATACACAGTCCTCATAGCACAGGGGCCAGCTCTCCGCCAGCTTTCCGCTGGGGTTGGCCCTGCCGTAGAGCAGGTTGGCGATGGCCTCGCCCCCCGCCTGGCCGGGAAGCCCCATGTAGAGGACGGCCTTCACCTTGTCTGCCCAGGGGCACTCCACGGGGGCGCCGCACAGCAGTACCACCACCGTGTTGGGGTTGGCAACCGCTACCGCCTCGATCATACGGACATGGCCCTCCGGCATCTTCATGTCCTCCCGGTCAAAGCCCTCGGACTCGTACCGCCCCGGCAGGCCCGCGAACACCACAGGAATCTCTACGGATTTCGCCAGCGCCGCCGCTTCCGCAATCAACTCATCGGTGGTGCCCCCCCGCCCGTCGCAGCCGGGGGCGAAGGGCAGGCCGGGCATGGCGTCCACGGGGTTGGTGACGCGGGTGGGGTTGATGTGGCTGGAGCCCGCCCCCTGGAAGCGCAGCTTCTTTGCCATGTGGCCGATAAGGGCCACGGTCTGGCCCTCCTCCAGCGGCAGGATGCCCCCCTCGTTTTTCAGCAGCACCGCACCCTGCTCGGCGGCGCGGGCGGCCAGGGTATGGTGGGCGTCGTAGTCGCAATGTAGGGCGGGACGACCCCGGCCCGTCGTTTGGCCGTCCTCTCCCGCACAGGCCGGCGCGCCGGGTCGTCGCGCCCTACAGGCCCGCTCCACCAGCCGCAGCACCCGGCGGGCGCTGTTGTCTACGGCAGATTCCGGCAATGCGCCGCTTTTCACCGCCGCCAGCACTTCCTTCTCCATGTAGGCGCTGCCGCCGGGCATATTCAGGTCGCACCCCGCCCGGAAGCCCTCAATACGGTCATTCATGGCCCCCCAGTCGGTGACCACCATGCCGTCAAAGCCCCATTCCGTCCGCAGAATGTCCGTCAGCAGCTCCTTGTGGTCGGAGCAGTGGATGCCGTTGAGCTTAGGGTAGGCGCACATGACGGTGGCGGGCCTGCCCTCCTTCACGGCGGTCTCAAAGGCGGTGAGGTACAGCTCCCGCAGGGTGCGTCCGTCCACCACGCTGTCCGAGTTGAAGCGGGAGAGCTCCTGGGAGTTGGCGGCGAAGTGCTTGAGGCTGGAACCCACCCCCTGGCCCTCCACGCCGCGGATAAAGCCCGCTGCCAGCTTTCCCGCCAAGTGGGGATCTTCGCTGAAATACTCAAAATTCCGCCCGCACAGAGGGTTACGCTTCAGGTTGGCCCCCGGCCCCAGCACCAAGCCTACCCCCTGGGCGCGGGCCTCCTGCGCGATGGCCGCGCCGATCTGCTCCAGCAGTTCGGGATTCCAGCTGCCGGCAGTGGTCACCTCAGAGGGGAAGCAGGTGGCGGGGCGGGACTCATTTACCCCCAGCATATCCGCGCCGCTTCCCCGTTCCTGCTTGCGCAGGCCGTGGGGGCCGTCGCACAGGAACAGGGCCGGGATGCCGTGTTTCTCATATGCCTTGGTCTCCCAGAAGCTCTCGCCGGAGCAAAGGGCGATCTTGTCCTCCAAGGTCATTTGCTGTAATATCTGCTCGATTTTATCCATAATAATCCTCCAAATGGATAGCGTTCGGTTCTCCGCGCAACGCACCGGCCATGGCGGCGTCCAGGCAGGATTTCACCGTTTTCAGATCCCGCCGCGCTTCTGGTATTTGGGGTATTATGAGCCAGGTGTGTATCATTCCGCCCCGCAGGTACAGCCTGCAGGGGTGCCCCGCCCGGTTCAGCTTCTCAAAGAAGATTAGGCTGTCGTCCCGCAGCACCTCCGACTCCGACGCCCACAGGCAGATGGGCGGGCAGCCGGTGAAGTCGCCGTACCAGGGCGCGGCCAGGGGGTCACGGGTGACTGTCTCATTATGGGAACAGAGGTAGGTGTCGAACACCTCCTCGGACAGGTTGTCCACCATGGCCTCGGTGTCCCGGTTCTCCGTGTAGCTGGGGAGCTCCCGGTCGAACTGGACGCAGGGGGCGATACACAGGGCGGCGGCGGGCATGGGCAGTCCGGCGGCCTTGATCTGTAACAGGACGGAGAACACCAGGTTTCCTCCGGCGCTCTCCCCCAGCAGGACGATCCGATGGGGGGCGTACTCCTTGAGCAGTGCCCGGTAGGCCGCGAAGCAGTCCTGGGGCGCGGCGGGGAAGGGGTGCTCCGGAGCCAAACGGTACTCCGGCGCGGCCACATTATAGCCCAGCTTGCTTACGAGACAGCCGGTGAACGCCCGCCGGGTTTTGACGCTGCCCACCACGAAGCCCCCGCCGTGGAGGTAGAGGACGACGCGGTCTGTGGGGTTCCTCGGATGGGTCAGCAGCTCCACGGGGACGCCGCCCATGGAAGTTTCCCGGATTTTGACGGACTTCGGGGCCTGGGCAAATTTGTTTTGCCTAACTTCGGCGGCCCGCTTGGCGGGGTAGTCCTGGGGCTCGTCCGGGAAATAGCGCCGCTTGCCCTTTTTGCAGAAGTAGAACACCATGCTGTGCATAAAGCTCATGGTCAGCCCTCCGTGATCCAGTAGGTTTTGGCGCCTGCGCCCTGCTCCCGCTGGCTCCCATCGGGTAACACCACCACCGCGGTGCAGTTGGCGGAGACGGTGATGGTGAACTCTGTACCCGTGTCCGTCCTCCGCCAGCCGCTCCCCACCCGGCCGTACACGCTGACGTATTCGGCCTTTGCGTAAGTGAACTTTCCGCCGGGCCGGGGGGCGATAGTGAAACGGTTCTCCCCCGCCACGCTGATGCCGCACATCGTGTCGAACACCCATTGGAGCATCGCACCCTTGGAGTAGTGGTTCAGGGACGCCACGCCGCCCTGGGCGTTTGGCCCCTCCCAGCTCTCCCAGATGGTGGTGGCCCCGTGCTTGGGCATGGACAGCCAGCCGGGAATCTCCTCGTTCTCCAGCAGACGGTAGGCGTATTCGATGTCGATATCCGCCAGCACGTAGAGGATGAGCGGCGTGGAGAGAAAGCCCGTCCCCAGACGCCATTTATAATTGTCCAGCGCTTTCACCAGCCGCAGTTTGGCATAAGCAGTTTGGGTTTTGTCCAGCAGGTTCATGTATAGGGGCCGCACCAGCTTGGCTTGACGGTCGGTGTCCAGGTCGTGCTTCCGGGTGCGCACCAGCGCCTGGTAGCCCTCCCGCACCTGGGCGGCCACGGCGGCGTACTCCTGCGCGTGCTGAGCCTTGCCCAGCGCCTGGGCGATCTCCGCCATGCGGTCCATGAGTAGGGCAATGTAGGCGGTGGTCTCCTCCGGGTGGGGGGCGATGAAGTCGGAGATCTGGAATGCTTTCACGTCCACCGGCTCCGCCCATTCGCCGTAGGACTGGCCGTAATTGGAGATGGATTTGCGGTATTTCCCCTTAATGCCGGTAGGCAGGGCGGTGGGATACCACCTGCCCAGCGTCCGAATCTTATAGCGGGCGAAGCGGCACATGGCCTCGTAGTTGTCCTCCAGGATGGTTCGGTCGCCGCAGCGCTTGAACATCTCGTAAGGGAGGAACACCCCCGCGTCCGACCAGCCGGGGGAGCCGTCCATGGTGTTCATGTAGAAGTCCACCCCGCCCACCGGGGCAATCTGGGTGAAGCAGCCGTTTTTGTGCTGGGCGTCGGTGAGATCCCGCTGGTACTTCCGGGCGAAGGCGGCGTAGTCAAAGAGGTAGGAGGCGGTGGGGCAGAAGAGCTGGGCGTCCCCCGTCCAGCCGTGGCGCTCCCGGGTGGGGCAGTCGGTGGGCAGGTCGGCGTGGTTGTTTTTGGCGCTCCACAGGGTGCAGTCAAAGAGCTTGTTGAGCAGGTCGTTGGAGCTGTCAAACCACCCGGTGCGCTCCATATCCGAATACACCGCGATGGCGGTGAAGTCTTCTGGGCGGAATTCCACATCGGTCTCTACCAGCACGTACTGGAAGCCGAAGATGGCAAAGGTGGTCTTGTAGGCGTTGCGCCCGTCCTTGCAGATGTACTCCACCCGCTGGAGGGGGGTGGTTTTCTTTTTGTTGGAGCACTGGATGTTCTTCTGGGTGAACTCGCCGTCCCCGTCCAGCAGCTCACCGAAGCGGAGGAACACCCGCTGGTCCTGCTTGGCTGTCAGGGAAAATTCCACATACCCGGCGAGGTTCTGCCCGAAGTCCAGCACAGTTTTGCCGGACGGGGTGGTGATGAGGGTGGGGGCCAACCGCTCGTGCTCCGTAACGGGCACGTTGTTGGAAGCGGAGGGGATGACGGGGTGGCTCACCACCCGCGCCCTGCCGCCGTAGGAGGGCACGCGCCACGCCTCCACCACCTCGCCGTCCTGGTTGTCGGCGAAGCGAATGGGGCCGTCATTGCTCCACGCCCAAGTGTCATTGGTGCAGATGATGGTCATGCCGCCGTCCCGCCCGGTGACTTCCAGCTGGGCCAGCAATTTCGTTTGGGTCCCGTACTGGTTGCGCAGCCCCCAGGCCCCGCAGCTCCCCCGGTACCAGCCGTCCGCCAGTTGGACGGTGAGGGTGTTCTCCCCCTCCCGCAGCAGCGCCGTCACGTCGTAGGTCTGGTACTGCACCCGCTTGCGGTAGTCGGTGTGGCCGGGGGCCAGCACGAACTCCCCCGCCCGCACGCCGTTCAGCCGCGCCTCGTACAGCCCGCAGGCGGTGATGTACAGGCGAGCTTTTTTTACGCCGTGGACGGTGAAAGTTTTGCGGAAGCAGTCCACGGGATAGCGTTCTTTTTTACGGGGCGCGTAGTCCCCGGCGATCCAGCGCGCCGCCCAGGGCTCGCCTTTGGGAAGCCCTGTCTCAAACCGGGCCTCGGCCCAATCGCCGCACTCGCCCGTCTCGTCCCACAGCCGTACCCGCCAGGTGACGGCGGTGCGGGCGAGAACGGGTTCTCCGCCCCACACCGCCCGCATGGAGGCGCTCCCCACCCTGCCGCTGTCCCAGAGGGTCACGCCGTTATCATCGGCAGCGATGATCTGATAGGCGGTCTGGGTGACGCCGCCCGCGCAGTTCCAAAAGAGCCTCGGGCGGTCGATGTCGATGCCCATGGGGTCAAACAGGCATTCGGTTTTCAGTCGGATAGCGTTCATTTGCTATCCCTCCGCACCTTGATCTCCTCCTGCTTCTTCTCGATGTCTTTCTCCACGCTGAGGAACACCAGCAGAACCGCCAGGATAATCCCGGTGAACACTTCCAGCCCCACAAAGCCGAAGGTGATAATACGCTGCACCGCGGGGGACTGGGTGACGGCCTGGGTGACACCGCCCACCATCTCCGGGGCCACATAGCCCGCCCCGGCCAGCCAGCCGTTGAAGATGCCGGTACAGACCCCCACCATGGCCACGGCGATGATGTTATACACCGACATGGCCAGCCCGTCGCTGCGGAAGCCGGTTTTCCACTCCATGTGGTCCAGCACGTCGGCGAACAGGGCCATGAACACATAGGCGCAGGGCAGGCCGCCGGTGTTCTTGATGAACTGCCCCACCAGCACCATGACCATGCTATGGGGGAACATCCAGCAGACGGCACCGCCGACGGCGTAGAGGATGAAGCCGGCCAGGGTCACGTTGCGCTTGCCGAACCGCTTGGCCAGGGGCCAGACGGCGAAGATGCCGATGCCCATGGGAATGCCGCCGATGGCGGACACCATGGTCTGGGTGACGCCGTCGTTATAGGTGCCCAGCACATAGTTGCAGAAATAGGGCAGGCTGATGTTTTTGACGCAGCTCCCGGCGGTGTAGACGAGGAAGTAGACGTAGATCAGCAACATATACTTGTCGGAAAAAATGGCCTTGAACTGTTTGGCAAAGGGAACCGAGCTGTCCTCCCCGGCGGCCTGGTTTTCCAGCGTGACGCGCTCCTTGGTGAAAAAGTATTCCAGCAGGGTGAGCGGTAGGGCCAGGATGGACAGGGCGCTCATGAGGGCGATCCATTTGCCCTGGTCCACCCCCAGGGCGGGCATAATGACCATGGGGAACACCAGGGCCACCAGGATGCCGCTCATCATGATGGTGGCGATCTGGTTGAACACGGACAGCCCGCCCCGCTGGGTGGTGTCGCGGGTGGAGAGGGGCACCATCAGGTTGTGGCTCATGTTAAAGATAGTGTAGGCAAAGGAGTAGAACAGGTTGTAGCTCACCATGACCCAGACCACCTGAACAGTCTCGGAGGCGTTGGGGACAGTAAACAGAAGTATCCCGGTCACCGCCAGCAGGGGCGCGGACAGCAGCAGCCAGGGCCGGGCCTTGCCCTCTCGGGTTCGGGTGCGGTCGATGATATAGCCCATGGCCACATTGGTAATGGCGTCAATGATCTTGCTGACGATGGGGAACACCACCAGGAACGCCCCGCCCCACACAGTGGTCAGCTTCAGCACGTCGGTGTAGTAGACGTTCAGGTAGGTGGCCAGCACCGCGTTCAGCAGCAGCGCCCCGGCGGGGCCCAGCAAATAGCCCAGCCATTTTTCTTTCGCCGTCACCTGATCGCCAGTGACCTTTGTTTGCAGCGCTTTTTGATCCAGCAAGGTTTGCTTCATAAAAACCGCCCTCTCTTTGGGACAGATGCCGCCCCGGATTTGTGCCTATTATACAATGCGGCTCTTTCTGCGTCTTGCGCATTTGTTTCTAATATGGTATAATCCTCACAAAATTTTGAGAGGTGCGGCATATGGGCATTGACTACGAATATCTGGCGGCATCGCTGTCCTCGCTGGCGGGGCTGCCTGTGCGTCTATACCGGGACGGAGAATTTGCCGGACTGTATCACCACACCAAATTCAAGCCGGATCTGGCGATTTTGGAGGAAGAACATATTTTCGCCAACCCCGGAAACGTGAGCTACTACATGGATGAAAATTTTCTGTACTACGGACTGTTCCGGGCGGAGCGGAGAGCGGTGGCGCTGATCATCGGCCCGGTGGCCCACAGCCCGGTAAACCATACGCTGGCCGTGCGCATCCTGCGCGCCATGGGGGAGAACATCGGGCGGGCCGGGGAGCTGACGGACTATTTTTCTGCCATCCCGGCCTATCCGCTGCGGAATTTCCTACAGATCCTGTGCACGGTGAACTATTTCCTCAACGGGGAAAAGCTGGACGTGGGACAGCTGCTGCTGACGGAGGAGGAAATGCCCTCTGCCCAGGAGGCGATCCCGCCCGAGCGGGGGGAGCAGGAGATTCACAACACCCTGGCGCTGGAGGAACAGATGCTCGCCTGTGTGGAGCACGGGCGGGTGGACGAAATTCAACAACTCTTTCAGCGCCCAGTAGAGGGACGGGCGGGCACCCTGGCGGCGGACGCCCTGCGGCAGCAAAAGAATTTGCTGATCTGCACCGCCACTTTGGTGACCCGCGCGGCCATCCGGGGCGGGCTGGACCGGGAGACCGCTTTTGCCCTCAGCGACAGCTATATCCAAAAGGCAGAGCTGCTCACCGGGTATGTGGAGCTGACCCGGCTGAACGCCCGGATGGTGCTGGACTTCACCCGGCGGGTGGAGCTGGCCAAGTGCGGCGTCCACGGCTCGGCTCGTGTGCGGGCGGTGCGGGACTATGCGCTGGACCACATCAGCCGCCCCGTTACCACCGAAGAACTGGCCCAGGCCCTGGGCACCAACCGCACCTACCTGTGCCGGATGTTCCGGGAGGAAACCGGGGAGACAGTGCAGGATTATGTCACAGGACTGAAAATGGACGAGGCGAAGCGGCTGCTGGACATGACCTCCAAAACGGCGGCGGAGATCGGCTCCTATCTGGGGTATTCCTCCCAGAGCCACTTCCAGCGGGTGTTCAAGAAGGCGGTCGGCATGACGCCGGGGGAGTACCGCAAGGGCTGACAGAATTTCTGTGATTCCTGTGTAGAATATTTTATAGGCAGCCGAACTTTTTATCAGCTTTCGGCTTTCCCGGTAGAGGCTTCTATCTGTGTTCTCCTTCGTCTTGTTCTACTACCCCACCGTCTGACGGTGGGCTGATCGCCCGTCAGACGATGGGCGGGAGACACGAGCTTGAGAACAATATTGGGAGAAAATGTGTTTGACGTAAAAGCTCACACCCTGTGCGGGCTGGTGCGATGACGAACTGGCCCATATGCCGAGGGGAACCCCTTCCGCCGAGCAAGCGGTGGGCGGACATTTACGTTTCGCAAATCTGTTCTGCATTACTCCTCTTGTATTTTTGCCTTAGGCGTGGTAAACTATTTATAGCTTGGAAGGTCACGAGGTGGTGTGTGTATGGACTCTGGGGGAACAATTCGCTTTTCTTTTGGTGGTATTATTTTTGAATATGACGAAGAAAAGAACCGCAAAAATATTGAGAAGCATGGTATTTCCTTTAAAACCGCCGCTCGTGTTTTCTTTGATTATGATCGTATTGAGATGTTTGATGATGAGCATAGTATAGATGAGGATCGCTACAATACTATAGGCAATACCTCCGTAGGCGGGGTCACAGTAATTGGAACCCTCAAAGAAAAATCACAGCCTTATGATATTCTGTTTGTGGTTTACACGGAGCGGGAAACCACCTCCGAGGATGGCAAACCCATTGAAGTAACAAGATTGATCTCGGCCAGACTTGCAACAAACTTTGAAAGGGGGCTCTATTATGGCAAACACAGCTGATGGCACGATCAAGCTGATCCAGGAACTGGCGTTTACCGAGGAGGAACGTGCGGAGCTGGAGCGCGCGAAGATGATGCCAATTACGTTTGACGAGGATTGCCCCGAGACGACCCCTGAGCGTGCCCTCCGGTTCAGGCGGGTAAACCCCGTGCGGCGGGTGGTTGCCGACCGCTGACCCACACTCCGACCCAGACGGCGAAACGAGCGGGCGGAAACAATGGACGGAGCAGCTCCAAAGAGTAGCCCCGTCCCGAACAAACAGCGCCAAACGGACACAAAAGCGCCGATTTTATTACCATCCGAATCTTCACACGCAAGAGGTCACAGATTCGAGTTCTGTAGTCTCCACCAGAAAGTGGTTGATTTCATATGAAATCAACCACTTTTCATTACTTTTTTATTGGTAACCTGTTAGTAATACGGTCTGGGTCAAGGCAAGACCCAGACTGCGACCCATACGCCGAAAGAACACAATGGAGCGGACAGCAAAGGAGAGCATTATGGGCGGCTATGAACGGGCGCTGGAATTGTGGAAGCGTAAAAATATCACCACAGACGCCGAACTGGCCGAGGCACTGAACGCCTTTGGCATTGCCTTTGCGTACCACTCCGGGAAAATTGAGAACGAAAATGTCACCTATCACGACACCCGGGAGATCTTTGAACACGATGGCGTTACTGCCTACACCGGCGACCTGCGGACGTTGGTTGAAATCCGCAACGCCAAGGATGCCTATGAATTGTTCCTATGCGCCTTTCGAGATCAGCGGCCTTTGGACGAGACGTTTCTCAAGGAGCTGCAGCTCTGCCTGACAAAAAATACCTATGACGCGCGACGTTGGCAGTTGGGGGAGCGCCCCGGCGAGTACAAGCACCACGATTACGTAACAGGCCGGGAGGAGATCGGGACCGCGCCGGAAGAAGTGGCGGACGAGGTGCGGGAGCTGATGGAGGAGCTGCAAGATGTAACGCCGGAGAACGCGCTGACCGCGGCGGCGTACTACCACGCCAAGTTTGAGAACATCCACCCCTTCGCGGACGGCAACGGCCGGACGGGGCGGTTGGGCGATGAATTACCTGCTGGTGCTCCATGGGCATCCGCCTGTCATTATCCATGAGGAGGATCGCAGGGAGTATTATGATGCGTTGGAGGCGTGGGATACCCGGCAAGAGCTGGCGCCACTGCAAGAGTTTTTGAAAGGACAGACGGAAAAGACTTGGGAGAAGCAGATTGGGCGGAGCGAAAGGCGGGACGGATAACTGTCGGTAAGGGTGTTTTAATTGTTCCGTTTCGTATTATTCATATTACCCCAACATTTGACGAGGGGATGGGGCCTCGGCAGGTGTCGGCCGGGATAAAAAAAGAGAGGGGGACCCTCATGTTTAAACCCAAGTATAGAAATTTGGTCATCATCGGAAACGGATTTGATCGCTGGCAGGGACTTCCGACTGCCTATGATGAATTCAGGAAATATTATTCAGCGCATCTTGATGAAACGATGAATGATCTCGGGATTCACTCCAAGACTATTTCCGAGCCAGATGGAACCACAAAAACAGTTACGCCTGTTGAGCTTGTGTATGGAGATCCATTTGATCCTCAAAAATTGCCATCTGAGTTCTTTTGGTCATTTGAAACCTCGCTCGATAAAATGGATGACCAACAGCTCATTCTGTATTTTGGTAGAACCAAAAAAGGGATCGACCAGCTCCAAGAAACCGTGGAACAAGCCCAAACCATTCTTTGCCACCTTTTCAGCGGATGGATCTTGAGTTTGGACATCACCGAAGCGGACAGTAAATATCAGTTTAAGGACGATTGCTTTTTTGTCAATTTTAATTATACTAATACGTTAGAGAAACGATTCAAAGTCACCAAAAGCAGCATTTATCACATTCATGGAGACGCAGAACATCCCGACTCCATCATCTTTGGTCATGCAACCCATCCGGAAACTGCTTTCACGGAACTGACTGAGCAGCATTTTATAAAGCCGCTGATTCCCGGGCATGGACTTCCCCGTCTCAAAGCGTTATACGCAATAGAAGATGCCCTATATCGCACAGATAAGCACGTTGCGGACAATATCAACCATATGTGCGCGGCATTCATGGATGCAAACCTGCACATAGAAGATATTGAAAATATTTATGTATTGGGGCATTCTTTCGGCGATCCAGATGCAGAATACTTTGACTACATTGACAAAACTACCCGCTGTGGATGTGATTTTGAAGCCCTTTCTGCTGCGGGGAAGATGGTTGAGGATGACTTCATGCAGCTGCTCATGCTTGGCATACCGGGCACAGAGGAACTGTTATACCCGATGATCCAGCTCAACATCCGGTACGCGGCGCACCATAGGGAGCGTGAGCTAAAGAAATCCTCAATTCCCTTCCCCAAAGCGGAGAAATTAGCAGAGCAGCTTTTGGGGCCGGAAAAGCCATATGACAGTCATGATGCATACGAAGAAAAGCGCGCAGTAAATCGGCGCTTCCTCTTTGAACAGGCTGGCCGAACACAAGATTTTTTGAAAGAAATTGCCCAGAAATATGGCGACTCAGAATTTCCGGATGGAATTCACTCCGTTCTTGGCCTTGCGGAGTATCTGGATGGCGGCCACACCCAAAGACTGCGTAACGCCCAATGGCACATCTCCTATCGAACCCCAGAGGACAAAGTACAGATTAAACGGATCATGAAGCAAATAGGGTTAAAACGTTATCATTTGCAACGCTTGACAAAGGGAAACATGATAAACAACAAAAAAATGGACTGTCAAC
>CAJUCA010000022.1 GCA_910585265.1 uncultured Oscillospiraceae bacterium | reverse complement strand
GCCCATGGATCAGATCACGGTGCAGGCCATCACGGCCCAATGCGGCATCAGCCGCAACACCTTTTATTACCACTACAGCGACGTCTACGCCCTGCTGAAGGCGGTGCTCCAGCGGGACATGGATATGCTGCTGGCCCAGCGGCGTCCGGGGGAGCACGCCAGGGAGGGCCTGCGCCGCCTGTTTGAGTACGTGTCCGCCCGGCCCCGGATGGTGCAGCACATCTACAGTGCCATGGGCCACGCCGCCCTGGAGGAGTACCTGATGGAGACCACCCGGGACCTGTTCATGGCCTACCTGCGGGACGCGGCGGAGGGGCTGAGCCCCTCGGAGGAGGATCTGGAGTTTCTGTGCTTCTCCTACCAGTTTATGCTGCTGGGCATCCTCCTGGGCTGGCTGCGCCGGGGGATGAAGGGGGAGCTGGCGGAGCTGCTGGAGCGGGCGCAGCGGCTGTTCTTCCACGGCACCCGGCGGATTTTGGAGGAGAACAGCGTTCCTCCTTCCTGACCTGCTGAATGCCCGCTTCCAACCGGGCTGGTGGGTTTGGCGTATCCGCCCGTTATAATTGACGCAGTGAAAAAGAAGTGTACACTTCTTTTTCACTTGTGCGGCACGTCAGTGCCGCACAGGCCGCAAAGCGGCCTTGCGTCAGATTTCATAGTCAGCGCACAGGCTTTGCCTACAGCGGCACAGCCGCTGTTTTGAAAATCGGTAGTATACCGATTTTCAAGTGTGCTGACTATACGGCGGGGCATGGGACGGAAACAGAATCAGGCGGGGGGACGTCCGGCGTCCCCCCGCCTTTCCTTTACCAGATGGCGATCCCGGCCACAAGCAGTGCGGCGATCCCGCCCCGGATGATATGGTGGGAAGCGTGGACCGTTCCCGCCCGCCTGCCGTTCAAATATGCCGCGAAGCAGATGGGCAGAAAGCCGCACACCGCGGCGGACAGCGCGGTTATCCAACCTGCTGAACCGCTATAGACAAGGTGGGCGATGGCGGAAGACGTGAGCAGCACGCCGCCGCAGGCCATCAAAGCGGCACCGCCCCGGGCGGCGGGGTCTTTGGACTGGAACTGGGCCGCCGCCGCGATGATATGCAGCAGTCCAAACAGAATGACCGCCGCACTGACAACGATTCGCATTGCAATCCCTCCTTAGAGCCTGTTTAACATCTGTCAAAACGCCATCCCGGCACATCTTTTTCCGCTGGGCCGCGTTGACTTGACTTGAAATACACAAAGTATTCCTGCGTCAAATCGCCTTGCCCAGCGAAAAAATCCGCGCCTGTCTGGCATTCCGCCAGATTTTAAACAGGCTCTTAGAGCTTCTTCATAAGCTGGGCGGTGAATTTCAGCATGAGCCGCTTGGTGCCCACCCCGTCGAAGGCGATCTCCAGCAGGGTGTCGCCCCCCACCCTCTGGGCGGACAGCACCATCCCCCGTCCAAAGGCCTTGTGCTCCAGCATATCCCCCTTCCGGTACTCCGGCAGGGCGGTGGAGGGCTGGGACACCGCCGGCTGGAAGGAGGGCCGGGGCTTGTCCCGCTGGGGCCGTCCGGGGGCGTAGGCGGGGCGTTGCCCGCCGCCGTAGCTTCCGGCCCCCTGGCGGTAAGGCTCCCGGTAGGTGGAGACGGCGGGGCGGGTCTGGTCGAAGTCCCAGTCCTCTCCGGCGGGGGCGGGGTCCAGGTAGGAGCGGCCCGACTGCTCCAGCAGCGACCCCGGGATCTCCCCGGCGAACCGGGAGGGACGGTTGGTGCTGGTGCGTCCGAACAGCATCCGCTGCCCGGCGCAGGTGAGGAACAGCCGCTCCTTGGCCCGGGTGAGGGCCACGTAGCACAGCCGCCGCTCCTCCTCCATCTCCTCCGCCTCGCCGATGGCCCGCAGGCCGGGGAAGATGCCCTCCTCCATGCCCACCACGAACACCGTGGGGAACTCCAGCCCCTTGGCGGAGTGCATGGTCATCATCACCACCGCGTCCTCGCTGGGGTCGTGGCTGTCCAGGTCGGTATACAGGGCGATCTCGTCCAGGAAGCCCGCCAGGGAGGGGTCCCCGTCGGCGTTTTCCAGGTAGCTGTTGATGGAGGTCAGCAGCTCCCGGACGTTTTCCAGCCGGGATCGGCTCTCAATGTCGTGCTTGGCCTGGAGCATGGCGGCGTAGCCGGTGCGGGCCACCACCTCCTCGTAGAAGTTCACCAGATCCATGGTGCGGGACAGCTCCGTCAGGCCGTCCAGGAGGGAGACGAAGGCCCCCAGCTTGTTGGCCGCCTTTTGCAGCTCGGGGTAGTCCCCGGCGCGGGCGATCACGTCCCACAGGGGCAGCCCCTCCCGGGCGGCGATGGCCCGGGCCTTTTCCACCGTGGCGGGGCCGATGCCCCGGGGCGGGTTGTTGATGATCCGGGTGAGCCGCAGATCATCGGCGTGGTTGTGGACGGCGCACAGGTAGGACAGCATATCCTTCACCTCCGCCCGGTCGAAGAACCGGGTGCCGCCGATGATCTTATAGGGGATGCCGCTGCGCTTGAAGGCCACCTCCAGCTGGTTGGACTGGGCGTTCATCCGGTAGAGGATGGCGTGGGTGTTCCACTTCACCCCGTCCCGGAAATCCCCCATGAGCTTGTCCGCCACGTACCGGGCCTCGTCGTTCTCGTTCATGGCGGTGTAGAGGGAGACCTTTTCCCCCGCCGCCCCCGCCGTCCACAGCTCCTTCCCCTTCCGGCCCTGGTTGTGGCGGATGACGGCGTTGGCGGCGTCCAGGATATTCTTGGTGGAGCGGTAGTTCTGCTCCAGGCGGATGGTGCGGCAGTTCTTGTACTGATCCTCGAAGGAGAGGATGTTTTCAATGGTGGCCCCCCGGAAGCGGTAGATGGACTGGTCGTCGTCCCCCACCACGCAGATGTTTTCGTGCCCCCCCGCCAGCAGGGAGGCCAGCAGGTACTGGAGGTTGTTGGTGTCCTGGTACTCGTCAATCAATACGTAGCGGAATTTTTTCTGGTAATATGCCAGAACGTCCTTGTGCTGCTGGAACAGCCGGACGGTATGGAGGATGATGTCGTCGAAATCCAACGCCCCCGCCTCCCACAGACGCTTTTCGTAGGCGGCGTAAAGCCGGGCGATTTTCGTCAGCCGGAAGTCGCCGGAGGACTCCGCGTCCGCCAAAAAGTCCTTGGACAGCCGCAGCTTGTCCTTGGCGGCGGAGATGGTGCCCAGCACCGAGCGGGGGGGGAACTGCTTGTCATCAAAGCCCAGCTCCTTGAGGCAGTCCTTCATCACCCGCTGGGAGTCGTCGGTGTCGTAGATGGTGAAGGAGGAGGGGAAGCCCAGCTTCTCGATGTCCCGGCGGAGGATGCGGGTGCAGGCGGAGTGGAAGGTGGACGCCCACACGTCCCGGGCGGACGGGCCCAGCAGCTTCTCCAGCCGGTCCTTCAGCTCCCCGGCGGCCTTGTTGGTGAAGGTGATGGCGATGATGGACCAGGGGGCGGCGGGGTCCAGGGCGCACAGGCGGTCGGCTTGCAGGCGTTTTCCCTTGTCAGGGCTTGCGGCGCAGGCCCGGAGGAAGTCCAGATCGGCCTCGGTGGCCCAGTCCGGCACCTCATCGCTGTCCGAGCCCCGGCCGTAGCGGATCAGGTTGGCCACCCGGTGGATCAGCACGGTGGTTTTCCCCGACCCCGCCCCCGCCAGCAGCAGCAGGGGGCCCTCCGTGGCCAGCACCGCCCTGCGCTGTTCGGAGTTGAGGGTTTGATAGTTTAAGCCGATGATCTCCCGGCGGAGGCGGCAGAATTCCAGCTCCTGCTCTGGTGTCAGCATTCAAATCCATCCTTTTCGTCAAGTACCAACATTATAACAGAGTTTTGGAAAAAAGTACAGGGGCCTTCCATTGCCAAGCCGTGGGGCGGTGTGGTATAGTCAAAGCACCAGACGCAGAATACAGGGGAAATGGAGCCATGATCCGCTATGCCGCGCAAAGTGACCTTGCCACGCTCCGGGAACACGAGCGCCACATCAGCGGGGACGAATTGGCGCGCGGCATTGCCGCCCAAAGGGTGCTGGTGATGCTGGAACAGGACGCCCTGGCAGGCTGGCTGCGGTTCAGCCTGTTCTGGGACGAAATCCCCTTTCTAAATATGCTGTACCTTCTGGAGGGGCACCGGGGACAGGGCCGCGGCACGCAGCTGCTCCGCCGCTGGGAGGAGGAAATGTCCAGGCTCGGACACCGGCGGGTGCTGACCTCCACCCTGTCCAGCGAGGGGGCGCAGTTTTTCTACCGGAAAAACGGCTATCTGGACTGCGGCTCCCTGCTGCTGCCCGGCGAGCCGCTGGAAATCATTCTGTTGAAGGAGCTGGCATAAGACGAAACGCCGGGGCCGCAGGCCCCGGCGTTTTACCGTATCCATCACACCTCCATGATAACAGGCAGTATCATGGGATTTCGTTTCGTCTTTTTGTAGAGGTAATTGGACAGGATGCCCTTCATCTCCGACTTGATGGTGGCCCAGTCCCGGATGCGCCGCTCCTGGCAGCGGTCCAGGGCGTCCACCGCCACCTGCCGCAGCTCCTCCATCAGCTCCTCCGACTCCTTCACGTAGACGAAGCCCCGGGTGATGATATCCGGCCCGGAGATCACCGAGCCGTCCTCCCCGGACATGGACACCACCACCACGATCATGCCGTCCTGGGCCAGGTGCTGGCGGTCCCGGAGCACCACCGCCCCCACGTCGCCCACGCCGTAGCCGTCCACAAACACCTTGCCCGCGGGCACCGTGCCGTTGATCTTCACGCTGTCCCGGGTGAGCTCGATGACCCGGCCCACGTCGCTGATCACAATATTCCGGGGGTCCATGCCCATCACGTCCCGGGCCAGCCGGGCGTGGGTTTTCAGGTGCCGCTGCTCCCCGTGGACGGGGATGAAGAACTTGGGCCGCACCAGGGCGTGCATGATCTTCAGCTCGTCCTGGCAGGCGTGGCCGGACACGTGGAGGGGCAGCTCCCGCTCGTTGACCACCTCGGCCTCCCGGCGGTACAGCTCGTTGATCACGTTGCCCACGGAGTCCTCATTGCCGGGGATGGCGGAGGCGGAGATGATCACCCGGTCGCCGGGCTGAATGTCCACCTGGCGGTGGGTGTTGAAAGCCATCCGGGTGAGGGCGGACATGGTCTCGCCCTGGCTGCCGGTGCTGATGATGCAGACCTTGTTTTTGGGCAGGGTCTTGATCTGGGCCAGATCCACCACCGTCCCGGCGGGTATGTTCATATAGCCCAGCTCGGTGGACACCTTCATGGCGTTCTCCATGCTCCGCCCGGTGACGGCCACCTTCCGGCCGTACTTGGCGGCCACGTTGATGATCTGCTGGATCCGGTCGATGTTGGAGGCGAAGGTGGTGATGATGATCCGCTCCTCGCAGCCCCGGAACAGGGTTTCAAAGGAGGCCCCCACGCTCCGCTCGCTCTTGGTGAAGCCGGGGCGTTCCACGTTGGTGGAGTCGCACAGCAGGGCCAGCACCCCCTCGTTGCCCAGCTCGCCCAGCCGGGTGAGGTCGGCCATGCCCCCCTGGATGGGGGTGGGGTCGATCTTGAAGTCCCCGGTGTGGAGGCACACGCCCAGGGGGGTGCGGATGGCGAAGGCCACCGCGTCGGCGATGGAGTGGTTGATGTGGATGAACTCCACGCTGAACCTGCCCGCCTTCACTGTCTCCCCCGCCTCGCAGGTGATGAGCTTCACCTTGTCGGACAGGCGGTGCTCGTCCAGCTTCAGCTTGATCAGCCCGGCGGACATACGGGTGGCGTAGATGGGGGCGTTTACGTCCCGCATCAGGTAGGGGATGGCCCCGATGTGGTCCTCGTGGCCGTGGGTGATGAAGATGGCCCGGATACGGTCCCGGTTCTGGATGAGATAGGTGAAGTCGGGAATGACCACGTCGATGCCGTACATATCGTTGTCGGGGAAGCCCATGCCCACGTCCACCACGATCATGTCGCCGCCGTACTCGTAGACGGTGAGGTTCTTGCCGATCTCGTTGAGACCGCCCAGGGAAATGATTTTCAGTTTTTCTGCCATAAATACTCCTTCATATGTTTGGGTAAAGTTTTTTTGCGCAAGGAACCACAGGCGGGCCTGGAGCCTGCGTGCCCGGCCGGAGCCGCCGGCGGGAAAGACCGCGGACGGCATGGGAGGCTGTGGACGCAGGCGGTGAAGGTCCCGCCGGACTGTTCCTATGTAGATGGCAAAGGAGCATGGGCATGACAAAGGACCGGCGGCGGGAGGCCGCGCCTGTCCCGCGCGGGCGGCGGACTGCGCCCCGGCCCGCCCCCTGCGGCCCTGTCTCGCCGGGGGGCGCGTCCGGGCCGTCCGGCCCCGCGCTGATGCCTATGCTGAACTGTGCCTATCAAACACCGCTGACACCAGCGGGATACGCCGTCGTCGAAGCAAAGTCCGCTCGGCTCCGTTTCCGCCTTCGGCGAAAACTGCGCCCGCTCCCTTGCTTCTCCTCTCCCCACAAAGCCTGGAGGGCGGCTTTGCGGGGGCCCCATTGGCTGGAGAGGAATCATTTTAGGCAGTATATCACACCCTGGGGGAAAAGTACAGCTTTTTTTGTCGAGGAGTCAGCCGTGGTAGCACCCGCCGCCGATAAACTCCCGCATGATGGAGGTTTTGGGGATGTTGTCCCCCGGTATGGGCAGGAAGTAGTTCAAAAACTTCAGCAGCCGCTTGGCCTCGATGTACTCCTCGCTGTCCCTGGGCACCCCGAACAGCAGGGGCTGGACGTAGGGCTTCAGCAGGGCCGTCTCGTAGATCAGGGAGGAGTTGAACACCATGTCCGCGCTGTCCTGGAAGGGGAAGATGTTGTTTTCCTCCCCCCGGCGGACGGAGGGCCACATCTTAATGGTGGCCTGGGCCTTGTAGCCCCGGGTGCGGGCGTCCCGCTCGATGCGGCGCAGCAGGCGGGCGTCGGTGGTGGGGATGCGGTTGTGGTCGTCGATGTTCAGGGTGGTGAGGCAGCTGATGTAGATCCGGTATTTGCTCTCCCTGGGCAGGGCCTGGGTGAAGGCGTCGTTGAGGCAGTGGATGCCCTCGATGACCAGCACGTCCCCGTCCCCCAGGGTGAGGGTGTCGCCGTTATACTCCCGGAGGCCCCGCTTGAAGTTGTAGGTGGGCATTTCCACCGTCTCGCCCCGGAGCAGGCGCACCATGTCCTCGTTGAACTGGGCCACGTCCATGGCCCCCAGGCCCTCGAAGTCGTAGTTCCCCATTTCGTCCCGGGGGGTGTCCTCCCGGTTTTTGAAGTAGTTGTCGGTGGCGATGGGGTGGGGGTGGAGGCCGCAGGCCCGCAGCTGGGTGGACAGGCGGTGGGAGAAGGTGGTCTTGCCGGAGGAGGACGGCCCGGCGATCATCACGAAGCGCACCTCCTTCCGGGCGGCGATCCCGGCGGCGATGTCCCCGATCTTCTTCTCCATCATGGCCTCGTAGCTGAGTATGAGCGGCGTGGCCTGCCCCTGGGCGATGGCGTTGTTCAGCTCCGCCACGTTGGACACGCCCAGGGCCTCCGAGCGTTGGGTGGAGCTGTGAAGCTCCCGGAACACCTTCAGGGAGGGCTTGAAGTCCCCCAGGCAGCTGGGGTCCTTCAGGGTGGGCAGGCGGAGGACGAAGCCGTCCTCAAACAGCTCCAGCCCGAAGCAGCGGATGTAGCTGGCGTCCGGCACCATGTAGCCGTAGAAGTAGTCCACGAAGCCGTCCAGCTCGTACACGTTCACATGGGAGTTCACCCGGAAGCTGAGCAGCTGGGCTTTGTGCACCAGCCCCTCCCGGCGGAACAGCTCCATGGCGTCGTCGGTGTTGAGGGAACGCTTCTCAATGGGCAGGGCGGCGGCGGACATCTCCCGCATACGGGCCTCCACCCGGTCCAGCAGGGCCTGGTCCAGGGTAAAGCCCCCCTGGGCGCGGAGGAACAGGGAGCGGCTGAGGGAGTAGTCCACGGACAGGCGGTCCACGTTTTCCGGGCCCGCCACATCGTAGAACGCCTTGATCATCAGGAACACCGCGCTGCGCTCGTAGGTCTGGATGCCGGGTACGTCCCGGGCGGTGACCAGGCGCAGGGCGCAGTCCCGGTCCAGCGTCTTGTGAAGCTCGCACAGCTTGCCGTCCCGGTTCACCAGCAGGATGTCGTCGGGATACCGGTCCTGGAAGTCGGCGGCGATGCGGCGGAAGGGGGTGCCGCGGGGGTAATCGTACCCCGCGCCGTCGATCGTTACCGTCTGCTTTTGCATTGTTCCGATTTCCATGGGAATGCCTCCTTATCGTTTTGCTGCGCACTGACATAATTGTACCATATCCGACAGGAAAAGGGGAGGGAAAATTTCAGGAAAGGGAAAATTCCCCGCCGGGGTAGACAAATCCGGCGGCCCCGTTTCCGGAGCCGCCGGATGTTTCGCAAGACAGGCGGAGCTACTCCCCCTCCCGCTTCCGCCCGGAGCGGAGGATGGCGTTGATATCCGCCGCCGCCAGGGAGAGGTCGTCCAGCACGGGCTGGAATATGCCCAGCTTGGCCAGGTTGATGCACACCAGCAGCAGCAGCGGCCCCACCACCATGCCCAGCACGCCGCCCAGCTTCATGCCCACGTAGATGCCCACCAGGGAGAGGATGGGGGACAGCCCCGTCTGGTCGCCCAGGATCTTGGGCTCGGCAAACCGCCGGAACAGCACGATGACGCCCCACACCGCCATCAACGCCGCCGCCTCGCCGTACTGGGCCAGCACCATGTCCACCACCGCCCAGGGCACCATGACGGTGCCCGCGCCGATGATGGGGATGAAGTCCAGCACCGCCAGGGCGAAGGCCAGCAGCAGGCCGTAGGGCTGGCCCATGAACAGGAAGCCCACCGCCAGGATGAGGAACACCCCGGCGGACAAAATGAGCTGGCTCTTGATATAGCCGCCGAAGGCACTCATGAAGATGTTCTTCACCGAGCGGAAGAAGTCCCGGGATACCATGGGCACCCGGTCGGTAAGCTCGAACCGGAGGCGGGGATAGTCCCCGGTGATGAAGTAGCTGGCCATCATGAACACCACCAGGGCCACGGCGAAGTTGGAGGCTCCGGTGACCATGGAGGGGGCCTGTCCCGCCATTTCGGTGAGCCAGCCGGACAGGTCCAGGCCCTGGGCCCAGTCCATCACCGCCGCCATCAGATCCTCCCCGGTGGTGATCACCCCCTCGGGCACGAAGCTGCCCAGGCCGGACAGCCAGCCCTGGACGCTGTTCACCACCCCGGCCAGCCCCTCCAGCAGCTCGTCCAGCAGGGACTGCCGGTTTTCGAACAGGGAGCGCACCTGCTCCACCGCCGCCCAGCCCAGGCCCAGCAGCACCCCCACCAGCACGGCGAACACCAGGATCACCAGCACCAGGGACACGGCGGGCCGGGGCGCGCCGGAGTGCCGCTGGAGCCACTTTACCGCCGGGTTCAGCATCCAGGCCAGCACCAGGGCGCACACGAAGGGGCTGAGCAGGGAGAGCAGGGGCAGGCCCACCCAGGCCGCCAGAGCTAGCCCGCCCAGGGCCAGCACGCCCCGCAGGCCAAGCCGGAGCCAGAGCTGGCCCCGCTCCCCCCAGGTGAGGGGCGAATGTTCCATCGTGGATTCCTCCTTACAGGTTTGCCAGAAGCTGGGCCAGCACCGCCGCCGCGGGCAGGGTGGCGAGGCACAGCAGGGTGGACAGGGTGACCTGCTGGGCGGCCAGGGCGGCGTCCCTGCCCATGCTCTGGGCGAACAGGCTGGTGGCCCCGGCGGTGGGACAGCCCGCCAGGATCACCGCCGTCACGTAAATCACCGGGTCAATCCGGAAGGGGAGCAGCACCAACGCCGTGATCAGGGGGATGCCCAGCAGCTTGACGGCGGAGGCGAGGTACAGCTTTCTGGTGGCGAACACCTTCCGGAGATCCGCCTGGGCCATCTGCCCGCCGATGACCACCATGGCCAGGGGGGTGTTCATGCTGCCCAGGTAGCCCACCGCCGCGTCCACCGGGCCGGGGAGCCGCCACCCGGTGAAGAACAGCAGCAGTCCGGCGGCAAAGCCCAGGATGCCCGGATTCAGGGCCAGCTTCTTCAGGGACAGCTCCCTCCGCCCCCCCATGAGGGCCCGGCCCTGGGTCCAGGTGACGGTATTGAACACCGCCAGCCCCACCACCGCCGCCATCATGGCCTCCTGGCCCAGGGCGGACTGGATCAGGGGCAGGCCCATAAACCCGGCGTTGCCGTATACGGCGGCGAAGCGGAGGATGCCCCGGTGCTCCTCCCCCTCCCGGGGGAACAGGAGCTGGGACAGCAGCATATATACCACGTATACCCCCGTCATGGCGGCGAGGGCGGAGACAAGCTGGCCCTGGCTGGCCGGGGTGCGCTCCACCTCGAAGGAGGTGATCATGATGGAGGGGGTGACCACGTACAGCAGAATCCGGGACACCTGGGACAAAGTCTCCCCCGACAGCAGGCCCAGCCGCCCGAACAGGAAGCCCGCCGACATCAGCAGGAACAGGGTGAGGACGCTGCCGCCCACCACCGAAAACGCCTCCAGCATTGGAAGTTCTCCTCTCTTTTTCCATGGAATGACTTATTATTATAAGCCATGAGGGCGGCGTTGACAAGGGAAAATCTTTGCGTTATACTATTTGTTCTGACAGCTTCCGAATTTTGTGAAAGGGGTGCTTCCCATGGCTTCCAATCGTTTCCGGCGGGGCTATGTGTCCATATTCCTGTCCTATTATAAGCCCCACCTGGGCCTGTTTATTCTGGATATGTGCTGCGCCCTGGGCATTGCCCTGGTGGATCTGGCCTTCCCCTGGGCCTCCCGGGAGGCCATGAACAAGCTCCTGCCCCAGAGCCTGTACGCCGCCTTCTTCACCGTCATGGGCCTGCTGCTGGCGGCCTACGCCCTGCGCTCGGTGATGTATTTCGTGGTCACCTACTGGGGCCACATGATGGGCGTGCGCATTGAGGCGGACATACGCCGGGACCTGTTCGGCCATATGCAGGATCTGTCCTTCTCCTTCTACGACAAGAACCGCACCGGACAGCTCATGAGCCGGGCCACCAACGATCTCTTTGAGATCACCGAGCTGGCCCACCACGGCCCGGAGGACCTGTTCATCTCCGCCGTCACCCTCATCGGGGCCTTCTGCCTGATGCTCACCATCCAGTGGAAGCTGGCCCTCATCGTGTTCGCCATCGTGCCCATCTTCGTCATCTTCACCATCATCCAGCGGCGGCGGATGGTGCGGGCGTCGGTGCGGGTGAAGCAGAACATGGCGGGGATCAACGGGCAGCTGGAGTCCGCCATCTCCGGTATGCGCACCGCCAAGGCCTTCGCCAGCGAGGAGCAGGAGACGGCCAAATTCCAGCAGTCCAACGAGCGGTTCAAGCGGGCCAAGCGGGAGTCCTACAAGGCCATGGGCATCTACCACGCGGGGCTGGAGTTCGCCCTGCCCGCCATGAATGTGCTGACGGTGGCGGCGGGGGGCTTCTTCATCCTGCGGGGGGAGATGACCTTCATCGACCTGAGCGCGTTCATCCTGTATATTTCCACCTTCCTCACCCCGGTGCGGAAGCTGGCGGCCTTTGTGGAGCAGTTCCTCAACGGCATGGCGGGCTTCAAGCGGTTCGTGGAGCTGATGCGGGTGGAGCCGGCGGTGCAGGACGCGCCGGACGCCCGGGAGATGGGGACCGCCAAGGGCGATATCCTCATCGACGACGTGTCCTTCCACTACGAGGACGGCCCGGCGGTGCTGGACCACGTGTCCATCCACATCCCCCAGGGGGAGACGGTGGCGGTGGCGGGGCCCTCCGGCGGCGGCAAGTCCACCCTCTGCCAGCTTATCCCCCGGTTCTACGACGTGACCGGGGGCCGGATTCTGGTGGACGGCCAGGATGTGCGGGCCGTCACCCAGCGGTCCCTCCGGCGGAGCATCGGCATCGTCCAGCAGGACGTGTTCCTGTTCGCCGGGACGGTGCTGGACAACATCCGCTACGGCAGGCCGGATGCCACCGAGGCGGAAGTCATTGACGCGGCGAGGCGGGCGGAGATCTACGAGGACATCATGGCCATGCCCGACGGCTTCCACACCTACGTGGGCGAGCGGGGGGTGATGCTGTCCGGCGGGCAGAAGCAGCGGGTGTCCATCGCCCGCATCTTCCTGAAAAACCCGCCCATCCTGATTTTGGACGAGGCCACCTCCGCCCTGGACTCGGTGACCGAGGCCCGGATCCAGTCCGCCTTTGACGAGCTGGCGAAGGGCCGCACCACCCTGATCATCGCCCACCGGCTGTCTACCATCCGCAGCGCGAACCGGATCATCGTGGTGGACGAAAACCACATTTTGGAGGAGGGCACCCACGACGAGCTGCTGGCCCGCGGCGGGGAGTACGCCCAGCTCTACAACGCCCAGAAACGGGTGGTGTAACGGCATGGAGGAAGTTTCACTGTGGGTCATGACCCGGGAGCTTTGCCACGAGCTGTACCGGAATTGGGAACAGGACCCGGATATTTACATGGATATGGAGCTGTTTGCCCCATACGTGTACAGCGCGGACAAGGTGGATCAATATTTTGACAAAAAGCAGCAAGACCCGTCTTGCGTATATTTTGCCGTTATGAAGGACGGCGCGCCGGTGGGAGAGCTCCTGCTGAAGAAAATCGACCGTGAACGGAGGGAATGTACCCTGAGCATCCATATGCAGAACGATGCTGTGAAGGGGAAGGGGTACGGAACCTGCGCAGAGCGGCAGGCATTGCGATATGCCTTTGATGTTTTGGGGATGGCTGTGGTTCATGCGGACACCATAATGAAAAATACCCGCAGCCAGCACGTGCTGGAGAAAATCGGTTTCCGGCACATAAAAGACGAGGACGGGTTCCGATACTATCAGCACACTGGGCATATGTGACGGCAAACGGCGGGCGCGCACTGCGCGCCCCTACGGACGACAGGGGGACGCTATGACCAAAACCGAACTGCTGAACAAATTCGCCAAAGACCCGGAGGAGCGCGTCGTTCTGGCCCGGGCCCTGGACCAGATGGATCGGGCGGCTAACCGCTCCATCCCCTGCGCCACCCAGTTTTTGTCCCCGGCCCAGCGGGCGGCTTTGGAGCCGCTCATCGCCGCCTGCGGCCATCCCCGGCACCTGTTCCACGGCGGGTTCGAGGGGGCGGAGCGCGCCCTCTGCGTGTTCCTCCCCGACTGGCAGGAGCCGGACGACTGGGAGGCGGCGGATGAGCTGGCCGCCATTGAGTGCGCCTACCCGCCCACCGGGGCAGAGCTGACCCACCGGGATCTGCTGGGCGGGCTGATGGGCATCGGCCTGACCCGGGAGCGGGTGGGGGACATTCTGGTGGGGGAGAAGGCCGCCCAGCTGGTCTGCCTGCGGGACGCCGCCCCCATCATCCTGAGCCAGTTCGATCAGGCGGGGCGGTACAGGCTGAAGCTGCGGGAGATCCCCCTGGGGGAGCTGGCCCCCGCCCCGGCGGAGGTGAAGCTCATCCACGACACCGTGTCCACCCTGCGGCTGGATGCGGTGCTCTCCTCCGGCTTCTCCCTGGCCCGGGGGAAGGCGGCGGACGCCGTCACGGGCGGAAGGGTGTCCCTGAACCACCGGGAATGCCTGAAGCCCGACCGGGCGGTGGCCCAGGGGGACGTGATCACCTGCCGGGGGCTGGGCAAGTGCGTGCTGAAAACGGTGGGGGGCCAGTCCCGGAAGGGCCGGATTATCATTGAGATCGAGAGGTATCTGTAATGGACCAGAAGAAAATCGACCGGATCAACGAGTTCGCCCGCCGGGTGAAGGCGGGGGAGGCCCTGACCCCGGCGGAGCTGGCGGAGCGGGACGCCCTGCGGCGGGAGTATATCGACAGCGTGAAGGCCAGCCTGGTGGGCCAGCTGGAGAACACCTATCTGGTGGAGCCGGACGGGACGAAGCACAAGCTGCCGAAACGGAACTGAAAAGGGCCGCGTGACGGTTGGCGTCACGCGGCCCTTTTGTTTTATGTCAAAGCCCTACGCGGCCCAAAACCCGTTCGGGTTCAGCGCAGGTGCCCTTGTTACATGGCTTCGGCCTCGTTGGTGGCGGTCTTGTACCACAGGGTGCCCTGAAGGCTGGTCTGACTGCCCACGACGAAAATGGTAACGTAATAGGTCCCCGCGGGCAGATATCCGTAATAGGGCTGCCCCCCGGTGGGAACGCAGGCGCCGTAGCCGGCGGAACTGGAGCTGTACACCACTTGGCCCTTCGGTGAATCCTTGGTAATTTTGAACTGCAGGTTAGGATTGAAGGTGCGGATGTGGATTTTCCAGTAATTAAACCCATTTCCAATGGGGAACGCGAAAGTGCGGCTGTAGCTGTCCTTGACCGCGGCCTGATCCAGAGAAACCTTCGCAGATCCTGTGCAGTCGGCGCTGGCACTCACCGTCAGCAGGGAACACACCATAGCGAGGACCATCAGCAGGGACGCGAGCTTTTTGGCTTTTTTCATCTTGGTACTCCTTTCACTGCGGCGATCCTGCGCTCAAACTCAGCGCGGGCGTCCTCGTTACATGGCTTCGGCCTGAGTGCTCGCGGTCTTGTACCACAGGGTGCCCTGGAGATAGCTCTGGCCGCCGCGAACATTAACATTGATATAATAGGTTCCCTCGGCCAGTTGCCCGTAATAGGCCTGACCCCCGGTGGGGACGCAGGTGCCATAGCCAGCAGAGCTGGACCAGTACACCACTTGGCCCGACGGCGAATCCTTGCTAATATTGAATTGCAGGTTAGGGTTGGTGGTACGGATATGGATCTTCCAGAAAGTAAAGTTTTTGCCAACGACAAAGGGAATGGACTGTGAAATATCATACGGGTTCAGGTTGTATGGCCTGGATTCTATGATACCCAGCGGGGAGATCCCAGGGTCGTCGGGCGGCGTGGCGGCGCTGGCGCTCACGGCCAGCAGGGAAAACACCATAGACAGGGCCATCAGCAGGGAGACGAGCTTTTTGACTTTTTTCATTGTAGTACTCCTTTCAGAACACGGGCGCAGCAAAACGGCGGCGCGGCATCGTGAGGGCAGGCCTGCCGGGGATACCGTGTCAGGCGGGACAGTGCGCCCCATCCCATCTGACAGCCTCATTATAACCCGGGGAAAAATATTTGTCAATAAAAAATCATTTGAATAAAAATAAATCTTTGCAGAAAAACTCTTGCGTCTCCAGAAAATTTGTGCTACGATGAGAATAAGTTCAAAGGTCCGTTAAGATTACCAGAAAATGGGGCGGAGCAATGGAAGAAAACTTAAAAAAAGCCTTGTCGGAGCTGCTGGTGCTGGCCCTGCTCCACCAGCGGGAGTATTACGCGCTGGAGCTGGCCCCCGCCATGGCGGAGCACAGCGGCGGGGCCATCACCATCACCTTCCCCTACGCCATCCTTTACCGCATGATTGAGCAGGGGTACATCCAGGAGCTGCCCAAGCGTGCCGCGCCGGATGGGCGGCGCAGGCAGTATTTTGGAATCACGGAGGCCGGAAGGGCCTATTTCCAGGAGATCTGGGGTACGTACAGGAGGTTCGCCGCCGGGGTGGACCGGCTGGTGTCCGGTGTGCTGGGGGAGGAAGGGGGTGTCAACCCATGAAGGAGCAGTACCTTGATTCCGTCCGGGCCCTGCTGGACTGCCCCCAGGGGGAGCGGGAGCGGCTGCTGTCCCGGCTGGGGCAGGCGGTGTCGGCCTACCTGGAGGACGCGCCGGAGGCGGGGGAGCCGGAGCTGGCCGCCAACTTTGGCACGCCGGAGGAGTGCGCGGCCCGTCTGCTGGAGGAGTGTGATCCCGGCGCGGTAGCGGCGGAGCGGCGGAAAAAGAAAAAGCGGCACCGGATCACCGTGGCGGTGCTGGCGGTGCTGCTGGCGGTGATGGTGGGGATCACGGCATACCTTTGGTCAAACGGCGGGTTTGTGGTGATCCGGCTGGGGGAGTATGATCCGAGTGATTGGGAAAACCTCCCACCGAATCATGTCATTTACGACTATGATAATGAATATGACAGTGAATACAGCACGATAGGAGGGGTTTTGCTTGAAGCGGTTAAGTCATATTTTAGTACTCTTTTTTGCGGTGATGAATCTGATGTGCCTTCCGGCCATGGCGGCTGACAGTTCCGCAGAAACCATTTATTATGAGGATGGATCCTATGCCATTATCACGCTTACCAGTTCCTCTGTCCGTGCCAGCAAGTCGGATATCAAGGCCTATACCTACTATAATCCCCAAGGGCAGCGGTGCTTTACCTATAGGTTGCTTGCGTCCTTTACTTATTAATGGCGTGATGAGCAGAGCGGATACCGCTGAAAATACCGTTTCAATCTACCGCCAAGGGTGGGATATGAGCACCCACTCCGAGTACGTGTCCGGCAATACCGCCTATGGCCGTGCCACCTTCACCGGCCCCAACGGGGAGAGCCGCACCGTCAGCCTGACCCTCACCTGCGACAAGAACGGGAATATCTCCTGACCCGCCGCGAGAACGCAAAAAAGCCTGCCGCATTGCGGCAGGCTTCTTCCGTTTCAGATGCTTAGTCCTCCACGATGGCCACCACGTTGGTGGCGCGGACGCCCTTCGCGCCCCGGGGATCGGGCTCGGTCTCGAAGGTGACCTTCTGGCCCTCCAGCAGCTTCTTGTAGCCCTCGGCCACGATAGCGGAGAAGTGCACGAACACGTCCTCGCTGCCGTCGTCGGGAGTGATGAAGCCGTAGCCCTTTTCTGCGTTGAACCACTTGACAGTACCGCTCATTTCCTGTTTCCTCCTTATTTGTAAAATATCGCTTTGAAGATGGATGAAGAAAGTCCGCCCCTTTCGTATGTACGAAGGAGCGGACACAAGTCAAGTTCATACATCAAAACCATTATCAGTATAACATCCTGTCAAATCTTTGTCAAGAGAATTTTCATCAAATTCTGAAAAAATAAAAATTGTGGAACAAATTTTCACAATCTATGACTTATTTCCCATAGAACCGCCCCTTTTTGCCAGCAACTGTCAGAACCCGGCATTTAATTCCTGTAATTGGTAAAATTCCGTTCCGTTTTCAAAGGTGATCCGGGCGCACTCCTCCGGGGAGATCCCCCGAAGCTCCGCCAGCCGCTGGCAGGTGTGCCGCGCCAGCCCGGAGTGGCACCGCTCCCCCCGGCAGGGGACGGGGGCCATGTAGGGGCTGTCCGTCTCGATCATGATCCGGTCCAGGGGGACGGCCTGGGCGGCCTCCACCGCCTTCCGGGCGTTCTTGTAGGTCAGGGCCCCGGTAAAGGAGATCATCCAGCCCAGCCCCACCAGCTCCTTCGCCATCTCCGCGCTGCCGGAGAAGCAGTGGAACACCCCCCGCACCTGGGGAAACTCCCGGATGATGGACAGGCAGTCCCCGTGGGCCTCCCGGTCGTGGACGATCACCGGAAGATCCAGCTCCCAGGCCAGGGCCAGCTGGGCGCGGAACACCCTCTGCTGAAACTCCCGGGGCGGGTTCTCCTTCCAGTAGTAGTCCAGCCCGATCTCCCCGATGGCCACCACCTTGGGGTGGGCGGCCAGGGAGCGCAGCTCATCCACATCCGTGTCCTGCCAGCCGGCGCAGTCCTCCGGGTGGACGCCCACCGCGGCGTAGACGAAGGGGTACCGCTCCGCGATCCCGATGGCCTGCCGGGAGCTGTCCAGGTCGCAGCCGGGGTTTACCACCAGCCCCACCCCCTGGCCGGGGAGGGCGGACAGCACCTGGTCCCGGTCGGCGTCAAACTGCCGGGAATCGTAGTGGGCGTGGGTGTCGAACAGCATGGGAAACGCCTCCTTGCCGATGGGCGCGAAAAAGGGCCGCCCGGCCCTTTTTCGCGGATGGTTGTTCCGTTTTACGAACGGGTTACTTTTCCTCGGGGGTGAAGGAGACGAAATAAGTCTCCCCCTCGATGCCGTCCAGGTTCTCCGGGTTGTCCGTGTCCTCCATGATCTCCTGGAAGCCGATGGCGAAGTCCTTGACATCCTCCGGCACCTCGTACACCGCGGTTCCGGTTTTGGTCTGGTTGATGCCCAGGTTATACTCGTCGGGGAACTGCTCCTCGCTGATCCCGGCGGGGAGGGCCGGGGCGACGCCGTCCTGCTCATCCCAGAGGATGGCGAAATCGTCCCCCCACATGGGCACGGACTCGCTGTAGGTGTTCTTCAGGGTGATGGTAGCCACCACCAGCTTGTTCCCGGTATCGGCGGTATAATCGCCGTACTGGGCGCAGCTATAGGCGTCGTCCACCGTGAAGTCGAACCAGTAGGTGGACAGGGTATCGCCGATGTAGCCGTCTTTTTTGTCGGACTTTCCGCCGCCCGGGTTGAGGTTCAACCCGCCCTCGCCGCAGGCGGCGAGGGACAAGGCCAACATCAGGGCCAGCAGGAGGGAAGCCAACCGTTTCATAAAAACGCACCTCTTTTCTCAAATCCAAGGCCGCCCCAGGGCGGCGATCGCACGACATAGTGTAGCACAATCCGGCGAAATTGTCCACCGTTTTTCCGAGATTTTAAGCGGCGGCCTTTAAGCTCTCCAAAGCTGGAAAATACCAGGTGAAGGGACAGGATGCGCCCCGGTTTTTCTGTTTCCACCAAATTCCGCCCGGTTTTCCGCCGCCAAACCCGGCAGTTTATAGAATTTGTAAAAACCATGGGAAACGGGGAGGGAATATGTTATAATATTGGCAATCCTCGCGCGGGGCGCGGCGGCCCGGTTCAGGGCGCGCTTCCCGCGCCCATTAACTGCCGGAAGCTACCCACCATAAGCGGGCGGACGCCGCCCGGAAGGGATGGAACGTGAGTATGGGCATTGCGGACGTGATCTCGCTGCTGGGCGGGCTGGCCTTCTTCCTGTTCGGCATGAGCCTGCTGGGGGACGGGCTGAAACGGGTGGCGGGCAGCCGCCTGGAAACCATTTTGGGCAGGCTGACCTCCAACCCCATCAAGGGGGTGCTGCTGGGCGCGCTGGTGACGGCGGTGATCCAGTCGTCCTCCGCCACCACCGTCATGGTGGTGGGCTTCGTCAACGCGGGGATCATGCAGCTCTCCAACGCCGTGGGCATCGTCATGGGGGCCAACATCGGCACCACCGCCACCGGCTGGATCCTCACCCTGGCCGACGTGGAGGGGGAGGGGGGCTTTACCTCCGCCACCGTGTTCGCCGCCGTGGCCTTTGTGGGCATTGTGCTGTTCTTCTTCTGCCGGAAGCAGGCCCAGAAAAACGTGGGCCTGATCCTGCTGGCCTTCTCCGTCCTGATGAGCGGGATGCAGGCCATGAGCTCCGCCATGGACCCCCTGCGCACCAACGAGGCCTTTTTGCAGTTTATCTCCGCCGCCTCCAACCCGGTGGTGTCCCTGGTCATCGGCCTCATCGTCACCGCCGTGATCCAGTCGTCCTCCGCCTCCATCGGCATACTCCAGGCCCTGTCCGTCACGGGGGCCATCAGCTACGAGGTGGCGGTGCCCATGGTGCTGGGTATGTGCATCGGGGCCTGCGTGCCCGTGCTGCTGTCCGCCATCGGGGCCAACCCCAACGGCAAGCGCACCGCCGTGATCTACTTATATTTTAATATTGTAGGCTCCGCCCTGTTCATGATCCCCTTCTACCTGCTCCATATGGTTGTGCCCATGGACTTCATGGCCCTGCCCGCAGGGCCCTTCGGGATCGCCGTGTTCAATACCCTGTTCAAGGTGGCGTCCACCGTGGTGCAGCTCCCCTTGACCGGACTGCTGGTGCGGCTGGCGGTGCTGACGGTGCGGGACAAAGGCTCCGAGGAGGACGAGGAGTTCCAGGAAAACCTGCTGGACGAGCGGTTCTTGAACTACCCGCCCCTGGCCCTGGAGCAGAGCGGCCGGACGGTGGAGCGGATGGCCGCGGCGGCCTTCAAGAACCTGAACCGCTCGGTGGATCTGTTCAGCGCGTTCAACCCGGAGAAGTATGAGAAGATCATGGGCCGGGAGAATGTGGTGGACAAGTACGAGGACCGGATCGGCACCTACCTGTTCCACCTGAACAGCCGGGGGCTGGACGAGCAGCAGACCATCATCAGCTCCCACTACCTCCACTGCCTGACGGATCTGGAGCGCATCTCCGACCACGCGGTGAACATCGCCGAGCTGGCCCGGGAGATCAACGACAAGAAGCTGAACTTCTCCGCCGGAGGGGTGGCGGACCTGAACCAGGCGGTGAACGCCGTGCGGGAGATCGTCTCGCTGGCCCAGCGGGCCCTGGCCCAGGAGGACATGGGGGTGGCGGGCCAGGTGGAGCCGCTGGAGGAGGTCATCAGCACCATGCTGGAGCGGATGAAGCTGCGGCACATCCGGCGGCTCCAGGGCGGCCTGTGCACCCTGGAGGTGGGCTTCGTGTTCAACGACCTCATCACCAACTTCGAGCGGGTGGCCGCCCACTGCTCCAACGTGGCCCTGGCGGTGCTGGAGCTGCGGTACGGCGATTTGCAGTTCCACGACTACACCCGGGGGGTGCGGCAGGGGGATCAGCCCGAGTTCCGCCGCTGGCTGGCCCACTACCAGAACCAGTATCTGGCGGCCCCCGCCGGGGAGCGGCGGGCGGAGGCGGAATAGGACGCCGGGCGGCTGGTACGCTTCTGAGTATTGACATACACGCCCCTGATTGTTTATAATTGGGGAGGACTTTTAATCTTGAATCCCCGGCCTGGGGATTTTGAAGGGGTGGTCGGCATGGGCTTTTTCTCACACCTGCTGGGGCGGGATTACGACTACGAGGACGATGGCGAGCTGGAGGAGGGCTCCGGCTCCCTGCCGGAGCTGCACAGCGGCATGAGCCTGACGGTGGAGACGCCGGAGGGCCAGGAGCTGCTGGTGGGCCGCCTCACCGGATACGCGGCGGGGGACACCTCCCTGACCCTGGAGCGTCTGCCGGGGGGGCTGTCCTTCAAGACCCGGGACATGGGCACCTCGGTGATGATCCGGGGCTTTGACGAGCAGATGAACCAGTTCATCCTGAAGGGCACCGTCCAGGAGTCCACCCGGCTGGTGTGCCGGGTGAAGGATCTGAAGGTGCGGCCCATCTCGGAGCACCGGCAGAACTTCCGCCTCCATGTAAACGGCCCGGCGGTGCTGTACTACCCCACCGACGAGACCCGGAGCAATCCGGAGGAGTGCCTCCTGGTGGACATCAGCAGCGGCGGGGCCTGCATCGAGTCGGAGTTCCTCCACGCGGAGGACGAGGTGCTTCGGCTGTGGGTGAAGCTGCGGGACTACGTGCCCATGGAGTTCATGGGGGAGATCATCCGGGTGGTGGAGTACCAGCCGGGGAAATTCCGCTATGGCTTCCTGTTCGCCCAGCTGAAGGAGTCGGAGCTGACGGAGCTGACCCGGACGCTGTATAACGTCCAGGTGGGGAACGTGATCCCCCGGCGGCGGAGCGACGACACCGGGCACTGGTAAGGCTGCGGTTTGGAATCATGGGAGGTCCGTTCCCGGTTTGCCGGGAGCGGGCCTTTTGTACATGATTTTCCAAATATAGGAGAATCGCTGATTTGACGCCGCTGTAATTCTACTTCATTTAGCCAAACTACACAAAAAAACAGCACTACTTTCTGAACTTATGCCCCTTGAAACCGGGGGGAGAACTTGCTATAATGAACTTGGTGATCGAAATGGTGTACGTCTGTGAAAACTGCGGCTACCTGTTCAGCAGGGCCAACGCGCAGGACCAGTGCCCCGATTGCGGCGGGCATATGGTCAGATCCGCGAATGCGGTTGAACAGGGCGAATTTGTCTCCCAGGTGGCGGAGCTGATCCGGGACAAGCAGCAGCAGGAGCCCCGGTTCCCCAACATGGTGGAGACGGAGATCTCCATGCTGAACAGCTTTGCCTTCAAGCTGCCCGCCACCGCCCTGCAGATCGACAGCGGGATGATGGTGGACGTGCTGGTGGAGTATGGGGAAAACTCCGCCGACCGGAACGAGCTGATTGCCAACGTGTGGGCCAGGCTGGTGGGGGGCAGGACGCTCTACTTCCTGATGCCGGTGCGCCTGCCCGTGCGGGAGGACGAGCCGAGGCGGGACCAGGTGAACCGGATCTTCGCCGCGCTGAACGAAAACGGAACCTTCAAAGTAAAGCTGTACGACTTCGTGGCCGCCCTGCTCCAGGGCGCGTCCGGCGGGGCGGACAGGATGTGACGGGGGACGGCCCAGAGGGGCCGTCCTTTTCCGTCCGGGCGGCGCAAGAATGATAAAAATTCGGGCACGAAAAGACTTCCCACCGGGGGGAGAAGCAGGTATACTATAGGGGACGACTGCGCCGCCCCGCGGCGGGAAAGGATGAGCGATGATGATGGAGCAGCGCGCCGCCCCCGTGGACCGGGATCTGGTGCTGGCCCAGCTGGACTTCTGCCGGGAGAAGGTGGACGCCCTTCTGCCCCGGTTCCGGAACAGCTTCCCCGCCCCCAGCAGCGAGGGGCTGGCCTACCCCGCCCAGGAGGAGAACTTTGACTGGACCACCTCCTTTTACTCCGGTATGCTGTGGCTGCTGTGGGAGCACACGGGGGACAAGAAGTACCTGGACGCCCTGGAGCCCCACCTGGCGTCCTTCTGCCGGCGGGTGGAGGAGCCGGGGAATGTGGACACCCACGACCTGGGCTTCCTCTACAGCCTGTCCTGCGGCCCGGCGGTTCTGCTCCGGGAGGACGGGCGGGCCAGGGGCTGCTTCCTGAAGGCGGCGGACTACCTGCTGGCCCGGTACTTCCCCAAGGCCGGGATCATCCAGGCCTGGGGGGATCTGAACGACCCCGCCAACCGGGGCCGGATGATCATCGACTGCCTGCTGAACCTGCCCCTGCTGTACCAGGCGTCCCGGCTCACCGGGCGGGGGGAGTACCGCGCCGCCGCCTACAGCCACGCCAGGCAGGCCCAGAAATACCTGGTGCGCCAGGACGACACCACCTTCCACACCTTCTACATGGACGTGGACACCGGGGAGCCCCGGTTCGGCCGCACCGCCCAGGGGTACAGCGACAGCTCCTGCTGGGCCAGGGGGCAGGCCTGGGGTGTGTACGGCTTCGCCCTCAGCTTCCACCACACCGGGGACAGGAGCTTCCTGGACACCTCCTGCCGCCTGCTGGACTACTTCCTGGCCCGCCTGCCGGAGGACGGGGTGTGCTATTGGGATCTGTGCTTCACCCAGGGGGACGAGCCCCGGGACAGCTCCTCCGCCGCGATTTTGTGCTGCGGCATCCTGGAGCTGCTGCGGCACCTGCCCCTTACCCACCCCAGGCGGGGGGAGTACGAGGCGGCCCTCCGCCGGATCATGGCGGCCCTGGCCCGGGATTACACCACCAGGGACACGCCCCGGGCCGACGGCCTGCTGCTCCACGGGGTGTACTCCAAGCCCGACGGCATCGGGGTGGACGAGTGCATGATCTGGGGGGATTACTACTACATGGAGGCGTTGTTCCGCCTGCTGTACGGCACCTGCGCCTACTGGATTTGATGATTTTATGAGGAGGAAAACAACATGGATGTCCGCTACAGCGCGAATCAGAAGGACGTAAAACGCTACACCACCCAGGAGCTTCGGGACGAGTTCCTCATCCAGGACCTGTACCAGCCCGACACCGTGCGGGCGGTGTACTCCCACGTGGACCGGATGGTGACCGTGGGGATCATGCCGGTGAACGAGACGGTGCCCCTGGACAAGGGCATCGACGTCTGGCACAGTTTCGGCACCCAGTTCTTCCTGGAACGCCGGGAGATCGGCTTCTTCAACCTGGGGGGGGACGGCGTGTGCGCCGTGGACGGGACGGAGTACCCCATGGGCCACAAGGACTGCATCTATATCACCAAAGGCTCCAGGGACGTGTCCTTCCAGAGCTGCGACCCCGCCAATCCCGCCCGGTTCTACGGCGTGTCCGCCCCGGCCCACTGCGCCTATGAGACGCGGCTGATCAAGCTGGCGGACGCCGCCAAGAAGCCCCTGGGGACGATGGAGACCTCCAACAAGCGGGTGATCAACCAGTTCATCCACCCGGACGTGCTGAAAACCTGCCAGCTTTCCATGGGCATGACGGTGCTGGAGCCGGGCAGCGTGTGGAACACCATGCCCGCCCACACCCACGAGCGGCGGATGGAGATCTACACCTACTTCGATATCCCGGAGGGGAACGTGGTGTTCCACTTCATGGGCGAGCCCCAGGAGACCCGGCACATCGTCATGGGCAATTACGACGCGGTGATCTCCCCCTCCTGGTCCATCCACGCCGGAGCGGGCACCGGAAGCTATACCTTCATCTGGGCCATGGGCGGCGAAAACCAGGCGTTCGATGATATGGACGGGATTGCCACCGGGGACTTGAAGTAACCTCCGGCTGTCAACGCCGCCCATGAGCGGCCTTCTGGCCGCCGCCGGAGGCGTAAAATCCGCCGCACGCGGCGGATTTGCGGAGGAGCGGCTATGCCGGTCCGAGCATTAAAATCAAAAAGGGGCCCCCGGCCGGCGAAGCCGGATGGGGACGGCGAGAATCAGGCGTTCGATGATATGGACGGGATTGCCACCGGGGACTTGAAGTAACCTCCGGCTGCCAATGCCGCCCATGTGCGGCAGGCAAACACATGAACGGAACCCGGCGGGATTTCCCGCCGGGTTCTCTGCGTCCGGCGGCCCGCGAAATTCCGCCGGGGACGGCGTTTTTCCGGTGGACGAGGGCAGAGGGCTGTGCTATAATAGCGGTAACGTCGGCCCTGAGGGGGACAGATTTTCAACAGCCAAAGGAGACGAGGTTCCATGGAAAACCAGATGGTGTGGCAGGACGAGTATAACATCGGCGTGGAGGTCATCGACCGGGAGCACCAACGCCTGTTCAAGATCATCAACCGGCTGCTGGCCTACGACGACGACAAGAGCCAGTGGGCCTGCCAGGAGGGGATCAAATACTTTAAAACCCACGCCATGAAGCATTTCACCGAGGAGGAGGACTACATGGCCTCCATCGGCTACGAGGGGCTGGAGACCCACCGGCAGATCCACCGCATCTTCCGGGACAGCACCCTCCCCGCCCTGGAGCGGGAGCTGGAGGAAACGGGCTACAGCCCGGACTCCGTGAAGCACTTTCTGGGCGTGTGCGCCGGATGGCTCATCGGCCACACCCTCACCGAGGATCAGGCCATTGTGGGCGGCAAGGTGAGCAAATGGGGCAGCCTCCTTCCGGAGGAGGAGCTTGACGAGCTGAAAAAGGTCATCGTCCAGCAGGTGTTCGATATGTTCCGGCTGGAGTCGGAGGCCATCACCACCGCCTACGGCGGGGAGAAGTTCGGCCAGGGGGTATACTACCGCCTGGTGTACGACGCCGGGGACGATCTGCGGCAGGAGATCATCATGGTGTTTGAGGAGAAGCTGCTGATCAACACCGTGGGCCGGATCATGGGCCTGGAGACGGGCAAGCTGGACGTCATGCTGGTGAACGCCGCCCGGTACACCGCCCGGCAGTTCGTGGAGCGGGTGCTGGAGCACTTCCCCTCTCCCCGGCCCTACGCGCTGAAGGAGGAGAACCTGATCTCCTATGAGCAGTTCCAGGGGACGTTCGAGCGGGCGAAGCCCCAGGTGAGCCTGCTGTTCAACACCAGCGGCTCGGGGTACTTCGCCTACTGCGTCATCGCCCCCCACCTGCTGGAGAAGGGGACGGTGACCCCCATCCAGGCGGACAACGCCCTGGAGGAGATCGCGGACTACCTGGCCCGCCGGGAGCGGGACGCGGGCAGGCCCAAGGTGCTGGTGGTGGACGACTCCTCCACGGTGCGGGTGGCCATGAGAAGCCTGCTGGAGAAGGACTACGAGGTGTCGGTGGCGGAGTCCGGCGTGGCGGCCATCCGGGCCATCTCCCTGGACAGGCCGGAGCTGGTGCTGCTGGACTACGAGATGCCGGTGTGCGACGGGCGGCAGACCCTGGAGATGCTCCGCTCGGAGAAGGCCTTTGCGGACATTCCGGTGATCTTCCTCACGGGCCGCAGTGACCCGGACGTGGTGCGGGCCCTGCTGGCGTTGAAGCCGGCGGGCTACCTGCTGAAGTACCTGAAGCCTGCGGACATCAAGCAGAAGATCGACGAGCTGTACCAGAAGCTGTGCGGCTGACGCGGATTTGTGGAAAACGTGAATTGACAGCGGGGCGGACTTAGGATATAAAGGAAGCGCGTACACAGAGGGAGTAGCCTGCGCGGGTTCCCGCCCGCGTTTGCCGGAACGTCAATACGGCCCCCCCATGGGCCCGGCCGGTAATGAAAAGGCGAGACTCTGCCGTTTTACGACGGCGGGGCCTCGCCTTTTTTGTAAATACTAAGAAGCTGTACCAATAGCCGAAGTATTCAGATTCGCGAGTCAGAATTGCCGGTGGCAAGGCGAAAAATCGCGGGAATACTTTGTGTATTTCAAGATTTTTCAACGCGGCCAGCGGCAATTCTGGCCGTTAAGCTGGGTGCTGAGGCTATTGGTACAGCTTCTAAGAACCTGTCCGATCACACCATTTACAGAAAAGAGGAGATCAGATGAATATCGCGCAGCTTTCCCTGTTCCTCGTCCGGCTGCTGGCCGGGACGGGGGTGTTTCTGGTGGGGGTGCATCTGCTCACCGCCAACATCGAGCAGCTGGCCACCGGCCGGATCAAGGATCTGTTCGGCAAAACCGCCGACCGGCGTCTGGTGAACGTGGGGATAGGGGCGGCGGCCACCGCCTTGATCCAAAGCTCCGGCGTCACCACCGTGCTGATCGTGGGCTTCGTCAACGTGGGGGTAGTGAACCTCTACCAGGCGGCGGCCATGATCATGGGGGCCAACATCGGCACCACCGTCACCGCCCAGATCGCCGCCCTCAGCGCGTTTCCCATCACCACCTATGTGCAGATCCTCACCTTCGCCGGCATACTCATGGCCATGGCCTGCAAGCGGGACGGCCTGCGGCGCACGGGCATGATCCTGGCGGGGCTGGGGCTGATCTTCGTGGGGCTGGCCCTCATGTCCGACGCCATGAAGGCCAACCGGGACGCGGTCCAGGCCCTGTTTGAGACGGTGGGCAATCCCCTCCTGCTCCTGCTGGCGGGGGTGTTCCTCACGGCGTTGGTGCAGTCCAGCTCCGCCACCACCTCGGTGATCATCGCCATGTCGGTGGCGGGGCTGACCATCGGCACCGGGGGGAACGAGGTGCTGTATATCATCCTGGGCACCAACATCGGCTCCTGCGTCACCGCCCTCATGTCCTCCGCCACCGCCGGGGTGAACGCCCGCCGGGCGGGGCTGATCCACCTGCTGTTCAACACCCTGGGCTCGGCCCTGTTCTTCGTCCTGCTCCTGCTCTGGCCCGGATTTATGGACGCCACCTTCCGGCAGTGGTTCCCCGCCCCCGCCACCCAGATCGCCATGTTCCACACCTTCTTCAACGTGGCCTGCACCATCCTGTTCCTGCCCCTGTGTGGGTGGTTCGTCCGGGTGTCCCAGCTTCTGATCCGGGAGGGGGCGGAGCCGGAAGCGGCGGCGGGGGAGACCTTCCTGGACGAGCGTATGCTGTCCTCCGCCTCCCTGGCCATGGCCCTGCTGGACAAGGAGCTGGTGCGGCTGTCCGACGCCGCCATGGACGCCTTCCGCTCCGGCTACCGCGCCTTCATCCAGAAGGACACCGGGCTGATCGCCCCCACCCACCGGCTCATCGAGGAGGCCAACGGGGTGGAGCAGGGGATGGTGAACTATCTGATCCGGCTTTCCGCCCAGAGCAAGCTGGCGGACGAGCGGCCCATCTCCAACCTCCACAGCAATCTGGGGGACGTGATGCGTATCGCAGAGATCGCGGACAACTTCACCAAGTACGCCAAAAGGACGGTGGAGGGGGGCCTGGACTTCTCCGAGGCGGTGCTGGAGGACCTGGGGGTGATGAAGGGGCGGCTGGAGGAGCTGTACGCCCTTACCCGGCAGGCGGTGCTGGAAAAGGACCCGGGCCTGCTGCCCCAGATCAACCGGGCGGAGGAGGACATCGACGGGATGCGCCGCCGCCTCATCGACGCCCACATCCAGCGGCTCAACGCCGGGGCCTGCCGCCCGGAGTCCAGCGGGGTGTTCATCAACCTGGTGTCCAACCTGGAGCGTCTGGGGGATCATCTGACCTATATTGCCTACACAGTGGAATAATTGTCATAATCTGGAGGCCGGACGAAAGATTGACGAAAAAAACACAATTAGGAATTGCAAACCCGCCGGAACTGTGATAGACTGTTACCCGCGAAACGGTAGCGAAACCGTATGGCATCGGTTTCTCATATGAAAAGGAGGAAAACGCCTATGGCACGCAAGTTCAAAACCATGGACGGCAATACCGCCGCCGCCCACGTGTCCTACGCCTTTACCGAGGTGGCGGGCATCTATCCCATCACGCCGTCCAGCCCCATGGCCGACAATGTGGATCAGTGGGCCGCCGCGGGCCGCAAGAACATCTTCGGCCAGACCGTGAAGGTCATCGAGATGCAGTCCGAGGCCGGCGCGGCCGGCACCGTCCACGGCTCCCTGGCCGCCGGCGCGCTGACTACCACCTACACCGCCTCCCAGGGCCTGCTGCTGATGATCCCCAATATGTATAAGATCGCCGGCGAGCTGCTGCCCGGGGTGTTCCACGTGTCCGCCCGTACCGTGGCCAGCCACGCGCTGAACATCTTCGGCGACCATTCCGACGTGATGGCCTGCCGCCAGACCGGCTTCGCCATGCTGGCCGAGTCCAACCCCCAGGAGGTCATGGACCTGGGCGCGGTGGCCCATCTGGCCGCCATCAAGGGCCGCGTCCCCTTCCTGAACTTCTTCGACGGCTTCCGCACCTCCCACGAGATCCAGAAGATCGCCATCTGGGACTATGAGGATCTGGCCGAGATGGCGGACTGGGACGCCATCAGCGAGTTCCGCGCCCGGGCCCTCAACCCCGAGCACCCCGTCATGCGCGGCTCCCACGAGAACGGCGACATCTTCTTCCAGCACCGCGAGGCCTGCAACAAGTACTACGACGCCATCCCCGAGATCGTGGAGGAGTACATGGGCAAGGTCAACGCCAAGCTGGGCACCGACTACCAGCTGTTCAACTACTACGGCGCGCCCGACGCCGACCGGGTGATCATCTCCATGGGCTCCATCTGCGACGTGGCGGAGGAGGTCATCGACTACCTGAACGCCCACGGCGAGAAGGTGGGCCTGATCAAGGTGCGCCTGTACCGCCCCTGGCGGGCCGACAAGCTGCTGGCCGCCATCCCCGCCACCTGCAAGCACATCGCCGTGCTGGACCGCACCAAGGAGCCGGGCGCGCAGGGCGAGCCCCTCTACCTGGACGTGGTGACTGCCCTGGCCAACGCGGGCCGCACCGACATCTCCGTCATCGGCGGGCGTTACGGCCTGGGCTCCAAGGACACTCCCCCCGCCAGCGTGTTCGCGGTGTATGAGGAGCTGACCAAGTCCGCCCCCAAGCGTCAGTTCACCATCGGCATTGTGGACGACGTGACCAATATGTCCCTGGAGGAGAAGCCCTCCCCCAACACCGCGGCCCAGGGCACCATCGAGGTGAAGTTCTGGGGCCTGGGCGGCGACGGCACCGTGGGCGCGAACAAGAACTCCATCAAGATCATTGGCGACCACACCGACAAGTACGTCCAGGCGTACTTCCAGTACGACTCCAAGAAGACCGGCGGCGTCACCATCAGCCACCTGCGCTTCGGCGACCAGCCCATCCGCGCCCCCTACTACATCAACAAGGCCGACTTCGTGGCCTGCCACGTGCCCGCCTACATCGTCAAGGGCTTCCCCATGGTCCGGGACGTGAAGGACGGCGGCACCTTCCTCATCAACTGCCAGTGGAGCGACGAGGAGCTGGATAAGCATATGCCCGCCGTGGCCAAGCGGTATATCGCGGAGCATAACATCAACGTCTACACCATCAACGCCATCGATCTGGCCATCGAGATCGGCATGGGCAAGCGCACCAACACCATCCTCCAGTCCGCCTTCTTCGCCCTGTCCAAGGTGATGCCCGAGAGCGAGGCCATCGGCTACATGAAGGACGCCGCCACCCACTCCTACCTGAAGAAGGGCCAGGACGTGGTGGACATGAACCACAAGGCCATCGATATGGGTGCCACCGCCTTCAAGAAGTTCAACGTGCCCGCCTCCTGGGCCGCCGCCGAGGACAAGGCCGCCGGCGGCAAGCTGGAGGGCCGGCCCGAGCTGGTGGAGATGGTCAAGGACGTGATGGAGCCCATCAACCGCATGGACGGCGACAGCCTGCCCGTGTCCTCCTTCGTGCCCCACGTGGACGGCACCTTCCAGCAGGGCGCGTCCGCCTATGAGAAGCGGGGCGTGGCCGTGTCCGTGCCCGCCTGGAACCAGGATACCTGCATCCAGTGCAACCAGTGTGCCTATGTCTGCCCCCACGCCACCATCCGTCCCTTCGCCCTGGACGCCGAGGAGGCCAAGAACGCCCCCGAGTGCGCCAAGATCGTGGACTTCAAGGCCGGCAAGGGCAAGGGCCTGTACCAGTACTCCCTGGCGGTGAGCCCCATGGACTGCATGGGCTGCTCCGTCTGCGTGGGCGTGTGCCCCACCAAGTCCCTGTCCATGGTGCCCCTGGAGCAGGAGGCCGGCCGTCAGCCCGCCTTCGACTACATGGTGGCCAAGGTCACCGAGAAGCCCGAGGTCACCACCACCGCCACCGTCCCCGGCAGCCAGTTCAAGCAGCCCCTGCTGGAGTTCTCCGGCTCCTGCGCCGGCTGTGCCGAGACCGCCTACGCCCGCCTGGTCACCCAGGTGTGCGGCGACCGGATGTACGTCTCCAACGCCACCGGGTGCTCCTCCATCTGGGGCGGCCCCGCCGCCACCTCCCCCTACACCGTCAACAAGGACGGCAAGGGCGTGGCCTGGGCCAACTCCCTGTTTGAGGACAACGCCGAGCACGGCCTGGGCATCCACCTGGGCCAGAAGGCCATCCGCAACGCCCTGGCCGACAAGACCCGGGCCCTCATCGCGGTGCCCCACACCGTTCCCGAGCTGAAGGAGGCCGCCCAGAAGTGGCTGGACACCATGGACGACGGCGAGGCTAACGCCGAGGCCACCAAGGCCTACATCGCCGCCCTGGAGGACGGCCTGATGACGGTGGACGAGGTCGTGGCCTTCACCTCCAGCCCCGACGCCGCCAAGGTGTTCGGCGACCAGCTGCCCCAGTTCCAGGCCCACGCCAAGGAGCTGAAGGACTCCGGCGCGCAGTTCTGTGACTGCGACGCCTGCAAGCTGGCCAAGGAGATCCTGGACCAGAAGGACTATCTGGTGAAGAAGTCCGTGTGGATCTTCGGCGGCGACGGCTGGGCCTACGACATCGGCTACGGCGGACTGGATCACGTGCTGGCCTCCGGCGAGGATGTGAATATCTTCGTGTTCGACACCGAGGTGTACTCCAACACCGGCGGACAGGCGTCCAAGTCCTCCAACCTGGGCCAGGTCGCCCAGTTTGCCGCCGCGGGCAAGGCCATCGGCAAGAAGTCCCTGGCGGAGATCGTGATGCAGTACGGCTATGTCTACGTGGCCCAGGTAGCCATGGGTGCCAACCCCAACCAGACCCTCCAGGCCATCCGGGAGGCCGAGGCCTACCACGGCCCGTCCCTCATCATCGGCTACAGCCCCTGCGAGATGCACTCCATCAAGGGCGGCATGGCCAACTGCCAGAGCGAGATGAAGAAGGCCGTGTCCTGCGGCTACTGGAACCTGTTCCGCTACAACCCCGCCAACAAGGCCCTGGGCAAGAACCCCTTCACCCTGGACTCCAAGGCCCCGGCGGGCGGCTATCAGGAGTTCCTGATGAACGAGGCCCGGTACTCCTCCCTGACCCGCTCCTTCCCGGAGCGCGCCGACGAGCTGTTCAAGAAGAACGAGGAGTCCGCCATGGCCCGTTGGGAGCATCTTCAGAAACTCATCGAGCTGTACCAGTAATTGCGCATAACCCCGCCGAAGGCAGGGCGGATTCACTCCGCCTGAGCATTGAAATCCAAAGGGGCCCCCGGCGCGTCCGCAGGACGCGTTGGGGAGGCACCTGCAGAAGCTCATCGAGCTGTATCAGTAATCGCGCATAACCCGAACCCAAAAGGGGGACGCTTCCGGAAGGAGCGTCCCCCTTTTCGCGCCGGGCGTCAGATCAGATCCTGCTCCAGCAGGGTCCGGAGCTGGCGGCAGCGGCGTTGGCAGCCCTCGGCCAGCTCGCCGTACAGGTCCAACATATCCTGGGTGTCCCAGTCGTCCGCCGCCATGCGGAAGGCGGTCTCCTGCTGCTGCTCCAGCTGGTGGCGGCGGCGCAGCGCGCCCCAGTAGGACGGGATGGCCGGGGCGGACAGCAGCTCGCTGGGCCAGTACCGCAGTCCGGTGACGAGAAAATACGCCGCCGACAGCTTCCGGGCGCAGCGGTGCAGCTCCCCGGCCAGCGTGTTAAGTACCCGGGCCTCCGTCCCCCGCGCCCGCCGCGCCAGATGGCGGTAGAGCTGCCAGCCCTCCAACGCCTCCATCACCTGGCTGCGCAGGCGGGCGGTGCGGTCGTCGGCGGGCATAGGCTCCTCCCAGAGCGGCGGCAGGTCGCTGTTCCAGCGGGTGCCCTCCGGCTGGGGGAGAGGCTCCGGCGGCTGGGGGGGCTGCTCCGGCTCCGGCGGCTCCGGGGCGGGGGCTTCCTCCGCCAGGGGCGCAGGCTCCGGCGCGGGCTCCGGCCCGGGGGATGGGGCCTCCTCCACGGGGGGCTGCTCCGGCGGGCTTCCGCCGGGGGCCTCGCACTCCTGGGGCAGGCCGCCGCCGTTCAGCCGCATCAGCTCCTCCAGGCACTTGCAGGACAGGTCGCCCTGCATTCCCGGGGGGACGGCCTCCACGGGGGAGACGCCCTCCTCCCGGCCCGCCATCACCCGCTGCCACACCCGCTGGAATACCTCCTGGTCTTTCAGCAAGCATGGAATCATTTCTTCCATGGTCACACCTCCTTTGCCCCCTATTCTATGTTCCGGGGGCAAAAGGTGCCAGCTGGCCGGGGACTTTGTGCGCTTTGACGGGCGGGACGGAAAAACATAGTGAAAAACTATGATTTGTTTTCTTGACAGCCTTTTCCTCCTGTGGTATACTGCAAACCATAGAAACAGACTATGATTTCGCCGGAGGCCAACCCGGGCGGAGTCCGATAGGAGATATGTACTATGTTAGAGCTGAAGCATCTGGCCTTCTCCGTGGAGGAGGAGGCGGGGCAGAAGGACATCCTCCGGGATGTGTCGCTGACGGTGCCCGACGGGGCGTTCTGGGTGATCACCGGGCCCAACGGCGGGGGCAAGACCTCCCTGGCCAAGGCCATCATGGGGCTGAACAAGCCCACCGGCGGGCAGATTTTGTGGAATGGGGAGGACATCACCAGCCTGTCCATCACGGAGCGGGCCCAGCGGGGGATCAGCTACGGCTTCCAGCAGCCCCCCCGGTTCAAGGGCCTGCGGGTCCGGGACCTGCTGGGGCTGGCGGCGGGCAACCCCTTCCTGGGGCGGGCCGAGGGCTGCCAGCTGCTCACCCAGGTGGGGCTGTGCGCGGCGGACTATATCGACCGGGAGGTGGACGCCTCCCTGTCCGGCGGCGAGGTGAAGCGCATCGAGATTGCCACCATCCTGGCCCGGAAGTCCCCGCTGATGATTTTCGACGAGCCGGAGGCGGGCATCGACCTGTGGTCCTTCGCCAAGCTCACCGAGACCTTCCGGTATATCCATGACAAGCGGGAGGCCACCATCATCATCATCTCCCATCAGGAGCGGATCATCGGCCTGGCGGACGAGATCGTGCTGGTGGCGGACGGCCTGGTGTCCGAGCAGGGGCCCCGGGAGGAGATTTTTCCGAAAATTCTGGCCAACACCCAGCCCGGGTGCGCCTTTGTGGGAGAGGAGGGGCAGGCATGAACCATACCGACGCGGAGCTGCTCAAGCAGATCGCCGACCTGGACGGCGTGCCCCAGGGGGCCTATAACATCCGCAAGGACGGGGGGCTGGACTCCCGGCGGAGCACGGACACCATCGAGATCTCCTCCAAGGAGGACAAGCCCGGGATCGATATCCGCATCAAGGCGGGCACCAGGGGGCAGGACGTGCACATCCCGGTGCTGCTCACCCAGAGCGGGCTGTCCGACTTGGTGTATAACGACTTCTTCATCGGCGAGGACTGTGACGTGGACATCATCGCCGGGTGCGGCATCCACAACGACGGCTGCGACACCACCCAGCACGACGGGGTGCATACCTTCTACGTGGGCAGAGGCTCCAAGGTGCGCTATACGGAGAAGCACTACGGCGAGGGGGAGGGGACCGGGGGCCGGATCATGAACCCCCACACCATCGTGTATCTGGAGGAGGGGGCCTCCATCCAGCTGGAGACGGTGCAGATCCGGGGCGTGGACCACACCAAGCGGTACACCAAGGTGGAGGTGGGGGCGGACGCCGAGGCGGTGGTCACCGAGCGGCTGCTCACCCACGGCGGGCAGTTCGCCGAGAGCAAGATGGATGTGATTTTGAAGGGGGAGGGGGCACGGACCCAGGTGATCTCCCGCTCCGTGGCCCAGGACAGCTCGGTGCAGGTGTTCTACCCCCAGGTGGAGGGGAACGCCCCCTGCTTCGGCCATGTCCAGTGCGACTCCATCATTATGGGGCAGGCCAAGGTCAGCTCCATCCCCGCCATTGTGGCCAACCACATGGAGGCCCAGCTCATCCACGAGGCCGCCATCGGCAAGATCGCCGGGGACCAGATTTTGAAGCTGATGACCCTGGGGCTCACCGGGGAGGAGGCCGAGCAGAAGATTTTGGACGGGTTCCTGCGCTGAGGGAGGCCCCGGACAAAACGCCGCACATTATGGGCCGCCGCGGGCCGTCTCGCGGCGGCCCTGTTCCGTGCCCTGGCGGGGGGACGGGCCAGGGGCTGGCGGCTTTTGGAAGCCGGCCCGCAGTCTTTAGGATTACAAGAATATACAAGAAAAACTGCCACTTACGACTATCGGCGTCCCGCCGCTTTAGAGTATCATAAAACGAAATGAGTTGCGCCGGTAGCTCAGCTGGATAGAGCGTCTGACTACGGATCAGAAGGCCGGGAGTTCGAATCTTCTCCGGCGCGCCAGCGGCTCTGAAATTCCCGCCACCGTTCCGTTTCCGGCTGCGCCGAAAACTGCACTATGGCGGGAATTTCTTCGCCTCCAACCGTGACCCGCTTCGCTGGGCTCACGGTTGGGAATAACGGGGGACGAAGGACGGGAGACGAGGGACGGGAGACGAAGGATGAAGGACGAGGGACGGGGGATTTGGAGCTGCCTTCGTTGCTGGTTATAGATGCAGGGCATGGACCCGTGAAAACCCTGCCCGGTGGGCGGGGTTTTTTGCGGGAAAAAATTCAGAGGAGGAGACAGAAACGATGCGCCATCTGATTGACTTTGGAGATCTGCCCCGGGAGGAATGGGACGAGCTGTACGCACGGGCGGAACGCATTATGGACGCCCCGGAAAAGCACCTGGACGTTTGCCGGGGAAAGGTGATGGCCTCTCTGTTCTACGAGCCGTCCACCCGCACCAACTTCTCCTTCCAGACCGCCATGCTCCGGCTGGGCGGCACGGTGTTCGGCTTTGCCGACCCCAAGTCCTCCTCCACCGCCAAGGGGGAGAGCCTGAAGGACACCATCAAGATGGTGGCGGGCTACGCCGACGTGGTGGTGATGCGCACCCCCTGGGAGGGGGCGGCCAAGGCCGCGTCCCTGTACTCCGAGGTGCCCGTGATCAACGCCGGGGACGGCGGGCATATGCACCCCACCCAGACCACCACCGACCTGACCACCATCACCCGGCTGCGGGGCTCGGTGGACGGGCTCAGCGTGGGGCTGTGCGGCGATCTGAAAAACGGGCGCACCGTCCACTCCCTCATCAAGGCCATGGCGAAATTCAAGGATATCCGCTTCTTCCTCATCGCGCCGCCGGATCTGGCCATTCCGGAATACCTGCGGCGGTTCATGAAGGACAACGGCCTGCCCTTCCTGGAGGTGTCCGGCCTGGATCCGGTCATACCCCAGCTGGACGTGCTGTACATGACCCGCATTCAGCGGGAGCGGTTCATCGACCCGCTGGAGTACGAGCGGTGTAAGGGCATATACATTCTCACCCGCTCCAAGCTGGCCCGGGCCAAGGAGAACCTGCTGGTGATGCACCCCCTGCCCCGGGTGGACGAGATCGCCGTGGACGTGGACGACGATCCCCGGGCGGTCTACTTCGAGCAGGCCCGGTACGGGATGTTCTCCCGGATGGCCCTGCTGGCGGATCTGGCGAACCAGCCCCGGATACAGCCCGGCCCGGTGGAGATCGGCCAGGGCCCGGTGTGCCACAACCCCCGGTGCATCACCCAGACGGAGCACTACCTGCCGCCGCTGGTGAAGGAGACGGGGGGCGTGCGGTGCTGCGCCTTCTGCGATGCGCCGCTGGACTGAGTTACATAATTGACGAGGAGGGGCCGGCGTGAACCGGAACTATGACAACTTTCTGAACCTCACCATGGACACCCGGATCAGGGAGTGCCGGGACGGGTGGTACGCCTTCGAGGACACCGTGTTCTACGGCGAGAAGGGCGGCGCGCTGGCGGACCGGGGGACGATCAACGGCCGGGAGGTGCTGGAGCTGCGGTGGGAGGGGGACACCCTCTGGCACCGGGTAGAGGGGGAGCTGTCCGATCCCGTCCGTCTGGAGGTGGACCGGCTCACCCGCTGGAACAACACCGCCGTCCAGTCGGCGTTCCATATGCTGGACGGATACTATGGGCGGCTGGGCCTGCGGATTGTGGCCATCGGCGTCCACCCGGAGAACCAGTGGTACGAGCTGGACACCAAGGAGCTGCCCCCCGGCCACCTGGAGGAGGTCCAGTCCTTTCTGGACCGGCAGATCCTGGACGATTTCCCGGTGGAGCTGTCCTATGTGAAGGGGGCGGACTACCCGGACCCCAAGTACCAGGGCTATGACGAGGTGCGGATTGTGAAGTTTGCCGATGTGGACACCCAGCCCTGCGGCACCCCCCACGTGAGCCGCACGGGGCAGATCCTGTCCTTCACGGTGCTGGGCAGCGAGCGGTCGGGCCGGGGCACCAAGATCTATACCGCCGTCGGTCCCGCGGCGGAGGCCCGCCTCCGGGGGGATCACGCCGTCCTGCGGCGGCTGGTGGAGCTGTCCGACACCGGGATACCCGACCTGCCGGACAAGCTGGCGGGGCTGCTGGCCTCGTCCAAGGCGTTGAAGAAGGAGAACGAGGCGTTGCGCCGGGAGCTGTGCGGCTATCAGGCGGAGGGGCTGCTGGCGTCCGGGGACAGGCTGGTCTCCTGCGCCGCCAGGGACGCCGGGGAGCTGCGGGCCATGAGCCAGGCGGTGCTGGCCAAGGCACAGCGGGGCGTGGTGCTGATGGCGGAGCTGGACGGCGGGGTGAGCTTTGCCGCTATCTCCCCGGAGGGGAGGGGCCGGGCCTGGATGGACGGGTTGAAGGGCGCGCTGGAGGTATCCGGCGGCGGCTCCCCGAAAATCGTGAGCGGAAAGAGCCCCGCGGGGCCGGAGGAGTTCCGGCGGGCCGCGGAGGGCTTGGAAATTTGATGGGACGCCAATGCTGTCAAAAAGGGCCGGAGAGAGGGGAACTGCCCCTTTCTCCGGCCCTTTTTGATAAAAATTTGACGGAATTGTGATACTATGCAAATGCTCGTGCGGTTGCGGATGGAAATTTAGCGGAAATATACAATATCAGATGGTGGAAGCGTCCATCTTTTCCGCACAGATTTGGGTACTATAAGGATGGTTATCATTTGTCCCCGCCGGTGCGCGCAGGCGGCGGACAAAAATAATAGTTGCGAAACGCATAAGGAGGAGCCATGAAAGGTATTTGCGTCAGAAGCGAGATCAACCCGCTGAAAAAGGTGCTGCTGCACCGTCCCGGCCGTGAGCTGCTGAACCTGACCCCCGACACCCTGGGAGAGCTTTTGTTTGACGACATCCCCTTCCTGAGAGTGGCCCAGGAGGAGCACGACGCCTTCGCCCAGATTCTCCGGGACAACGGCACCGAGGTGGTGTACCTGGAGGATTTGATGACGGACGTGCTCAGCCTCAATCCCAAGCTGGTGGAGCCCTTCCTGCGCCAGTGGCTGTATGAGGGCAACATCAAGACCCGCCGCTGGCAGGACAAGTGCCTGGAGTACCTCACCAGCCACTTCAAGGGCAAGGCCCTGGTGGAAAAGACCATGGAGGGCATCACCCTGAAGGAGATGGGCGATGCCGCCCGGGCCTACTCCCTCCAGGATCTGGTGGCCCCGCCGGACGATCTGGTGGTGCACCCCATGCCCAACCTGTACTTCACCCGTGACCCCTTCGCCAGCGTGGGCACCGGCGTGTTCCTCCACAAGATGTACTCCGTCACCCGCTGCCGCGAGACGATTTACGCCGACTATATCTTCAAGTACCATCCCGACTTCGAGGGCCTGGTGACCCGCTACTACGACCGGGATCTCCACGCCAACATCGAGGGCGGCGACGTGCTCAACCTCACCGAGGACACCCTGGCCATCGGCATCTCCCAGCGCACCTGCCCCGATGCCATTGAGGCGGCGGCCCGGAACCTGTTCTCCGATCCGGAGGCCAAGATCCGCACCGTGCTGGCCTTCGACATCCCCAAGAGCCGCGCCTTCATGCACCTGGACACCGTGTTCACCCAGATCGACGTGAACAAGTACACCGTCCATCCCGCCATCCTGGGCCCGCTCACCGTGTACGAGATCACCCCGGGCAAGGACGATCCCGCCGACCTGCACATCAAGCGGGTGGATTCCGATCTGAAGCACATCCTGGAGACCTACACCCACGTGGACGACGTGCAGCTCATTTACTGCGGCGGCGACGACCTCATCGCGGCGGCCCGGGAGCAGTGGAACGACGGCTCCAATACCCTGTGCATCGCCCCCGGCAAGATCGTGGTCTACCAGCGCAACGACGTATCCAACGCCATCCTGCGGGACGCGGGGCTCACCGTTCTGGAGATGCCCTCCGCCGAACTTTCCCGGGGCCGCGGCGGTCCGCGCTGTATGTCCATGCCCCTGATCCGGGCAGAATAAGCCTGGAACCCCGGAAGCGGTCCCCTGCGGGGCCTGATCGAAGGCCCCGCGCCGGGACCGGGCCGGCGGCTCCAGAAACCCAACATTTTAATCTAATTTTAGGAGGAATTTTACTATGGGCATCAACATTCGCGGCAGGAGCTTTCTGACCCTGCTGGACTTCACCCCCGCCGAGATCAACTATATGCTGGACCTCTCCGCCGAGTTCAAGCGCATGAAGAACAACGGCGTGGAGCACAAGTGGCTCACCGGCAAGCAGGTGGTGCTGCTGTTCGAAAAGACCTCCACCCGCACCCGCTGCGCCTTCGAGGTGGGTGCCCGGGACCTGGGCATGGGCTGCACCTTCCTGGACCCCGGCTCCTCCCAGATGGGCAAGAAGGAGTCCCTGGCCGACACCGCCAAGGTGCTGGGCCGTATGTATGACGGCATTGAGTACCGCGGCTTCAAGCAGTCCGTGGTGGAGGATCTGGCCCGCTACTCCGGCGTGCCCGTGTGGAACGGCCTGACCGACGCCTTCCACCCCACCCAGATGCTGGCCGACATCCTCACCGTGAAGGAGGAGTTCGGCGATGTCCGCGGCCGCAAGCTCACCTTCTTCGGCGACGCCCGCAACAACGTGGCCAACTCCCTGATGGTGGTTTGCGCCAAGCTGGGGATGCACTTCTGCGCCTGCGGCCCCAAGGAGCTGATGCCCGCCGCCGACCTGGTGGAGAAGTGCAAGGCCGTGGCCGCCGAGACCGGCGCGACCATCGAGCTGACCGACGATGTGAAGCAGGGTGCCAAGGACTGCGACGTGCTGTACACCGACATCTGGGTGTCCATGGGCGAGCCCGACGAGATCTGGGCCGAGCGCATCAAGCTGCTGCTGCCCTACCAGGTGAACAAGGAAGTCATGGCCCAGGCCAAGCCCACCGCCATCTTCCTGCACTGCCTGCCCTCCTTCCACGACCGTGACACCACCATCGGCGAGGACATCTTCCAGAAGTTCGGCATCCCCGCCATGGAGGTCACCGACGATGTGTTCCTGGGCACCCAGGCCCGCCAGTTCGACGAGGCAGAGAACCGTATGCACACCATCAAGGCTGTGATGTACGCGACTCTGAAGTAAGCGTCATGGGGAAGCGGATTGTAGTGGCCCTGGGCGGAAACGCCCTGGGCAATTCCCCTGAGGAACAGCTGAAGCTGGTGAAGGGCACCGCCAAGCCCATCGTGGATCTGGTGGAAAAGGGCTGCGAGGTCATCATCGGCCACGGCAACGGTCCCCAGGTGGGGATGATCAACCTGGCCATGGAGTTCTCCGCCAACAAGGGCGGCGGCACCCCCTATATGCCCTTCCCCGAGTGCGGGGCCATGACCCAGGGCTATATCGGCTACCACCTCCAGCAGGCCATTCAGGACGAGCTGAAGGCCCGGGGCATCAAGAAGTCCTGCGCCACCGTGGTCACCCAGGTGGTGGTGGACGAGGCCGATCCCGGCTTCCAGAAGCCCACCAAGCCCGTGGGCAGCTTCTACACCAAGGAGGAGGCCGACGCCATCGCGGCGGAGAAGGGCTTCACCTTCGTGGAGGATTCCGGCCGGGGCTACCGCCGGGTGGTGCCCTCCCCCATTCCCAAGCGGATCGTGGAGCTGGACGTGGTGGATCAGCTGGTGGCGGCGGGCAATATCGTCATCACCGTGGGCGGTGGCGGCATCCCCGTGGTAGAGACGGACGGGGGCCTGAAGGGCGTGGCCGCCGTCATCGACAAGGATCGGGCCAGCGCGCTGCTGGCCCGGGACGTGAAGGCGGATCAGCTCATCATCCTCACCGCGGTGGACCGGGTGTGCGTCAACTTTAACAAGCCCGACCAGCGGGAGCTGGCGTCCATGACGCTGGCGGAGGCGGAGGAGTATATCCAGCAGGGCCAGTTCGCCCCCGGCAGTATGCTGCCCAAGGTCCAGTCCTGCATGGAATTTGTGGAACACAGCGCGAACGGCGGCACCGCCCTGATCACCTCACTGGCGCGGGCGGCCGAGGCGTTGGACGGAAAAACGGGAACGGTGGTTGAAAAGTAAGGAAGATCGTATTATAGTATAAAGGAGAGATTGTCATGGCAGAGAAGAAAAAGAAACGCTCGTTAAATACCTTCCTGATCCTGCTGGCCGTCCTGCTGGTGGTGTCTGTCGTCACTTGGATCGCCAACGGGCAGACCTACACCGGCATCGATGAGGAGACCGGCGAGGCGGTGGAGATGGCGGTGGAAGGCGCGACCCTCAGCGACATCCTCATGGCCCCCCTCAACGGCTGGCATGATGCCGGGGATGTGATTGGCTTCGTGTTCTGCCTGGGCATTTTCCTGTCCATCCTGACCGCCACAGGGGCACTGGAAACCGGCATACAAGTGCTTGTGAGAGCACTTCACGGCAAAGAGCTGGTGCTGATCTGGATCCTGATGTTCCTGTTTTCCATCGGCGGAACCACCTACGGCATGGGCGAGGAGACCGTGGGCTTCTATATCCTGCTGGCGGCCACCATGGTGGCGGCGGGCTTTGACCCGCTGGTGGGCGCGGCCACCGTCCTGCTGGGCGCGGGCACCGGCGTGCTTGGCTCTACCCTGAACCCCTTCGCCACCGGTGCGGCGGTAGCCGCGGCTGGCGTGGACGTAAATATGGCCACTATTTTTGTTGTGGCTATCATCCTCTGGCTGGGTACGTTCATCCTCTCCGCCCTGTTCGTCACCGCCTACGCCAAGAAGGTGAAGGCTGGCAAAGGCTCCATCCTCACCGCCGAGCAGATCGGCGAGTGCAAGGCCGCCTATGGCACCTCCACCGAGATTTCCAGTGATGTCCATCTCACCGGCCGCCAGAAGGGTGTGCTGATCGTGTTCGCCCTGTCTTTTGTGGTCATGATCCTGGGCTTCATCCCCTGGGGCAGCCTGAACGAGGGCATCTACAACGCCCTGGGCTTCACCAGTGTGATTACCGGAAGCCAACTGGGCGACTGGTACTTCAATGAGGCTGCCACTTGGTTCCTGCTGATGGGCTTTGTCATGGGCTTCATCGGCCTGGATGACAAGAAGAAGTTCATGCCCTGCGTGATCAACGGCTTCACCGACATGATCTCCGTCAACCTGGTCATTGCCCTGGCCCGCGCCACCACTGTCATTATGACCGTGACCGGTCTTGGCTCCTGGCTGGTGGAGGCATCTATCACCGCGCTCACCGCCTCCGGCCTGCCCGCCCCCGTGTTCGGCTTCCTGGACTATGTGCTCCACGTGGGGCTGAGCTTCCTGGTGCCGTCCTCCTCCGGTCTGGCGAGCCTGTCCGCCCCCATCGTCTCTCCCATTGTGGCGGGCATGGGCTGGTCCGTGGAGACCTCCATCATGATCAACGTGGCCGCCAACGGCTTCGTGAACCTGTTCACCCCCACCTGCGGCTTCATCATGGGCGGCCTGGCCCTGGCCCGGGTTCCCTGGGATGTCTGGGTCAAGTGGTCCGCCAAGCTGCTGGCCATCATCGCGGTGTTCTCCGCCGTGGTGCTCACCATCGGCATGATGGTTCTGAGCTGAGTGAACCCCCATCCCAACAGTTTTTAGCAGCAAAGCGGGAGAGCCGGCCGTATGTGCCCCGCGCATACGGCCGGGCTTTCCTGTGTCCGACTGTCCGATCAGAGAAAGGCTGAAGGTGATCCGTTTGAACCGACCTGCGGCATTGCAGGACAACCTGTCCGCTTCCAGCGACCCCGCCGCCATCTGCTCCTTTGACTATGAGGCCATCCAAGGCCCCACCAAGCCGCTGATCCACCAGTCCGCCCGGTTTATCTACATCAAGCGGGGCAAGGGCGTCATTGAGATCGGCGGCGAGCCCTACGACATCAGGCCGGACACGCTGGTGGCCGTCACCCCCTGGACCATCACGGAGATCACCCAGGTGGAGCAGACCCTCCAGTTCATGTTTATCGTGTACGACTACCACTACATCAACTCCATGCTGAAGGGAATCCCCGGCCTGGAGGAGGACAGCTCAGAGCTGCTGCGCTTCCTGTCCATGGACCCGGTGGTGTACCTGGATTCGGTGCAGGCGGCCTGCATCGACGTTTTGACGGAGCAGCTGCGCTCGGAGCTGGGGGTGGAGTCCACCCGGGCCATCCCGCCCGCGCCCCGGCCCCTGTCCCAGCTCTACATTACCAACAAGCTCATCGAGCTGATGATCCTGTACCGGCGGTACGTCATGGCCGTCCGGGGGGAGAAGGACTACGAGAAGGACATCGCCGCGGAGCGGTCCATCCTCAGCTACCTCTACGCCCACTCCGCCGAGCGTCTCACCCTGGCCAGCGTGGCGGGGGCCTTCTTCATCTCCGAGTCCACCCTGTCCAAGCGGATCGCGGAGACCACCGGAACCACCTTCTCCAAGCTGCTGTCCAGCATCCGCATTGAAAAGACCTCCGACTATCTGGTGTATACCGACCTGACTTTGGACGCCATCGCCACCCTTACCGGGTTCGTGGACGCGTCCCACCTCTCCAAGCATTTTGTGGCCCAGGTGGGGGTGGCCCCCATCAAGTTCCGCAAGATCTACAGCAAGTCCAAAACCAAGTTCAACCGCACCAACAAGGACGTGGCCTACCAGATCACCGACTATATCTACAAGAACTACACCACCGAGAAGCTCACCGCCGGGCAGGTGGCCGCCCAGTTCGGCATTACCGTGGCGGAGATGAACCGGCTGATGCTCTACCACTCCGACATGAATTTCGAGACGCTGCTGAACTTCGTCCGGGTGAACCGGGCCTGTGAGCTGCTGGCCTCCACGGAGTATTACGTCATCGACGTGGCCTTCGAGGTGGGGTACAGCAACATCAAGACCTTCAACACCAACTTCCTGAAGTTCAAGGGGATGACCCCCACGGAGTTCCGGAACCGGATCACCCTCCAAAAGGCGGACGGCAGTGAGGCCGGACGGAATAAAAAATGAATGGAAGCGGGGAAACCCGTAAAAATATACGAGATTATACAAAATATTCACCCGCAGCGTATAGCGTACCGGGCGCGGCAGGGATATAATGGCTCCGCTTCCCCGCAGTGGGGCTATACAAAATATGCAAGAATATACAAGGAAAACCCGGTGGAGCGTATAGCGCGCAGGTTGACTCCGGCATATAATCCTCTTATTTATGGGGTCTATGCTCCTTTCACGGGCAGTTGAGAAGGGTTGGTAGTGCGCTCATGAAAAAGAACCGGCAAAAGCTGATCCTGGAGCTGATCTCCAGGCAGCCGGTGGAGACGCAGCAGCAGCTCCAGACGCTTTTGGAGGAAAACGGGGTGCACTGCACCCAGGCCACCCTGTCCCGGGATCTCCACGCCCTGGGGCTGGTGAAGCAGGCGGAGCCTAACGGGCTGATCCGCTACAGCGTCAACCCCCTGTCCATGGAGGACGACGACCTGCGGCGGCTGATGAACATCGCCCGGATGGGGGCGGTGTCTGCCCAGGCCGCCCAGAACATCATCGTGATCCGCACCCTGCCCGGGCTGGCCAACGCGGTGGGGTCCTATGTGGACAAGTCGGAGCAGCCGGGGCTGGTGGGCAGCCTTGCCGGGAACGACACCATTTTATTGGTAATGAAGGATAATGACGCGGCGGGGGAGCTGCTTGCCCGCCTCCAGGAGCTGCTGGAGGGGAAGCGGAGCCTGCCGTGAGGGAGGACATGGCATCATGAACGATTTTGAACAGAAAATTTTCCAGGCCGTGAAGCAGGCCGTCCAGGAGGTCTACGGGCTGGAGCCGGAGGACAATGTGCTGACGGTGGAGGTGCCCCGGGACACCAAGCTGGGGGACTATGCCACCGGGGCGGCCATGAAGCTGGCCAAGGCCCTGCACAAGAGCCCCATGGACATCGCCCAGCCCCTGGCCGAAAAGCTCCAGGAGCTTTTGCCGGAGGCGGAGTCCGTCACCGTGGCCCGGCCCGGCTTCATCAACTTCAAGCTGAAAAGCGGCGCGCTGTCCGCCCTGATCAACCAGGTGCTGGACGCCGGGGACAGCTTCGGCCAGAACAGCTCCGGCGAGGGCGTGCACATCCTGGTGGAGTGGGTTTCCGCCAACCCCACCGGGGATCTGCACTGCGGCCACGCCCGGGGCGCGGCCTGGGGCGACGCCATCTGCCGCCTGCTGGAAAAGAGCGGCTATGACGTGCTGCGGGAGTTCTATGTGAACGACGCCGGAAACCAGATCGTCATGCTGGGCGAGTCCCTGATCTCCCGGTATTTCGAGTGCTTCGGCAAGGAGTACCCCCTCCCCGACAACGGCTACCACGCCGATGATGTGAAGCAGATCGCCCACGATATCGCCAAGCAGGACGGCGACAAGTGGCTGACCGCCGACCCCAAGGAGCGGCTGGAGTACTTCATGCTGGAGGGCAAGACCCGGGAGCTGAAAAAGATCGAGAAGGATCTGGAGCTTTACCGGGTGCATATGCAGTCCTGGATCCACGAGACCTACTTCTACGAGAATAACATGGAGCGGATTAACGCCTGCCTCAAGAAGATGGACGAGATGGGCCTGCTCTACGAGCAGGACGGCGCGCTCTGGCTCAAGACCACCAACTACGGCGATGAGAAGGACCGCGTGCTGCGCAAGAGCGACGGCACCCTGTCCTACCTCACCCCGGACATCGCTAACCACGTCTATAAAATGGAGCGGGGCTACCCCACGATGGTGAACCTGTGGGGGGCGGACCACCACTCCTACGTCACCCGGATGCAGGCCGCCCTCACCGCCCTGGGCTATCCCAAGGGAACGCTGTCGGTGGATCTGATCCAGATGGTGCGGATGGTGGAGGACGGCGTGGAGGTCAAGATGTCCAAGCGGACCGGCAACGCCATCACCCTGCGGGAGCTGTGCGAGGATGTGGGCGTGGACGCCGCCCGTTGGTTCTTTGTGTCCAAGGACATCTCCTCCCAGATGGACTTCGACATGAAGCAGGCCGCCGCCAAGGACAACGACAATCCGGTGTATTATGCCCAGTACGCCTACTCCCGGATGTGCTCCATTTTGAAGAAGGAGGACATTCCCGATTTCCACCGGGAGGACAGCTATGACCGCCTCACCGATGAGAAGGAGCTGCTGCTGCTGAAGATGATGGGCGAGTTCCCCGGCCTGGTGGCCAAGGCCGCCCGGATGCGCAAGCCCAACATTGTGGCGGACTATATTCTGTCGCTGGTGAAGCTGTACCACAGCTATTACAACAGCACCCGGGTAAACAACCCGGAGGACCCCGAGCTGACCAACCAGCGGCTGGGGCTGGTGAAGGCACTCCAGGTGACCCTGCGCAACGCACTGGAGCTGCTGGGTGTGACCGCGCCGGAGTCCATGTAAAAGTGAATAGGGGGCGGCCCGTTCCGGCGGGCCGCCCGGTATGCGCCCGTAGTTCAATTGGATAGAGCGTCAGATTCCGGTTCTGAATGTTGGGG
>CAJUCA010000021.1 GCA_910585265.1 uncultured Oscillospiraceae bacterium | reverse complement strand
TGCTGTCCAATCTTCTGGCGGTATTCAGCATCAACAACGTCCACGCCAACGCGGGCCGGATTGTGGACAGCAGCATGGCCAGCGAGGAGCGGCTGGAGGACATCCGGCGGTCCGTCATGGATATCCACCGCCTGGCCCTGTCCCACATCGTGGCGGCGGATCACGCCACCATGATCCAGCTGGTGCAGGAGATCAAGGCGGAGGAGGCCGCCCTGGACGAAAAGCTGGGGGCCTACCAGGAGTTTGTCTCGGAAAAGGAGCGGGAGGCATATCAATCCCTCCAGAACAGCTACGGGGAGTTTAAGCACGCCCTGGTCTATCTGGTCAGTGCCAGCGCGGACAGCAAGACCCAGGAGGCATACGCCACCGCCAACGGGGACGTGGCGAGCTGGAGCAGGGCGGCGGAGGCGGAGATCGACGCCCTGTCCGACGCGGTGAGCCAGGAGGCGGGGGAGGCCAAGGGGCGGCTCACCCTGGTGTACGTCATCTCCCTGATCACCAGCGCGATCACCCTGGTGGTGGGCATTTTCCTGGTGGCGGCGGCCTTCCGGATCATCCGCAGGTACGTGCTCACCCCCATCCGGGACACCATGGGCACCCTCCAGGACAGCTCGGAGCGGATCAGCGGCGTGGTGGGAGAGGTGCGCCAGCGGGCGCGGCACTCCAACGACAGCGTGCGCACCCTGTCCCAGCTGACGGAGCAGCTCTCCGCCGCCCTGGAGGAGGTGGCGGGCAGCGCGGCGGCCATCACCGCCAGCGCGGCGGGAACCCAGGAGGACACCCAGCGCATGGCGGAGGAGTGCTCCGCCATCACGGCCTACTCCACCGGGATGCGGGAGCGGGCGGAGGAGATGGAGCGGGCCGCCCGGCTGGAGACAAAGGTGATCCAGGACAAGACGGCGGACATCATGACCATGCTGGACGAGGCCATTGAAAAGAGCCACAGCGTGGACCAGATCCGGGCCCTCACCGAGGATATCCTCAACATATCCTCCTCCACCAACCTCATCGCCGTCAACGCCTCCATCGAGGCCGCCCGGGCGGGGGCGGCGGGGGCCGGGTTCTCCGTGGTGGCGCAGGAGGTCCACAAGCTGGCCGATTCCTGCGCGGAGACCGCCAGCCACATCCAGCAGGTCAGCGGGGTGGTCACAGGGGCGGTGGAATACCTGGCCAACAACGCCCGGGAGCTGACCAGCTATCTGAGCCGGGTGATCGCGGAGCAGCTGGAGCGGTCCGTCCAGGCGGGGCAGCAGTACCGGGAGGATTCGGACTACATCGGGCAGGCCATGGTGGAGTACAACGGCCGGGTGGAGCGGCTGAAGGGCGCGATTGACCAGATCGCCGTCTCCATCTCCAGCATATCCGGGTCGATCGACGGGGCGGCCTCCGGGATCAGCGGCGCGGCGGGAAGCACCCGGGTCCTGGTGGACGACATGGAGGGGATCACCGGGCGGATGGACGCCAACCAGGAGATCGTCGGGGAGCTTCAAAAGCAGATGGATATGTTCGCGAACCTGTAGGCCGCGTCCCATCTTGGCGGCACAGCCCCGGAAGCAGAAAATAATTCAGGACACCGATTGATTCTTCAGGTATCCGCGTTATAATGGACCTGACCACATTTGTGAAGGAGGACTTCCCATGAACCTGATCATCACCGCCCCCAACGCCCCCGCCGCCGTGGGGCCCTACTGCCACGCCAAGCTGGCGGGAAACACCCTGTATACCTCCGGCCAGCTGGGCCTGATCCCCGCCACCGGGGAGCTGCCCCAGGGCGTGGAGGCCCAGGCGTCCCAGGCCCTGGACAACCTGTCCGCCGTGCTGGCCGCCGCGGGCATGACCTGCGCCGATGTGGTGAAAACCACCGTGTTCCTGGCGGACATGGGCGACTTCGCCGCCATCAACGCCATCTACGCCAAGTACTTCCCCGGCGAGGCCCCCGCCCGCTCCTGCGTCCAGGCCGCCGCCCTGCCCAAGGGCGCGCTGTTTGAGATCGAGGCCGTGGCCGTCAAGTAAGCCCCAACCCCATAGAACAACGCCGCCGGACCGTCCCGCCTAAAGGCAGGATGATCCGGCGGCGTTTTGCGGCGTGGACACAGGAAGGCCCCCGCCATCGCTGGCGGGGGCCTTCCCGTCTCGTTTGCCTTGCCGGAGATCAGCCCTGATCCGCCTACCGCCTGGGAGAAAAATCCCGGCTCCGCCGGACCAGCTGGGCCGCGAAGGGGGTGGCGGGGCGGGCCATGAGCGCGCTGGGGGCGTCCAGCTGGGCCGCGCGGCCCTCCTCCATCACCAGCACCTGGGTGCCCAGCCGCAACGCCTCCTCAATGTCGTGGGTGACGAACAGGATGGTGATGCCCCGCTCCTGGTGGATGCGCAGGATCTCGTCCTGGAGCTGGCGGCGGGTGATCTCGTCCACCGCCCCGAAGGGCTCGTCCATCAGCAGGATATCCGGCTGGGCGGCCAGGGCCCTGGCGATCCCCACCCGCTGACGCTGCCCGCCGGACAGCTCCCGGGGGTAGCGGCCCGCCAGGGCGGGCTCCAGCCCCACGCTCTCCAGCAGCTCCGCCGCCCGCCTGCGCCGCTCCTCCCCCTTCCACAGGGGGGACTTGGAGAGGGCGGGCACATAGGCGATGTTCTTCTCCACCGTCATGTGGGGGAACAGCCCCACGTTCTGGATGGTGTACCCGATGCCCCGGCGGAGGGCGGCGGGGTCGGCCTGGGCCGCGTCCCGCCCCTTCACCAGCACCCGGCCCCCGTCGGGGGCGATCAGCGCGTTCACCAGCCGCAGGGCGGTGGTCTTGCCGCAGCCGGAGCGTCCGATCACCGTCAGAAAGGCCCCCTGCTCCACGGACAGGGAGAAGTCCCGCAGGACGGGCTGGGAGCCGAAAGACTTTTGAACGCGGTGGAACTCAATGGCAGGGTTCATGGCGGCTCATCCCTTCAAAACGCCCTTTTCCGTCAGGAAGGTCCGGGCCGCCTCTTTTTCGTCCATCCCCTCCACCTCCACCAGGTAGTTCAGGCGGGCCATCTCCCCGTCGGTCAGCAGGCCGTCCATCTTCTTCAGCGCGTCCTCCAGGCCGGGGTATTTCTCCAGCGCGTCCTGCCGCACCACCGTGGAGCAGAAATAATTGACTTGCAGGTGCTTGTCGTCCTCCAGGGTGACGATGCCGCCGTCCGGACTGCCCAGCTGGGCGTCGGTGGTAAAGGCGTTGGTGACGTCGATGTCCCCGCTCCGGAGGGCCTGGTACTTCAGGCCGATGTCGATATCGCGGACGCTCTGGAAGTCCAGCCCGTAGGACTGGGCCAGCAGGGGGAAGCCGTCCGCCCGCTCCAGATAGTCCGGGTTTCCGCCGAAGTTCAGCTCCCCCGCCGCGGCCGCCAGATCGCTGGTGGTTTTCAGCCCGTACTGCCGGGCCACGTCCTCCCGGACCGCCACGGCAAAGGTGTTGTTGAACCCGTACAGCCCCACCCAGGTCATGCCGAACTTCTCCTGATACTCCGCCTGGAGCTTGTCCAGCATTTCGCCGTCGTCCACGCCGGCGGCGTCGTGCTTGAGCACCATGACCCAGCCGCTGGAGGTGTACTCCGGATAGAGGTCGAACTCCCCCTGCTCCATGGCGGGGTGGATGTTGTTGGTGCCGCCGCCGATGCCCTTGGTGATCTCCACCTCATAGCCCGCGTCCTCAATGAGCAGGCCCAGCATTTCCCCCAGGATATACTGCTCCGTCATGGGCTTGGTGGCGATTTTGACGGGCCCGGCGGCGGGCTTCCCGCAGCCGGACAGCCCCGCCAGGACCGCCAGGGCCAGCACGAATTTCAAAAGTTTCTGTTTCATTACAATCAGCTCCCACGCTTTTTAAAATATTGCTCCAACCGGGCCAGCAGCAGATCCAGCAGGACCGCCAGGGCGGCGATGAGAATGCTCCCCGCCGCGGTCATGGCCGGATTGTAGATGGTAATGCCCCGGTAGATGGACACGCCCAGGCCCCCCGCCCCCACGAAGGAGGCGATGCCCGCCACCGAGACGGTCATCACCACCATGTTCCGCACACCCGCCAGGATCACCCCCGCCGCCAGGGGCAGCTTGATCCGCAGCAGGGTCTGAAGCTCGGTGCCGCCCATGCCCCGGGCGGCCTCCAGGATGTCCCGGTCCAGGGTGGTGAGGCCCACGTAGGTGTTGCGCACCATGGGCATGATCCCGTAGATGGTGAGGGCGGTCACCGCCGTCCGGTTCCCGATCCCGGTGAAGGGGATGAGAATGCCCAGCAGGGAGATGGCGGGGATGGTGTACAGCACGTTACACACCCCCATCACGGCGGGGGCCAGCCTTGGGTGCTGGGAGATCCACACGCCCAGCAGAAGGCCGATGGCCCCGGACAGCAGGATGGCCTGCCCCGACAGGAGGAAGTGCTCCCGCAGCAGGCCCAGGAACCAGTCCCAACGCTCCCCGTAGAGGGCGAAAACGGATGAAATCAGCTCTATCATGGCCTTCAGGGGTGGAGCCGCCCGGTGAATTTCAGCGGCTGGCAGCCGGGGCACATGGCGGCCAGGGCGATCTCCCCGGTGTCCACCAGCTGCTTGTAAAAGGGTTTGCCCTTCGAGGTGACGATATACATCCCGTCGTCCTCCGCCAGCATGATGTTGATGATGCGGGCCTGGGGACGGCCCTGGGCGGTGGCGGTCTTCACCTGCCGGAACAGGCTGGCGTATTGCTTCGCGGTATCGTTCATGGCTGTGACCTCCGGTGCCGGGGGCGGCGCGCCCCCGGTTGATAGGGACAGTATACCGCAAAATTCCGCCGCCGTAAAGTACGCACTTGATCGTGGCATAGGCACCGCCGGGTAACCATGGGCGTTCCGGGGCTTCGGGGCCGCTTTCTTGGGGAATTTTCCGGGGGCCTTGACACATTCCGGCCCCATACCCTAAAATAAAGCCGTACATCCGTGGCGGAAACGGTTGGGAAGGGGAGGGAACGGAATTGACAAGCGCAGAGAGGACGCTTCCGGCCTGTCCGGTGGAGACGACGCTGACGCTGATCTCCGATAAGTGGAAGGTGCTGATCCTGCGGGACCTGCTCCCCGGGGCCAAACGGTTTGGGGAGCTGAGGCGGTCCGTGGGGCCGGTGAGCCAAAAGGTGCTGACGAGCCAGCTGCGGCAGATGGAGGACAGCGGGCTGCTGGTCCGCACCGTCTATGCCGAGGTGCCCCCCAGGGTGGAATACAGGCTGACGGAGCTGGGGCACAGCCTGGAGCCAATCCTGGACGCCATGCGGGCCTGGGGCGAGGGGTATCAGGCCGCGCGGGGCTGAGCGGGTTCTACAGAATGGCGGGAAAGACCGCAAGCAGGAAAAAGCCTCCGGCGGGCGATCACTCCCGCCGGAGGCTTCACACTGTTGGGGCCGTTCAGTCCGCCAGCGTTCCCCGGTCCCGGGCCAGCTCCCGCAGCAGGCGGTTTCCCTCGTTCATTGCCCCGAACTCCGCCACCGGGCAGAGCACGCGGGCGCACCGCTCCATCACCGCCGCCGCCCGCCGGAAGGCCCCGTCCCCGATGGGCCGGAAGGGCTTCTCCGTGACGATCTCCGCCGCCAACGCCTGGGCCACGGGGCAGTCCAGGTCGTTTTCCGCCAGCACCCCGGCGGCGAAGGGCGTTCCCTGCCGCTGCAAGCGGCGGTACACCGGGATGCCCGCGCCCCCGCCGCCGATGACGAACACCTCCGGCGGCCCGGAGGGGGCCTCCAGCTCCAGGGAGCCGTACAGGGCGTTGTAGCTCCCCCGGGCCGCGCCGTACAGGTCGGCGATGTACTCCGGGGTGAAGATCTCCTCCGGGGGGCCCTGGCGGGCGATAACGTCCCCCCGGACGCACACCACCCAGTCGCTGATCTTCTGGGCCAGCTCCAGCTCGTGGAGGGACAGGATCACCGCCAGCCTCCGGGTGCGCACCATGTCCTTCAAAATGGCCAGCAGCTCCAGCTTGTGCCGTATGTCCAGGAAGGAGGTGGGCTCGTCCAGCACCAGCACCTCCGGCTCCTGGTTCAACGCCCGGGCCAGCAGCACCCGCTGCCGCTGCCCGTCGCTGATCCGGGAGAAGTCCCGGTCCGCCAGTCCGGCGGCGTGGACCAGCTCCAGGCACCTTGCCGTCTTTTCCCGGTCCTCCGGGGTCAGGATGCCCAGCCGCCCGGTGTAGGGATACCGCCCCGCGGCGGCCACGTCGAAGCAGGTCATCAGCTCCGGGCGGACCTGGGCGGTCATGAGGACGCTGAGCCTCCGGGCCGTGTCCCGCTCGCTGAGGGCGGCCATGTCCTTCCCCGCCAGGTACACCGTCCCCCCGGTGAGGGGGAGCTGCCGGATGAGGCTTTTCAGAATGGTGGACTTGCCTGCCCCGTTGGGGCCGATGAGGGTCATGATCTGCCCCTGGCGCAGCTCCAGCCCGATGCCGCCAATGAGGGTTTTTCTGCCATAGCCCACGCTGAGGTTTTCGGTGTGCAGGCGGATCTCGCTCATAGCCGCCCCTCCCTTCCGCCCCGCCGGGAGGCCATGAGGCAGAGCACCACCGGCGCGCCGAACACGGCGGTGACGGAGCTGATGGACATATCCCGGGGGGCGAAGGCGGTGCGGGCGATGAGGTCGCAGAACAGGCAGAAGGCCGCGCCCCCCAGGAAGCAGCCCGGTATGACAATCAGGGGCCTGGCGGTGCGGAACAGGCTTTTCACCAGATGGGGCACGGCGATGCCCACAAAGGAGATGGGCCCCGCGAAGGCGGTGACGCAGGCGGACAGCAGGCTGGACAGCAAAATCAGCTCCACCCGGAACCGCCTGATGTTCACCCCCATGTTCTGGGCGTACACCTCCCCCAGCTGGTAGGCCCCGATGGGCTTGGACAGCAGGAAGGCCAGCACCAGCGCGACGCCCGCCACCCAGGCCATGAGCCGCACATTTTCCCAGGAGGTGCCGGAGAAGCTGCCCAGGGACCAGTTGTGGAGGTTGACGATGTTGGAATCGTCGCTGAAGGTCACCACGAAGTCGGTGACGGCGGAGCAGATGTTGCCGATCATGATGCCGCACACCACCAGCATGGACATATTCCGCACCCGCCGGGACATGAGCAGCACAAAGCCCATGGAGATCATGGACCCGGCGAAGGCCACCGCCACCATAGCCATGGAGCTGATCAGCACGCCCCGGCTGAGGAAGGCCACCAACGCCAGGGCCACCGTCAGCTTGGCCCCCGACGAGATGCCCAGCACAAAGGGCCCCGCGATGGGGTTGGCGAAAAAGGTCTGGAGCAGGAAGCCGGACACCGACAGCGCGCCCCCCAGGATGGCGGCGGCCAGCACCCGGGGCAGGCGGATGCCCCAGACGATGCCCCCCTCCTCCGGGGAGAGCAGGGCGGCCAGCACCTCCCCGGGAGGCAGGTACACGCTGCCGGCGCAGATGTTCCACACCAGCAGGCCCAGCGTGGCCGCCGCCAGCAGGACCAGTCCGGCGGCGGGGCGGAGGCTGTGGTTTTTCATGGCGATCCCTCCGTCACGTCAGCCGGTAGAGGTAGGCCAGCGACCCGTCCGCCCCATGGCCCTCCGTGAGAATCCGGTGTATGTCCAGCATCATTTCCCCCGCCGACTGGGACTCCTGGAACATACTTTTCCCGGTGCACCACACGTTCCCCTCCCGGACGGCCTTGAACTCCGCCAGGGGCGGGCTTTTGTCCACCAGCTGCTCCAGGCTGTCCAGGGCGGACTCGATGGCACTGTTGTAAATGAGAATGTCCGCGTCCCGGGCCATCTCGTAGAAGCTCTCCATCTGGATGTTCATGGTGGACAGGGCGTTTTCCTCCCCGCCCAGCCCGTTCAGGGCGTACACGCCCCCCGCCAAACCGATGGCCTTGGCGATGTAGTCCCCCGGCTTGCGCACCGTCACCATCCCGTTGGCGGTGACGGCGAAGAAGGCCACGGTTTTCCCGGTGTTCTCCCGCTCCAGCACAGGCTCCAGCCGGGCGAGCTGCTCCTCGTAGTAGGCCCCGGCCTCCTCCTCCCGGTTGAGCAGGACGCCGTACAGCTTCACCCACTCCATCCGGCCCAGGGGGTGGCTCTCATAGCTGGACCGCTCCACCAGCACCGGGATGCCCAGCCGCTCCAGCTGCTCCTTCACCTCCGGGTTGTGGTAGATCATGGTGGACTCCAGGGCCATGCCGCAGCCCCTGGCCTGGAGCAGCTCATAGTCCGGGGCGGAGTATTTCCCGGCGTATGCCATCCGCCCCGCCGCCATGGCCTCCTTCACCTCCGGCAGATACCAGCCCGCCGCGTCGGTGCCCACCAGGGTGACGGCGTCCAGGGCGTCCAGCTTCCGGAAGCAGTCCATGGCGGCGGTGGCCTGTAGGTAGATGTTCTGGATGGGCTGGCGCAGGACGGTCACGTCCTCCGGGGTGCCCTCCGGCACCGGGGCCAGCTCGGGCACCACCAGATAGGTCTCGGTGTCGATGGTGATCCGCTTGTAGCCCTCCGGGGAGTAGTCCACGGCAAAGCTCTGGGCGTAGTCCAGCTCCAGGTGCCCGCTCCAGTCCGTCTCGTCCCAGGAGGGCGCGGCCCGCTCCGTATTGGAGGGACCGGGTCCCTGGGAGGGCTGCCCGGAGGGGGGCGGGCTGGTTTGCGTCCCGGCCGGGGCGCAGGCGGACAGGGCCAGGGTCAGCATCAGGGCGGGCAGGAAGTAGTTCCAGCGTCTCATGGGTCTCTCCTCACTGTTTCGTCAGGCTGTCGGAGTGGAAGGTCAGGGTGTATTCCACCTCATGGGGCTCGCTCATAGCCACCGTGTCGGCGATGACGGCAAAGGGCTGATCGAAGGCCGCCACCGGGATCTCAAAGGCGGAATTGCTCCCGGGCGCGCTGATCAGCTCATACCGCACGCCGTTCACCTTCATGTAGTCAAAGTTGGGGCTGCTCCACTGGATGGTGGCGTAAAACTGCCCGCCCGCGCACCGCAGGGCCGCCGGGGACTGGATGGAAGCCCGCCCGGTGCCCCCCGACAGGGTGACATTGGCGGTGTAGCTGCCGTCCTCCGGGCCGGAGGGGGTGGGCTGGGGCGTGGGCTGGGCTGCCGGCTCCGGGGTAGGCTGGGCGGTGGGCTTTGCCGTGGGCTGGGAGGTCGGCTCTGGTGTGGGCTCCGCCGTGGGCTGCGCTGTAGGCTCCGCCGTGGGCTCCACCGTGGGTTCCGGCGCGGGCTCCGCCGTGGCGGCAGGTTCGGCGGTCTGGGTCTGCTCCGGGGCTGGGCTGGGGCTGGGGGAAGGCTCCGGGAGCCTCTCCCCGCCGCACCCCGCCAGCAGGGCCAGCGTCAGGGCCGCCGCCAGGGCCGCCCGGAGTGGTGTTTGTCTCTGTGTCATTATGGCATCCTCCTTGGAAGGGGATCGCGCTTATTCCGCCTTGGCGGTGTCCGCCAGGAAGGTGAGGGTGCGGTCGTACCAGGCGTCCTTCCGGACGCTGTGGGCGGCGTAGTCCAGGGGCTTGTCCAGCTCCGCCACGGGCAGGGTGAAGGTGGTTTCGCCGTCGGCGGACAGGCCGTCCACCACGCCGTCCTTGGCCAGCTTGGCCGCGGCGGCGGTGCCCGCGAACATTTTGTCAAAGCTGTCGCTGCCCAGCACCAGCCGGGCGGTCATTGCGCCGTCCTTCACAGTGAGGGTGCAGCGGTCGATCTTGAACATGGACTGTTCGCACTCCACCTGGATGGCGTACACGCCGTCCGCCAGGGCCGTTTTGCCGTCGGGGTTGTCCGGGTTGGGCTCCACGCCGATTCCGGTGTCGCCCAGGGGCTTGGCGTCCCTGGCGTGGGCGGCCAGCAGGTCCTGGATCTCCTTCAGCTCCCCCAGGCCCTTCAGCTCGCACTGGACCTCCAGCCCCGCGGCGGTGAACACGGAGTACCAGGACTCAGGGTCCTTCTCGTCCGCCATGTCGTTGTTGGCGTGATCCCCCGCCACGATCATCATGGGGCGCAGGATCACCCTGGTATACCCGGCCTCCTTCACCTGCTCCGCCAGCTCCCCGGCGGTGGGGGAGGCCTCTACGGTGCCCACGAAGTGGTTGTCACAGCCCTGGTCCGCCAGCACCTTCTGCATCTTCTCGTAGACGGCGTGGGAGGCGGCGGCGGTGCCGTGGCCCATCCAGCACACGGCGGTTTTGCCGTCGGCGGCCAGGTCCCCGGTGGCCCCGATCATAGCCTCGGCCACCCGGCTGAAGTCGCCGTCGGTGGTCAGCAGGGGCGCGCCGAGCTTGATGGACGCAAAGCCGCCCTCGTACTTCTCCAGGGCCTTCACCAGATCGCCGTACTCCCAGCCGTTCATCAGGTGGGTGGGCTGCACCACCAGCTCCTCCACGCCGTTCCGCTTGGCCCGCTCCAGGGCCTCCTTCACGTTGTCGATGAGCTGGCCGTCCCGGCGGTAGATGTGCTCGATGATGGTGTCGGCGGTGAAGGCGCGGCGCACGTCATAGTCCGGGAAGGCCCGCTCCAGAGCGGCCTCCACCGCGCCGATGGTGGCCGCCCGGTTGTCGTTGAAGCTGGTGCCGAAGCTCACCACCAGCAGCTCCTTTTTGCCGATGCCGTCCTGGTTGCGGGGGTCGTCCTTGGAGGCGTCCCCGGTGGAGGCGTCGTCCAGGTAGCGGCACAGGATGGCGGACACCTGGGCCCGGGTGGCGGTGCCCATGGGGTCCAGCGTCCCGTCGCTGTGGCCGGTGATGAACTCGCTGGCCGCGGCCCAGTTCATGTAGCCCTTGGCCCAGCCGCTCACCTTGCCGGCGTCGGGGTAGGCGGACACCACGTCCTTCCGGCTCTCCAGCCCGTCCCGCCCCACCTGGCGGGCGGCGAACTCGTTGAGAATCTTGGCGATCTCCTGACGCTTGACGCTGCCGTCCGGGTCAAAGACGCCCTCGCCCCGGCCCTCCACGATCTTCTGGGTATGGGCCCAGACCACCGCGTCCCGGCAGGGGTCCTCCTCCTTCACGTCGGTGAAGGGGTTGTCCACGTCCTGTACATCGGGGGTCTTGGCCAGGCGGTACAGGGCGGTTACCAGCTCCGCCCGGGTCATGGGCTCGTTGGAGCCGAAGGCGGTGTCCGTCCTGCCGTCCACCAGGCCCAGCTCCGTCACCCGGTCCACGTACTCCCCGGCCCAGCCGGGCACGTCGGCGTACCGGGGGGCGTCCGCGGCGAAGGCGGTCCCCGCCAGTCCCGCCGCCAGCCCCAGGGCCAGCAGCAGCGCGGTGAGCTTGTGCAGTTTTTTCATGTCTCGTTTCCTCCTTGCGGTCTTTTCTGTAGGCTTTATTTCCCGGCGGGCGCGGGCCCGGCCCGGAAAAGCGGAATCGGGCGGGGCGCGGCAAAGGGAAACGCCCCGGGCCGAAGGCCTCGGGGCGCAGCAAGGCCCCACGGGCGGGGGAGCCGCCGTGAGGCCGAATCAAAAGCGCACTCTTGGTTTCGGCAGAATGCAGCCGAACCGCCGCATATCTGACTTATCCCCTCAAAGGAGGCATCACAGTGACCGACTCGCGGGGACTCTCACCCCATTCTGCGCGCCGCCGGAGGCGGCTGCGGTTGGCTTTTGGTTATTCAGTTCCAGCACAGGCTATCACGGCGGGAAGAATTTGTCAAGTGTTTCCCGCTTTTTTGATCCCGCCGGACCCGGCCTGCCCGGGGAACCGGGCCGTCCAGCCCTCCTCCGCCACCGCCACGGTGACGCCGCCCCGGACGGTTTTGCCCACGATCAAACGCCCCCCGCCCATGGCGGCGGCCCGCTCGCACACGTTGTCCACCCCGGTGACCCGCAGCACCCGCTCCGACGGGGTGAAGTCCCCCTCCAGCGCGGCCAGCTCCCCCGGGCTGTAGAAGTCCAGCGGCCAGCCCTGGGCGGCGCAGCAGGCCAGCAAACCCGCCTCGTCCCGCTTCAGGTCGATGGAGGCGGCCCCCTTCACCGCCCTGGGGTGGATGCCGTGCTGATCCAGCACCTGCTCCACCGCCGCCCGGACGGCCTCCGGGGCGATCCCCCTCCGGCAGCCCAGGCCCAGCCGCAGGACCGGGGGCACCAGCAGCAGCGTCTCCCGGAAGGGGGCCTTCCGCCGCCAGGAGACGCAGACGCCCACCGCCCCGCCGTCCCCCCGGACCACGCCGGGGGGCAGATCCCCCTCCACGGGGAAGTCGCAGCACAGGGGCACCGGGCCCTCCAAAATGGCGGCGGACACCGCTTTTGCGGCCTTCATGCTGTCCAGAAACAGCCCCTGCCGGGCGGCCCAGGCGTCCACGGAAAACCGCCCGTTTACATCGGTGGCGGTGGTGACCACGGGCACGGCCCCCAGCCCCTCCGCCAGCCGGAGGGCCAGGGCGTTGGCCCCGCCGATGTGCCCGGACAGCAGGGGGACGACGAACCGGCCCAGCTCGTCTACGCACAGCACCGCCGGGTCGGTGCGCTTGTCCCGCACCCAGGGGGCGATGGAGCGCACGGCGATGCCCGCCGCCCCCACGAACACCAGGGCGTCCGCCCAGGCGAACAGCGGCCCGGTGGACCGGGCGCAGGGGGCGGGCAGGGGGGTAAAGTCCCCGCCGGCCAGCTTCTCCGGGGCGAGGCAGCGGCATTCGTCCCCCGGCCGGAGCAGGCAGTCCCGGGCCAGCAGGGCGGTGTCCCGCCCCCGGCGGGTGTAGGCAAACAGGGCCAGCTTCATGGCTTCCACTCACTTCCTTTCCGCTGATTATGGCAGGGCGGCGGGGGATTGTCAAGGGGCCGTCCCCTTGCCGGAGCGGGAAATTCCACAAACACCCTTTACAGCCGCCCGGAGCTATGGTACAATGTGTCCAATTTCATAACAAACCAACCGCGGCCGCGTCAGCGGCGCATGGAATGGGGTGAGAGTCCCCGCGAGTCGGTCACTGTGATGCCTCCTTGGAGGGGCTAAGTCAGATACATGGCGGTTTGGAGCTTTTCTGCCGAAACCGGAAGCACAGCAAGCTGTACGTCCCGCCCCCTTGGGCGGAGTTCGCGCGCGCCCCTGGTGAAGCAGGGGCGCGTTTTTTCATGGAAAGGGGGCGGACGGCTTGGAGGAGCACTACATCCGCAGCGGGCAGTCCCTGCTGCGCTGCGGGTACACCACCGGCACCTGCGCGGCGTTGGCGGCGGGGGCGGCGGCGGAGCTGCTGCTGGCGGGGACGGAGCCGGAGACGGTGTCCCTCACCACCCCCAAGGGCTGGGCGGTGTCCGTGCCCCTGGCGGGGGCGGAGCTGGACGGGGACGGGCGGGAGGCCCGGTGCGCCGTCCGCAAGGACGCCGGGGACGACTACGACGTGACGGACGGGATGCTGGTGTGGGCGTCGGTGCGGAAATCGGACGCCCCCGGCGTGGCCATCGACGGCGGCGAGGGGGTGGGCCGGGTGACGAAGCCCGGCCTGGACCAGCCCGTGGGGGCCGCCGCCATCAACCGGGTGCCCCGGCGGATGATCCGGGAGCAGGTGGAGCGGGTGTGCCGGGAGCGGGGCTACTCCGGGGGGCTGGCGGTGACCGTCTCCATCCCCGGCGGGGCGGAGCGGGCGGCGCGGACCTTCAACCCGTCGCTGGGGGTGGAGGGGGGCCTGTCCATCCTGGGCACCTCCGGCATTGTGGAGCCCATGAGCGAGCAGGCCATTGTGGACACCATCGCCCTCCAGACGCGGCAGGCGGCGGCGACCTCAACGGATCTCATCCTCACCCCCGGAAACTACGGGGAGGACTTTCTCAAAGGCACCGGGCTGGACCGCCTGGGCGTCCCGGTGGTGAAGTACTCCAACTTCCTGGGGGACGCGCTGGACCTGGCCGTCTCGGAGGGCTTCCGGCAGGTGCTGCTGGTGGGGCACCTGGGCAAGCTGGTGAAGGCGGCGGGGGGGATCATGAACACCCACTCCAGGTACGCCGACTGCCGGACGGAGCTGATCTGCGCCCACGCCGCCCTGTGCGGGGCCGGCGCCGCCCTGTGCCGGGAGCTGATGGACGCCGCCGCCACCGACGCCTGCGTGGCCCTGCTGGACGGGGCGGGACTGCGGCGGGCGGTGCTGGACAGCCTGCTGGCCGCCATCCAGCTCCACCTGGAGCGGCGGACGGCGGGGGCCTGCCGGATCGGGGCGGTGGTGTTCTCCAACCAATACGGCCTGCTGGGCCGGACGGAGCGGGCCAAGGAGATTTTGGAGGGATGGAAATGACAAGAGGCGTATGCTGGGGGGTGGGGGTGGGCCCCGGGGACCCGGAGCTGATCACCCTGAAGGCGGCGCGGGTGCTGGAGCGGTGCCCGGTGATCGCCGCCCCCCGGACCCAAAGCGGCGAGATGCTGGCCCTGGACATCGTGCGGGGGGCGGTGGACCTGTCGGGCAAGACCATCCTGCCCCTGGCCTTCACCATGTCCCAGGACCGGGCGGTGCTCCAGGCGTCCCATGAGGCGGCGGCGGACGCCGTCCAGCCCTATCTGGACCGGGGGCAGGACGTGGCCATGCCCAACCTGGGGGACGTGTCCATCTACGCCACCTGGGGCTATGTGATGGACGTGCTCCAGGACCGGGGGTACGAGACGGCCATGGTCCCCGGCGTGCCCAGCTTCTGCGCGGCGGCGGCGCGGCTGGACGCCACCCTGGTCCGCTGGGGCGCGCCCCTGCACGTCATCCCGGTGGGCAAGGGCCCGGTGAAGCCCCTGCTGGAGCGGCCGGGGGGCAAGGTGCTGATGAAGGCGGGCCGGGGCCTGCCGGAGATCGTGGACGCCCTGCGGGCCACGGGCCAGCTGGAGCGGGCGGCCCTGGTGGAGGACTGCGGCCTGCCCGGCGAGCGGGTGTGGACGGACTGGGAGCACATACCGGAGGACGTGGGCTATTTTGCCACCGTCATTGTGAAGGAGGAACCGTAGCATGGTACATTTTGTGGGCGCGGGCCCCGGGGCGCAGGATCTCATTACCCTGCGGGGGGCGGAGCTGCTGAAGGGGGCCGGGGTGATCATCTACGCCGGAAGCCTGGTAAACCCCGCCCTGCTGGGGCTGGCACGGGAGGACTGCCGGATCTACAACAGCGCGGAGCTGACCCTGGAGCAGGTGCTGGACGTGATGAAGGCCGCCCAGGGGGAGGGGCTGGACACGGTGCGGCTCCACACCGGGGACCCCTGCCTGTACGGGGCCATCCGGGAGCAGATGGACGAATTGGACAGGCTGGGCATACCCTGGGACGACACGCCGGGCGTGTCCAGCTTCTGCGGGGCGGCGGCGGCACTGGGGGCGGAGTACACCCTCCCCGGGGTGAGCCAGACGGTGATCATCACCCGGATGGCGGGCCGCACCCCGGTGCCCGGGGGGGAGGAGCTGGAGAAGCTGGCCTCCCACGGGGCGTCCATGGCCATCTTCCTGTCCGCCGGGATGCAGGAGCGGGTGCAGGCCGCGCTTTTGCGGGGCGGGGCCTACACCAGCCGGACCCCCGCCGCCATCGTCTACAAGGCCACCTGGCCGGAGGAGAAGATCGTCCGGTGCACCGTGGGCACCCTGGCGGCGGCGGGGGACAGGGCGGGCATCTGGAAAACCGCCCTCATCCTGGTGGGGGGCTTCCTGGGGCAGACCTATGAGCGCAGCAAGCTCTACGACCCGGCGTTTACCACGGAATTCCGGCAGGGGACGGACGCCCCCGCCCAGGGAGGGTGAGCCATGGCGAAACGGTTATACGTGGTGGGGCTTGGCCCCGGCGATCCGAGGTATTTCACCGGACAGGCCCGGGCCGCCCTGGAGGACGCCCAGGTGCTGTGCGGCTACACGGTGTATGTGGAGCTGATCCGGGGCCTGTACCCGGACAAGGAGATTTACACCACCCCCATGACCCGTGAGATCGACCGGTGCCGCTGGGCGTTGGAGGCGGCGGAGGGCGGCAGGACGGTGGCCCTGGTGTGCAGCGGGGACGCGGGCGTATACGGCATGGCGGGGCCGGTGCTCCAGCTGGCCCCCCGGTTCCCGGAGGTGGAGGTGGTGGTGGTGCCGGGGGTGACCTCCGCCCTGTCCGGCGGGGCCCTGCTGGGCGCGCCCGTGGGCCACGACTTCTGCGTCATCTCCCTGTCCGACCTGCTCACCCCCTGGGCGGTGATTGAGAACCGCCTGCGGTGCGCGGCGGCGGGGGATTTCACCATCGTCCTCTACAACCCCGCCTCCCACAAGCGGCCCGATTACCTGCGCAGGGCCTGCGGCATCCTGCTGGACGCCGGGGTGAGTCCCGGTACGGTGTGCGGCTACGTCCGCAACACGGGCCGGGCGGGGGAGGAGCGGCACATCCTGCCCCTGGCGGAGCTGGGGGACGCCCCGGTGGATATGTTCTCCACCGTATTCATTGGATCGTCCTCCACCGCCGAGGCCGGGGGCCGGATGATTACCCCCCGGGGCTACGAGGGGAAGCGGGGCCTGTGAACATCGTGCTGTTCAGCGGCACCACCGAGGGGCGGCGGCTGTCCCTGGCCCTGGCGGGGCTGGGGGCGGCGGTGACGGTGTGCGTCGCCACGGAATACGGCAGAGAGGAGCAGGGGGAGGCGGACGGGATCACGGTGCTGTCCGGCCGGCTGGACGGGGCGGGGATGGCCCGGACGGTGCGGGGGGCGGACCTGTGCGTGGACGCCACCCACCCCTACGCGGTCCAGGCCAGCGAAACCATCCGGGGGGCCTGCCGGGGGGAGGGCGTCCCCCTGCTGCGGCTGCTGCGGGCGGCCTGCCCCGTGCCGGAGGGGGCGGCGGTGTTCGCCTCCCCGGCGGAGGCGGCGGACTGGCTCAGGGGGACGGAGGGGAACATCCTCCTGGCCACCGGGGCCAAGGAGCTGGGGGCCTTCGCCCCCCTGGGCGGGGAGCGGCTGTACCCCCGGGTGCTGCCCCTGGCGGACAGCCTGTCGGCCTGCGGGGCGGCGGGGGTGCCCGCCAGCCACGTGATCGCCATGCAGGGCCCCTTTTCCCGGGAGCTGAACGAGGCCCTGATCCGGCAGTTCCGGATCGCCTATCTGGTGACCAAGGACGGGGGCCGGGCCGGGGGCTTTGAGGAAAAAGCGGCGGCGGCGAAGGCGGCGGGGGCCAGACTGATCCTGATCCGCCGCCCCCGGGAGGACGGGCTGGGCTATGAGGACGTACTACAACAATGCAGGGAGATGATGGGATGCGGGTGACGCTGGTTTCGCTGGGCGGGGGCCTGGAGCATACGGTGACGGCGGAGTGCGCCGCCGCGCTGCGGGAGGCGGGGTGCATTATAGGGGCCCGGCGGCTGCTGGAGCACCTGCCCCAGGGGTGCACGGACCGCCGGATCGCCGCCGTAAAGCCCCAGGAGGTGCTGGACGCCGTCCTGGCCCAGGACCGCGGCTGCGCGGTGGTGTACAGCGGGGACGCCGGGTTTTACTCCGGGGCCAGGGGCCTGTTGCCCCTGCTGGCGGAGCGGGACATCTCCGCCCGGGTGCTGCCGGGTGTGTCCAGCGTGCAGCTGCTGGCGGCGCGGCTGGGCCTGCCCTGGCAGGACTGGGCCCTGGTGTCCGCCCACGGCACGGACTGCGACCCGGTGGCGGCGGTTTCCGGCGGACGGCCCGCCTTTTTCCTCACCGGCGGGGCGTTGGGGCCGGGGGAGATCTGCCGCCGCCTGACGGAGGCGGGGCTGGGGGATCTGTCCGTCACGGTGGGGGAGAACCTGTCCGCCCGGTCGGAGCGGATTGTGTTCGGCACGGCGGCGGAGCTGGCGGGGAAGGACTTCCCCTCCCTGTCCGTCCTGCTGGCGGAGGCGGCCCCCCGGTACGAACCCCGCTGCCCCGGCATACCGGACGGGGAATTTGTCCGGGGGCAGGTGCCCATGACCAAGCAGGAGGTGCGGGCGGCGGCCCTGGCCAAGCTGGCGGTCCGGCCCGGCCAGGTCCTGTGGGACGTGGGGGCGGGCACGGGCAGCGTCAGCGTGGAGCTGGCCCTGGCCGCGCCCCGGGGCCGCGTGTACGCCGTGGAGTGCGGGGAGGAGGCCTGCGCCCTGATTCGGGACAACAGACAGAAATTTTCCGCCCGGAATTTACATCTGGTAGAGGGGAAGGCCCCCCAGTCCCTCCGGGATCTCCCCGCCCCGGACGGGGTGTTCATCGGCGGCACCAAGGGGGCCATGGCGGACATTGTGGACGCGGTCCTGTCCAAAAATCCCGCCGCCCGGATCTGTATTTCCGCCATCGCCCTGGAGACGCTGTCCGCCGCCGTGTCCGCCCTGACGGCCCGGGGGCTGGAGGCCCAGGCGGTTCAGATCGCCGTCAGCCGGACCAGGGCGGCGGGGAGCCTCCACCTGCTGATGGGGGGCAATCCCACCTTCCTGATCACGGGAAACTGCCATGATTGAGCTGATCCTGTCCGCCCCCGCCTCGGGGAGCGGCAAGACGGTGCTGGCCTGCGCCCTGCTGGGCGCGCTGAAGGGGCGGGGGCTGAACCCCTGCGCCTTCAAGTGCGGCCCGGACTACATCGACCCCATGTTCCACCGGGCGGCCCTGGGGGTGGACAGCCGGAACCTGGATCTGTTCCTGGCGGACGAGGACACGGTCCGGGAGCAGTACCGCCGCTATGCCGGGGGCCGCGGCGCGGCGGTGGTGGAGGGGGCCATGGGCTTTTACGACGGCCTGGGGGGGTCCACCCACCGGGCCAGCCCGTGGCACGCGGCGGACACGCTGGAGCTGCCCGTCCTGCTGGCGGTGCGGCCAAAGGGGGCCAGCCTGACCCTGGCGGCCCAGATCAGGGGCCTGCTGGACTTCCGCCAGCCCAGCCACATCGCGGCCATCTTCCTCACCGACTGCTCCCCCATGCTGGCAGGGAGCCTGAAGCCCATGCTGGAGGGGGAGACGGGCCTGCCCGTGCTGGGGCACCTGCCCCACCTGGAGGAGGCGGAGCTGGAGAGCCGCCACCTGGGCCTCCGGACCGCCGGGGAGATCGGGGACCTCCCCCAGCGTCTCCGGCGGGCGGCGGAGACGCTGGAGGAGGCCATGGACTGGGAGCGGTTTTTCGCCCTCTTTGACCGCCGCCCGGGCTGGGCGGCCCCGCCCTCCCGCGCCGGAGGGGGCGGCGTCCCCCTGGCGGTGGCCCGGGACGAGGTGTTCTGCTTTGCCTACGCCGAGACCCTGGACGCCCTCCGGGACGCTGGGGCGGAGCCGGTATTCTTCAGCCCCCTCCGGGACGAAGGGGTTCCGGAAGGGGCCTGCGGGCTGTACCTGCCCGGGGGCTACCCGGAGCTGTACGCCGGGAGGCTGGCGGACAACCGCGCCATGCGGGCCTGCGTCCGGAGGCTGGTGGAGGGGGGTATGCCCACCGTGGCGGAGTGCGGCGGGTTTCTGTACCTGGGCCGCTCCCTGGAGGGGGCGGACGGCGGGAGCTACCCCATGGCGGGGGTGCTCCCCGGAGATGGGGTGCGGAGGGACCGCTTGGTGCGGTTCGGCTATGCCAACCTGCGGGCGGAGGGGGACAGCCTGCTGTTCCGGGCGGGGGAGACGGTCCCCGTCCACGAGTTCCACTACTGGGACTCCACCGACAACGGGGGGGATCTGACCGCCGTCAAGCCCCTGACGGGGCGGAGCTGGCGGTGCGGCTTTGTGAGCGGCCGCCTGTACGCCGCCTTCCCCCACCTGTATTTCGCGGGCCGACCCGGACTGGCGGAGCGGTTTGTCCGGGCGGCGAAGGAGTATGGAGAGGAGCGGATTTCCCATGAGGTTTGAGACGGTTCAACAGCTTTTGGCGGCCATCACCCCCGACCCCAGGGAGGAGGAGGCCCGGCAGGCGGCCCACCGCCAATGGGCGTCCATTGCCAAGCCCCTGGACAGCCTGGGCCTGCTGGAGACGGCGGTGGAGGACATCGCCGCCCTCACCCTGGATCACAGGGTGGACCTGTCCCGGCGGTCGCTGCTGCTGCTGTGCGCCGACAACGGGGTGCTGGCCCAGGGGGTGGCCCAGAGCGGCCATGAGGTGACGGCGGCGGTGGCCCGGAACGCCGGGGCCAACCGCTCCTCCGTCTGTAAAATGGCGGCGGTGGCGGGGTGCCGGGTGGTGCCCGTGGACATGGGGATGAAGGAGCCCGGCCCCATCCCCGGCGTGCTGGACCGCCGCCTGGGGGACGGCACCGGGGACATCACCCAGGGCCCCGCCATGACCCGGGCGCAGGCGGAGCGGGCCATCCTCACCGGGGCGGAGCTGGCCCTGGAGCAGAAGGCGGCGGGGGTGGGCCTGCTGGCCACCGGGGAGATGGGCATCGGCAACACCACCACCAGCGCGGCGGTGGCCTGCGCCCTGCTGGGCGGCTCCCCGGCGGAGATGACGGGCCGGGGGGCGGGCCTGTCCGACAGGGGCCTGGAGCGGAAGCTGCGGGCGGTGGAGACGGCCCTGGCCCACAACCGCCCCGACCCGGCGGACCCCATCGACGTGCTGGCCAAGGTGGGGGGCTTCGACATCGCGGGGATGTGCGGGATCTTCCTGGGCGGCGCGGCGGGCCGGGTGCCCGTGCTGATGGACGGGTTCATCAGCACGGCGGCGGCCCTGTGCGCCCTGCGGCTGTGCCCCGGGGCGGGGAAGGCCATGCTGGCCAGCCACGTGTCCGCCGAGCCCGCGGGCCGCAGGCTGCTGGACGCCCTGGGCAAGCGGCCCCTGATCACCGCCGGGATGCGGCTGGGGGAGGGCACCGGGGCGGTGGCGGCCATCCCCCTGCTGGACATGGCGTTAGCCCTGTATTCGGACGGCACCACCTTCGGCAGCACGGGCATCGAGGCGTACACGCCCCAGGGGGGCTGAGCGTGTTTACCCTTGTGATCGGCGGCGCGGCCAGCGGCAAGAGCGAGTACGCCGAGGAGCTGATCCTGGCCTCCCCCCTCCGGCCCCGGATCTACATCGCCACCATGGAGCCCTTCGGGGCGGAGGGACAGGCCCGGATCGCCCGCCACCGGGAGCTGCGCCGGGGGAAGGGCTTCCAGACGGTGGAGCGGTACACCGGTATAGCGGGGCTGAAGCTGCCCGCCGGGGGGGCCGTGCTGCTGGAGTGCCTGGGCAATCTGGCCGCCAACGAGCTGTACAGCCCCGCGGGGGCGGGGACGGCGGAGGGGGCGGCGTCCGCCGTGGCGGACGGGGTGGACGCCCTGCTGGCCCAGTGCGGCGAGCTGGTGGCGGTGGGTAACGAGGTCTGCTCCGGCGGCAGGGATTACGCCGGGGACACGGAACGCTACCTGCGGACGCTGGCGGAGATCCACCGCTGCCTGGCCCGGAGGGCGGACCGGGTGTGCGAGGTGGTATGCGGAATCCCAGTCTGGCATAAGGGGGCGTGATGGTGCTGGAGACAATTTTGGTGGCCTTCGCCATGTTTTCCGCCATTCCCCTGCCCCGGGTGGACTGGAACGGGCGGAATATGCGGTACGCCCTGTGCGCCTTCCCCCTGGTGGGGGCGGTGTGCGGCGGGCTGTGGTGGGGGTGGGCCTGGGTGTGCGGCTGGCTGGGCGCGCCCGAGCTTCTGCGGGGGGCGGGGTTCTGCCTGATCCCCGCGCTGGTCACCGGGGGCATCCACCTGGACGGCTGCGCCGACACCTGGGACGCCCTGGCAAGCTGCGCCCCGCCGGAGAAGAAGCAGGAGATCCTGAAGGACCCCCGGTGCGGGGCCTTCGCGGTCATCGGGCTGTGCGCCTGGTTCACGGCCCATCTGGCCCTGTGCGCCGCCCTGCGGCCCGACGGCCCCGCGCTGTGGGCCATGGGACTGGCCTTCGTGCTGGAGCGGTCGCTGTCCGGGCTGGCCATCACCCGGTTCCCCCTGGCGAAAAAGACGGGGCTGGCCCACACCTTCGCCACGGCGGCGGATCGGAGGCGGGCGGGCCGGGTCCTGCTGGGGGAGTGCGTCCTGGCGGCGGCGGGGATGACCGCCCTGGGGGGCGTGCCCGGCGGGGTGATGGCGGCGGCGGCCCTGCTGGTATTCTGGAATTACCGGAGGGTGGCGGACCGGCAGTTCGGCGGGCTGTCCGGCGATCTGGCCGGGTGGTTTTTGCAGCGGTGCGAGCTTGGTATGCTGGGTGCGCTGGTATTCTGTCAGCTTTTGGAGGGGAAGCTCGGATGATTTTGATCACGGGGCCGCTGTACAGCGGCAAGCGGGAGTACGCCTGCGCCCTGCTGGGCTGCGGCCCGGAGGAGCTGGCGGGCCGTGCGGTCTGGGACGTGCAGGACCGGGCGGCGGACTGCGCCGATCTGGACGCCCTGGCGGAGGAGCTGGCCCGGTACGAGGTGGTGACCGCCGCCGAGGTGGGGGGCGGCGTGGTGCCCGCCGATCCGGGGGAGCGGGCCGCCCGGGAGGCGGCGGGGCGGCTGGCCTGCCTGCTGGCGCGGCGGGCGGAGCGGGTGGTCCGGGTGTTCTGCGGACTGCCCCAGGTGCTGAAATGAGGGTCTGGCTGCTGCGCCACGGGGAGACGGACTGGAACGCCCGCCGGAGGTACCTGGGCCGCACCGACCTGCCCCTGTCCGGGCGGGGGCGGCTGGCCCTGATCCGGGCGGACTTCGCGCCGGACCGGGTGTACGTCTCTCCCCTGGGCCGGACGGCGGAGACGGCGGAGCTTTTGTTCCCGGGGGCACGGCAGATTGTGGTGCCCGATCTCCGGGAGATGGACTTCGGCGTGTTCGAGGGGAAAAGCTGGCGGGAGATGGAGGACCTTCCCGCCTACCGGGCCTGGGTGGAGGGGGGCTGTGTGGACGCGCCCCCCGGCGGAGAGTCCCGGCGGGCCTTTGCGGACCGGGTGTGCGCCGCCTTTGCGTCCCTGGTGGACGGGGCGGCGGCGTCCGGGGAGGCGCGGCTGGTGATCGTGGCCCACGGCGGCACCCAGATGGCGTCGCTGGAGCGATTCGCCCTGCCCCGGCGGGACTACTTTGACTGGAACGGCCCCCTGGGGGGCGGCTTTGTGCTGGACGCCGCCCGGTGGCGGGAGGAGCGGGTTCTGACCCTGCTGGACACAGTGCAATATACGGGAGGCGAGGGAAGATGAAATTCAATGCTGCCATACCCTGGGGCTTTGCCCTGGACCTGCTGCTGGCCGACCCGGAGGGGATGCCCCACCCCGTGGTGTACATGGGCAGGGCCATCACCGCCCTGGAGGGCGTTCTCCGCCCCCGCCTGCCCAAAACCCCCGGGGGGGAGCTGCTGGGCGGGGCCGTTTTAGCGGCGGCCCTTCCGGCGGGGACGTTTGCCGCCGCGTCCGGGGCGTGCCGGGCGGCGAGGCGGCTCCACCCCGCCGCCGGGTTCGCCCTGGAGACCCTGTGGTGCTGGCAGGCCCTGGCCCTGAAGGGGCTGGCGGCGGAGAGCGGCAGGGTCCAGGCGGAGCTGGAGCGGGGGGATCTGCCCGCCGCCCGGAAAGCCGTGGCCCGGATCGTGGGCCGGGACACGGAGGCCCTGCCGGCGGAGGGGGTGGCCAAGGCGGCGGTGGAGACGGTGGCGGAGAACTTCTCCGACGGGGTGGCCGCGCCGCTGTTCTATCTGCTCATCGGCGGCGCGCCCCTGGCCCTGGCCTACAAGGCGGTGAACACCATGGACAGCATGGTGGGCTACAAAAACGACCGCTACCTCTACTTCGGCAGGGCGGCGGCGCGGCTGGACGATCTGGCGAACTATCTGCCCTCCCGGCTGGCCGCGCTGTGCTGGATCGGCGGGGCCTTCCTCACCGGGCAGGACGGCAGGGGGGCGTGGCGGATCTGGCGGCGGGACCGCCGGAACCACGCCAGCCCCAACTCCGCCCAGACGGAGTCCGCCTGCGCCGGGGCGTTGGGGGTTCAGCTGGCGGGGCCCGCCTCCTACTTCGGGAAGCGGGTGGACAAGCCCGCCATCGGCGACCCCGGGCGGCACGTGGAGCCGGAGGACATCGCCCGGGCCAACCGGACGCTGTACGCCGCCGGGGGGCTGGCCCTGGGGGCGGGCCTGCTGGCCAGGGCTGTCCTGGGGCGGCGGAGGGCATGACCATGGAGCGGATGCTGACCCACGGCGGGGACTGGGCGGGCTACCGGGCGGAGTATGGCGGACAGCCCCTGGACTTCTCCGCCAACGTCAGCCCCCTGGGCCTGCCGGAGGGGGTGCGCCGTGCGGCGGCGGACGCGCTGGAGGACGCCCACCGCTACCCCGACCCCCTGTGCCGCGCCCTGGGGGAGGCCATCGCCCGGGCGGAGGGAGTCAGCCCGGACTGGGTGCTGTGCGGAAACGGGGCGGCGGATCTGATCTGGCGGGCGGCGTTGGCCAGACGGCCCCGGCGGGCCTTGGTCACCGCCCCCGCCTTCGCGGAGTACGAGGCGGCGTTGGAGCTGGCGGGCTGCGGGACGGAGCGGTTCCTCCTCCGGGCGGAGGACGGCTTCGCCCTGGGGGAGGGCTTTCCGGAGGCGGTGGCCCCGGAGATGGATCTGGTGTTTCTCTGCCAGCCCAACAACCCCACCGGGCGGACGGTCCCCCGGCCCCTGCTGGAGCGGACGCTGGCCCGGTGCCGGGAGGCGGACGCCCTGCTGGTGGTGGACGAGTGCTTCCTGGAGCTGCTGGACAGGCCGGAGGACTTCGCCATGAAGGGCTTTCTGGGACAGTATCCCAACCTGCTGATCCTGAAGGCGTTCACCAAGCTGTACGCCATGGCGGGGCTGCGGCTGGGGTACTGCCTGTGCGCCGACACCGCCCTGCTGGGGCGGATGCGGGGGGCGGGCCAGCCCTGGGCGGTGTCCGGTCCCGCCCAGGCGGCGGGCATTGCCGCCCTGAAGGAGACGGACTATGTGGAGGCCGTCCGGGCCCTGATCCGGGCGGAGCGGCCCCGGCTGGCGGCGGAGCTGGGGCGGCTGGGCCTCCGGGTGATCCCGGGGGAGGCCAACTATCTGCTGTTTTACTCCCCGGTGCCCTTGGGGGAGGCCCTGCGGCGGCGGGGCGTGCTGATCCGGGACTGCTCCAACTACCACGGACTGGGCCGGGGCTGGTACCGGACGGCGGTGCGGGGCAGGGAGGACAACGGGCGGCTCATCGCCGCCCTGACGGAGGTATGGAAGGAGGGAACGCCGTGAGCCGGGCCAAATGCATCATGGTGCAGGGCACCATGTCCGGGGCGGGCAAGAGCCTGCTGTGCGCCGCCCTGTGCCGGATTTTCGCCCAGGACGGATACCGGGCGGCCCCGTTCAAGAGCCAGAACATGGCGTTGAACAGCCACGTCACCCGGGACGGGCTGGAGATGGGCCGCGCCCAGGCGGTGCAGGCCCAGGCGGCGGGGGCGGAGCCGGACGTGCGGATGAACCCGGTGCTCCTCAAGCCCAGCAGCGACACGGGGAGCCAGGTCATCGTCCTGGGGGAGGTGCGGGGGCATATGTCCGCGGCGGAGTATTTCCGCTATAAGCGGCAGCTGTTCCCGGAGGTGCTGGCGGCCTACGACAGCCTTGCCGCGGAGCACGATGTCGTCGTCATCGAGGGGGCGGGCAGTCCGGCGGAGATCAACCTCCGGGCGGACGATATCGTGAACATGGGGCTGGCCCTGCGGGTGGGCGCGCCGGTGCTGCTGGCGGGGGACATCGACCGGGGGGGCGTGTTCGCCCAGCTCTACGGCACGGTGGCCCTGCTCCAGCCCGAGGAGCGGGAGCGGATCGCGGGGCTGGTGATCAACAAGTTCCGGGGGGATCTGGAGATCCTCCGCCCCGGCCTGTCCCTGCTGGAGGAAAAGACGGGCAAGCGGGTTTTGGGGGTGGTGCCCTACCTGAAGGTGGACGTGGACGACGAGGACTCCCTGGCCCCCCGCCTGGGCCGGGAGGACGTGCACAAGCCCCTGGACGCGGCGGTGATCCGCCTGCCCCGGATCTCCAACTTCACCGACTTCGCCCCCCTGGAGGAGCACCCCCAAATCGGGGTGCGGTACGTGGACGATCCCCGGAAGCTGGGCAGTCCCGATCTGGTGGTGCTCCCCGGCACCAAGAGCACCGGGGGGGACCTGCTCTGGCTGCGGCAGAATGGGCTGGAGGCCGCGATTTTGAAGCTGGCGGCGGCGGGCACCCCGGTGCTGGGCGTGTGCGGCGGCTATCAGATGCTGGGGGAGGCCGTCCACGACCGGTCGGGGGTGGAGCACGGGGTGGGGGGCAGCATCCGGGGCATGGGCCTGCTGCCCGTGGAGACCACCTTCCTGCCCGAGAAGACCCGCACCCGGGTCCGGGGGGAGACGGCGTCCGGCCCCCTGGCCGGGGCGAGGCTGGAGGGCTATGAGATCCACATGGGGTCCACCCAGGTCCGGGGGGAGCCCTTCTGCCGCCTGGAGGACGGGCGGGAGGACGGCTGCGTCCGGGGCAGTGTGTGGGGCACCTACCTCCACGGCCTGTTCGACAGCGGGGAGCTGACCCAAAAGCTGGCGGAGCTGCTGTGCCGGCGGAAGGGACTGCGGGCGGAGTCCGCCCGGGCGGTGTCCCACGCCGCCTATCAGCAGGGGCAGCTGGACCTGCTGGCGGACGGAGTGCGGCAGGCGTTGAATATGAGGGAAATCTACAGGATCATGGGGATGAGCTGAATGGAACAGGAACGGAATTTTCTGCGCCCCGCCGACATCGAGCGGGAGAGTATGCGGATCATCGGCGGGGAGCTGGCCCAGCGGGGGATCGCCCTGCCCCCGGAGCACGAGGCGGTGGTGAAGCGGGTGATCCACACCACGGCGGACTTCGACTACGCCGGCAGCCTGCGCTTTACGGACGGCGGGGCGGAGGCGGCGGTGGCGGCCCTCCGGGAGGGACGCTCCATCGTGACGGACACCAACATGGCCAAGGCGGGGATCAGCAAAGCGGCCCTGTCCAAGCTGGGCGGGGAGGCGGTGTGCTTCATGGCGGACCCGGAGACGGTCCGGCAGGCCAGGGAGCGGGGCGTCACCCGGGCGGCGGTGTGCATGGAGCGGGCGGCGGCGGAGCACCCCGGCGGGGCGTTGGCGGTGGGCAACGCCCCCACCGCCCTGCTGAGGCTCTGCGAGCTGATGGAGGGGGGCCTGCGCCCCGCCTTTGTGGTGGCGGTTCCGGTGGGGTTTGTCAACGTGGTGGAGAGCAAGGAGCGGGCGTTTGAGGCCTGCGGGCGGTACGGCGTGCCCTGCATTGCCGCCATGGGCCGGAAGGGGGGCAGCAACGTGGCCGCCGCCATCTGCAACGCCCTGCTGTATGCCGCCCTGGACGCCGCCGACCCCGGACAGCGGCAGGAGAAGCTCACATGACGGAGGAGCGGGGGCTGATCCACCTCTACTGGGGGGAGGGCAAGGGCAAGACCACCGCGGCCATGGGGCTGGCCCTGCGGGGGCTGGCGGCGGGTCGGCGGGTGGTGATCGTCCAGTTCCTCAAGGGAGGGGCCAGCGGGGAGATCCCCCTGCTGGAGTCCCTGGGGGCCAAGGTGCTCCGGGGGAAGGCGGGGAGCAGGTTCTCCTTCCAGATGGACGAGAGGGAGCGGGCGGACACCCGGGCCCTCCAGACGGAGCACCTGCGCCAAGCCCTGGAGCTGGACGGGGATCTGCTGGTGCTGGACGAGGCGTGCGCCGCCTGGGAAACGGATCTGGTGGACCGGGAGCTGCTGCGCAAGGCGGTGCTGGAGAAGCGGGCGGGGCAGGAGCTGGCCCTCACCGGGCGGCGTCCGGCGGACTGGATGGGGGAGGCGGCGGACTACAGCACCGAGATGCGCTGCCACCGGCACCCCTTTCACCGGGGCGTCCCCGCCCGGGAGGGCGTGGAGTTTTGAGCGGGAAAGCATCAAAATCCGGCGCGGGGACGGCTGTCCCAACGCCGGATTTTTTCTGGCTGCGCGGCCCTGCTCCCCCTGCTGGAGCACCATGGCGGGGGAGGCTTTGAAAGTGAAGGCTTAGAAGCTGTACCAATCGCCTCAGCACCCAGCTTAACGGCCAGAAATGCCGCTGGCCGCGTTGAAAAATCTTGAAATACACAAAGTATTCCCGCGATTTTTCGCCTTGCCACCGGCAATTCTGACTCGCGAATCTGAATACTTCGGCTATTGGTACAGCTTCTTAGAACCTGTATTCACAACCTCAAACGCCGTCTGGGCGGGTCTTTTTCCGCCATGCCGCGTTGAATTTTCTTGCAATACACAAAGTATTCCGGCGAAAATTCGCCTTGCCTGACGGAACAATCCCTCGGGCCGACGGCATCCCCGGCTGTGAATACAGGTTCTTATCTGCCGGACTCCGCCTGCTCAGGCCGCAGGCAGCCGCTGAGGCCCACGGACAAAAACTGGAATACCGTGTCCTCCGTCTCCTGGCTGTTGGGGAGCAGGCCCTCCACCACGTACTTGGCGTACATCACCGTGCTGGTCAGCACGTGGAGCCACAGCACGTCCTGGTTGATCCGGCGCAGGCCGGGGAAGGTGTTCATAAAGGCCCGCACCATGCCGCCGAAGGCTTGGAAGTGGCTGACGTTGTAGCTTTTGTAAAACCTGGGGAAGGCCGCGCTGTCCCGGAAGCGGTGGTAAAACACCGTCTCGTCCGGGTGGGCCACCCAGAAGCGGAAATAGGGCAGCCACAGGTCCTTCACCACCCCCATGGGGTCGGTGCGCATGGCCATGGGGCTGAAGCGCAGGTCCTCAAAGATGGCCGCCGCCTGCTGGTCCACATAGGTGAAGCAGGCCGCCAGCAGCTCGTCCTTGCTCTTGAAGTAGCGGTACATGGCCCCCGGCGAGATCCCGGCCAGGCCGCTGATATTCTGCACCCGGGCCCCCTCCAGGCCGTACTGACGGACGGCCTTCATCGTGGCGGAGAGGATTCTTGTTTTGGTGTCGTCCAAGCACAGCTCCTCCTCTCAAAACGGGGCGGAAGGTCTTTCGACAGATACATTATATACGATTCCGCCGCCGATGGCAATAGCTTTTTCCGGGCGGGGGCGGGAGGCGGCCCTTGACAAACGGGAAAAAAGGGGCCATCATAGGAGTAAGGGAGGGCCGCGGCCCCCCTCACAAAGGAAATCCGGCAGCTTCGGCTGCGCGCGAAAGGAAGGGATTGCCATGCCGCCCCTGAGTATTCTCCTGAAGCCCGCCTCCAGCGGCTGTAACCTGCGCTGTGCCTACTGCTTTTACGCCGACGAGGCCGGGGCCAGGTCGGTGCCCAACTACGGCCTCATGTCCAGGGAGGTGAGCCACGCCCTCATCGAAAAGGCGGCGGGGGCGGCGGAGGGGTCCGTCTCCTTCCTGTTTCAGGGGGGGGAGCCCACCCTGGCGGGGCTGGACTTCTACCGGGACTTTACGGAGCGGGTGGGGCAGGCGGTGCCCCGGGGGCTGGCGGTGCGGTACGCCCTCCAGACCAACGGCACCCTGCTGGACGGGGCGTGGTGCCGCTTCCTCCGGGAAAACCGCTTCCTGGCGGGCCTCTCCCTGGACGGGAGCCGGGACTGCCACGACCGCTTCCGCCGGGACGGGGCGGGCAAGGGCACCTATGACCGGGTGGTCCGGGCGGCCCGCCTGATGGAGCGGGAGGGGGTGGAGTTCAACGTCCTCACCGTGGTGACGGGCTATCTGGCCCGGCACATCCGCAGCGTGTTCACCGCCCTGTGCGGGGCGGGGTTCCGGTTCCAGCAGTATATCCCCTGCCTGGACCCCCTGATGGAGGAGCGGGGCGGGCAGGGCTATTCCCTGGGCCCCGCCCAGTACGGGACGTTCTTAAAGACCCTGTTCGACCTGTGGTACGGGGAGCTGGAGCGGGGGCGGTACTGGTCCATCCGGTACTTCGACAACCTGCTGTGGATGCTGGACGGCCGGGAGCCGGAGCAGTGCTCCATGACGGGGCGGTGCAGCCTCCAGTACCTGGTGGAGGCGGACGGGAGCGTCTACCCCTGCGACTTCTACGGGCTGGACGAATACCGCCTGGGCAATATCCTGGAAAACAGCTGGGCGGAGCTGGACCGGGCCAGGGAGGAGCTGGGCTTCCTCCGGGAGTCCCGGCGGGTTCCGGCGGAGTGCCGGGAGTGCCAGTGGTATCCCCTGTGCCGCAACGGGTGCCGCCGGGACCGGCTGGAGGGGCCGGAGGGGCTGGGCCAGAACTACTACTGCGCCGCCTACCGGGACTTTTTCCCCTACGTCCTCCCCCGCCTGCGGCGGGCCCTGGGGGTGCTGAAGGCCCAGTGAGCCGCCCTGCCTGGACACCGTTCAACAAAACCGCCCTCCGGCTTGTGCCGGACGGCGGCTTTTTCAGCCTCTCAGAGGGGTAAAAGCGCGCGGGTGAGGAAGGTGTCCCCCTCCCGGGCGCACTGGAGCAGCCCGCCGTGGCGTTTTAGGGTGCGCTGGGCGTTCCGCAGGCCCTGGCCCCCCGCCGCCTTGGTGGTGACGGGCAGGCCGCCCTCGAACCGGGTCTCCCCGGACACGGCGTTTTTTACCTCCACCAGCAGGAAGCCCCCCTGGGGCCGGGCGGACACGGACAGGCTGGGGTCGCGGGCGGCCCCGGCGGCCTCCCAGGCGTTTTCCAGGATATTGCCCAGCACCGCCGTCAGCTCCGGCCCGGTGAGGGGCAGCTCCTCGGGGATGACGGCCTGGATTTGGCAGGGGATGTCCCCCTCCCGGCACCGCCATGCCGTGAGCCGCAGCAGGGCGTTGGCCACCGTGTTCTCACAGTAGTGGTCCAGGGCGGCGGCGTCCAGCTGGGCCTGCCACTGGGAGAGGTATTCCTTGGCCCCGCCGGTGTCCCCCCGGTCCAGGTAGGCCTGGATGAGGGCGGTGTGGTGGCGCATATCGTGGCGGTGGGCCTTGGCCTGGGCCACGTATTCCCGCTCGGCGGCCAGCTGGCGTTCCATCAGCTTCCGCTGGGTCTCCGCCTCCCGGGCGGCCTGCTCCCGGCCCAGGAGCAGGATCATGCGGCCCGACACCGCGTAGGCGGAGGTGATCAGGGCGGCGAGCACCCCGGTGATGCCCAGGCGGATGCCCGGGTCCAGCTGGAGAATGGAGAAGATCAGGGCGGCGGCGTACACCGTCAGGCAGGAGGAGCAGGAGAACACCGCGGGACTGCGCCAGCCCACGCTGAGCTGGGAGGTGGCCCGGAGGCGGCGGACCAGGGGGCTGAAGCGCAGGCTCAGTCCGTAGAGGGCCATGAACAGGGTGCGGATGGCGGCGGTGGCATAGTGGCTCCCGTTGAAAAACACCTGGGAGAGGCAGCTGGCAAAGGCCAGCAGGAACATGAAATAGGTTCCGTATACGGAGAACATGAACAGGCTGCGCATCCGGCTGCCCTCCGACAGGAACATATAGGCCGCGCAGTACAGGGCCAGGGTAAAGGCGGCCTCCAGCACGAACAGCACGCCCACGCTGTCCACCAGCAGGATGAGGGGCACCGCCAGGAGGGAGCCCAGGGCGGACACCCCCAGCCACGCCCAGCGGCAGGCCCGCCGGCCGAAGCGGCAGGGGGTGATCAGGGGGAGCAGCAGCGCGTGGCACAAAAGGCCGAAGGAGAACCGGAAAAACAGGGCAAAAAAGCTGTCCAATCCCTTTTCCTCCCTTCGCGGATACCGGGGGAGGAGGGGGCCCTCCCCGGCGTTTTCTCAACATCATACCACATTTCCCGCCGCGGCTCAAGGGAAGAATGAAAAAACGTTCACCCGCCGCTCCAACGCCGCCCCGCCTGCCGCGCCAGCCGGAGACGGCGGCACGGGGCCGCCGGATTTTGTGGGGTTCGTCCCTTGACTTGTCCTCCGGCGGGGCGTAAAATAAGCCGTTCCATCAAAACCGGAGGGCCGGACCGGACGTCCGGCAATGGGGCGTCACCCGCCCCAGGGGAGGAATGGCTATGACAGCGGGTACGAAATTCATCTTTGTCACCGGAGGCGTGGTGTCCGGGCTGGGTAAGGGGATCACGGCGGCGTCCCTGGGCCGACTTTTGAAGCAGCGGGGCCTGCGGGTGCGGGTGCAGAAGCTGGACCCCTACCTCAACGTGGATCCGGGCACCATGTCCCCCTACCAGCATGGGGAGGTGTTCGTCACCGACGACGGGGCGGAGACCGACCTGGATTTGGGCCACTACGAGCGGTTCATCGATGAAAACCTCACCTTCAACTCCTCGGTGTCCGCCGGGCGGGTCTACTGGAACGTCCTCAACCGGGAGCGGGCGGGGGACTATTTAGGGGGCACGGTGCAGATCATCCCCCACATCACCGACGAGATCAAGCGGCACATCTACGCTCTGGAGGCCCCCGATGTGGACGCGGCCATTGTGGAGATCGGCGGCACCGTGGGCGACATTGAGAGCCAGCCCTTTTTGGAGGCCATCCGGCAGGTGGCCGCCGAGCGGGGGCGGCAGAACGTGATGTTTATCCATGTGTCCCTCATCGTGTCCATCCCCGGCTCCGGGGAGCTGAAGTCCAAGCCCACCCAGCACTCCGCCAAGGAGCTGCTCAGCCTGGGCATTCAGCCCGATGTGATCATGTGCCGCAGCGATTCCCCCATCCCCCGAGAGATTCTGGATAAAATCTCCCTGTTCTGCAATATCCCGGCGGATCACGCCATCCCCAACCTGACGGCGGAGCTGCTGTACGAGGTGCCCCTGATGCTGGAGCGGGAGGGGCTGGCGGATGTGGTGGTGCGGCGGCTGGGGCTGATCTGCCACGCGCCGGACCTCACCGAGTGGGCCACCATGGTGCACAAGGCCAAGCACCCCCAGGGGAGCGTGACCATCGCCCTGGTGGGCAAGTACGTGGGGCTCCACGACGCCTATCTGTCGGTGGCGGAGGCCCTTACCCACGGCGGGATCGGGAACGGTGTGTCCGTGGAGATCCGCTGGGTGAACTCGGAGGAGGTGACGGCGGAGACGGCGGACGGGCTCTTGGCCGGGGTTCAGGGCATTCTGGTGCCCGGAGGGTTTGGCAGCCGGGGCATTGACGGGAAGCTGGAGGCCATCCGGTACGCCCGGGAGAAGGGGGTGCCCTTCCTGGGCATCTGCCTGGGGATGCAGCTGGCGGTGGTGGAGTTCGCCCGGAACGTGTGCGGCCTGACGGGGGCCCACTCCTCCGAGCTGGACCCCCGGACGCCCTATCCCGTCATCGACCTGATGCCCGATCAGGTGGGAGTGACCGCCAAGGGGGGCACCATGCGGCTGGGAAGCTATCCCTGCCGTCTGGCCGAGGGGTCTCTGGCGGCGGCTGTCTACGGCACGTTGGAGATCAAGGAGCGGCACCGCCACCGCTATGAGTTCAACAACGGCTATCGGGAGGAGCTGACCCGGGCGGGGCTGGCCCTGTCCGGCCTGTCCCCGGACGGGCGGCTGGTGGAGGTGGTGGAGCTGCCGGGGCACCCCTGGTTCGCGGCGTGCCAGTTCCACCCGGAGCTGAAGTCCCGGCCCAACCGGGCGCACCCGCTGTTCCGGGAGTTTATCCGGGCCGCTGTGGGGCGGTAGGCCATGGGCCTCCCGCCCCGCTGGGCGTTTTGGGAGCGGTGCGGCGGCGGATCAGTCCAGCCAGCCGGGTCTGGCCCGGACGCCGTAACGCTGCTCCAGCTGGCGCAGCTGGCCGTCGGTGATGGTGTTCAACCGGGGCAGGTGGGCGATCTTCAGGTAGATCTCCGCCGCCTTCTCCGCCGTCTCAATGAGGCCGAAGGTCTCGTCCAGGCTGCGGCCCGCGCCGTAAATGCCGTGCTGGGCCCACACCACCAGGCGGGCGTCGGCCATCCGCTCCGCCGTGGCCGCGCCGATCTCGTTGGTGCCGCACAGCATCCAGGGCAGCACGTTCACCCCGTCGGGGAACACGAGGATGCCCTCGGTGCACATACGCCAGAGGGTCCGGGTGAAGGCGCGGCTGTCCAGGTCGTGGACGTAGGTCATGGCCAGCAGGTTGGAGGGGTGGCAGTGCATCACCACCCGGCTGTCCGGGTCCTGCGCCAGCCGCGCCCCGTGGCTCATCATGTGGGCGGGGAACTCGGAGGTGGGGCTTCCGCCGTCGGTGAGGCCCCACAGGAGCCGGGCGGTCCGTCCGCCCTCCGCCAGCCGCACCAGACCCAGGTTGAGGGCGGGGTCGTCCCCCACGTTTTTGAAGTATTTGCCCGCGCCCGTCACCAGGAAATACTTCCCGTCCAGGGCGGGGGCCTCAAAGCCGGTGGGGATGTCCCGGAGCACCGCGTCCGGGTCCACGTACTGCTCCGCCTCCGCCCCGTCCAGCAGGACGCTGATATTGCCGCTGTTGCGCTCGTCCCAGCCGTGGGCGTACATATGGGCGGCGGTGCGGGCCAGCTCCACCAAAAAGGGCGCGTCCAGAATGTGCTTCATCTTCCTCGGCCTCCCATGCCGTATTGTAAGATAGTATACCAGACCCCGGGGGGAAAGGAACGGCCTTCCGGGGTTTGCCCCCTGTCCAGGGGACACGCAGGACAAAATCCCGGCCCATGGGCCGGGATTTTGTGTTGCCGTTATTCCACAGGCACCATCCAGCCGTAGGGGTCCGGCTCGGTGCCCCACTGGATGCCCGTGAGGGTGTCATACAGCCGCTGGGTCAGACGGCCGATCTGCCCGCCGCCGACCTCCACCCTGGTTTCGCCCTCCGCCAGCAGGCCGATGGGGGACACCACCGCCGCCGTTCCGGTGCCCCAGGCCTCCTCCAGGCTCCCGGTCTGGGCGGCGTCAAACAGCTCCCTGGCGGAGACCAGCCGCTCCTCCACGCTGTAGCCCCAGTCCCGCAGCAGCTCCAGGCAGCTCTTGCGGGTGATGCCGGGCAGAACCGACCCGGTGAGCTCCGGCGTCACCACCGTGCCGCCGATCTTGAACATCACGTTCATGGAGCCCACCTCCTCGATATACTTCCGGTGGACGCCGTCCAGCCACAGCACCTGGGAGAAGCCCTGCTCCTCCGCCCGCTCTCCGGCCCGGATGGAGGCGGCGTAGTTGCCGCCGCATTTGGTGAAGCCCGTGCCGCCCTTCACCGCCCGCACGTCCTGGTCCTCCACGTAGATCTTCACCGGGTTGATGCCCTCCGGGTAGTAGGCCCCCACCGGGCAGCAGATGACGGCGAACAGGTAGCTCCGGGAGGCGTGGACGCCCAGGGAGCAGTCGGTGGCGATGATGAAGGGGCGGATATAGAGGGAGGTGCCCGCCTTGTCCGGCACCCAGTCCCGGTCGGCGGACACCACCGCCTTCACGGCCTGCACGAAGTCCTCCTCCGGGATCTCCGGGATGCACAGGCGGCGGCAGGAGGAGTTCATCCGGCGGGCGTTCTCATAGGGGCGGAACAGCCGCACCTTCCCCTCGGGGGTGCGGTAGGCCTTCATGCCCTCGAAGATCTCCTGGGCGTAGTGGAACACCATGCAGGACAGCTCGAAGGGCAGGGGGCCGTAGGGCTCGACCCGGGGGTGGTGCCAGCCCTGGCCCGCGTCGTAGTTCATCAGGAACATATGGTCGGTGAAGGTCTTGCCGAACACCAGGGTGTCCGGGTCGGGACGGGGCTTGGGATTGGGGTTGGGGGTGAACGAAATATCCAGCATGAGGCTCGGCTCCTTTTCATCGAAGTAAATCAATAAAACTATCTTTTATTATATCAGCGCGGAGGGCGGGACGCAAGGATCTTTTTTCCGGCAGGGAGCCGGATTTTTCCATGTCCCGGCCGCTCCCCCTTGACAAACTCGATATTCGAGATTATAATTGACGCAGTGAAAAAGAAGTGTACACTTCTTTTTCACTTGTGCGGCACGTCAGTGCCGCACAGGCCGCAAAGCGGCCTTGCGTCAGATTTCATAGTCAGCGCACAGGCTTTGCCTACAGCGGCACAGCCGCTGTTTTGAAAATCGGTAGGATACCGATTTTCAAGTGTGCTGACTATATAATGGGGGCAGGATACTCGAATATCGAGAATAGGAGGCGGTGCCATGCCAAGGGAAAAATTCAGCACCCTGACGGAGCAGATGTTCTATGTCCTGCTGTGCCTCCGGGAGGAACGCTGCGGCATGGACATATTGGATCAGGTGCCCGCCATGACCGGGGGGCGGGTGAGCGTGGGCTCCGGGACGCTCTACAACCTGCTGGAGCAGTTCCGGGAGGAGGGCATGATCCGGGAGACCCGGACCGAGGGCCGCCGCCGCAGCTACCTGCTGACCGAATCCGGCAGGCGGCGGCTGGCCCAGGAGTACCAACGGATTGAGGCCCAGGCGGAGGACTACCGCCGGGCCTTCGGAGAGGAGGACGAACCATGAGAGAGACGAAACGGCAGATGAGCCTGTATTCCTTCTATGACCACACCGGAATCGAGAAACACCTGGCCCGGATGGCGGAGCGGGGCTGGCTGCTGTGCGGGCTGGGCCAGTTTCTCTGGCACTACCGGAGGATCGAGCCCAGGCGGATCACCTTCAGCGTGTGCTATTTCCCCAAAGCCACCATATATGACCCCTACCCCTCGGAACGGCAGGAGGAGTTCTATGACCTGTGCGCCCACGCGGGCTGGACGCTGGCGGGCTCGTCGGGCCAGATGCAGGTGTTCTACCACCAGGGGGAGAACCCCACGCCCATCGACACCGACCCGGCTTTGGAGGTGGAGGCCATCCACCAGTCGGCGAAAAAGACCGTCCTGCCGGCCAATTTCCTGCTGCTGGGGGTGGCGGTGCTGAACCTGGGGCTGTTCCTGTGGCGGTTCTGGGACAATCCCGTCCTCACCCTGGCCAGCGGCGGCACCCTGCTGGCCCTGGTGGCCTATACGCTGATCCTGGTGAACTGTACCGTGGAGCTTTGCTCCTACTTCCGCTGGCGGGGGCGGGCGCGGCGGGCGGCGGAGCGGGGGGAGTTCCTGCCCACCCGGAGCCGGGTCTGGCTCCAGCGGCTCCTGCTGGCCATCCTGCTCCCGGCGGGGGCGTGGTGCCTGGCCGGGATGTTCCAGGACGGCCTGGGCGGTCTGGCGGCGGTGTCCATGCTGGGAGTCATAGGGATAATAGCCGCCGTCCTGGGCGTCCGGAAGCTGCTGAAGGGGGCCGGTGTGTCCGCCAAGGCCAATCTGAGGGGCACCCTGGCCGCCTGCGTGGTGCTGTCCATCCTGTTTGCGGCGGCCATCCCCTGGCTTGTGGTGCGGGGGCTGAACAGCCGCCCCAACCCCAGGGCGGAGGAGCTGCCCCTGTCGGTGACGGATCTGGTGGAGATGGACCCGGACCACTACAGCCGGTGGCAGTTCCGGATCTCCTCCCCTCTGCTGGCCCTCCTCCAGGTCTCGGATTACCCCCGGATCTATGGGGAAATGACGCATAGCCTGCGCTACGACGTGACGGTGGTGAAGGTGCCCGCCCTGTACGGCCTGTGCCGGGATCATTACCTGGGGGGAGACAGCCGCTACACCCCTGTAGACCCCGCCCCCTGGGGGGCGCAGGAGGCGTACCGGTACGTCCTAAACGGCCAGACGCTGGAGCACTATGTGCTGTGCTACCCCCATCGGGTGGTGGAAATCACCCTGGACTGGACGCCCACGGCGGAGCAGATGGCGGTGGTCGGGGAGAAGCTGGGCCGGGGGCCGCTGTAAATTTCCGTTGCGGCGGGGGCGGAAAAATGGTATACTCTCCCCATAAAAACAGAAACGGGGGATTTTCATGGGCCGCATCGACAAGCAGAACTACTATCTGGATATCGCCGCCACCGTGCTGGAACGCTCCACCTGTATGCGGCGGTGCTACGGGGCCATCATCGTCCAGAACGACGAGATCGTGTCCTCCGGCTACAACGGCGCGCCCCGGGGGCGGAAGAACTGCGGCGATCTGGGCTACTGCGCCCGGGAGGCCATGAACATCCCCTCGGGCCAGCGGTACGAGCTGTGCCGCTCCGTCCACGCCGAGGCCAACGCCATCATCTCCGCCCCCCGGCGGGAGGTGCTGGGGGCCACCCTCTACATGGCCTGCAAGGACCCGGCCACGGGGGAGCTGGTCCCCGGCTCCACCTCCTGCTCCATGTGCCGCCGCCTCATCATCAACGCGGGCATCGCCCGGGTGGTGATCCGGGACACCGCCGCGGAATACCGGGTGGTGGACGTGGAGAAGGAGTGGATTGAGGACGACGATTCCATCCCGGAGCACCTGCGGAATCCGGATGCTTGACCTGCCCGGGGCCGCGCCCTTTTCCGCCGGGGCGGGGCCCTGCACAATTTACACAGAAAAAATTTGGAATGTTCATGAAACTTTCACATTTCCACTTGACGGCGAGGCGGCCTGCCTATATAATGGATGAGGATAATTTTGAAAAGCCGCCGCGCTTTTTTGCCGTTTGAGCGTTTGCGCCCTCTGGGGCGTGTATATATAGGTCTATACGAAGCCCGTCATAGATTTGTTGACACTCAAATACTGCGCCCATGTCCCTTTGGGCGGTTTTTCAATTATCGCGGTGCGTCTATTCACGCATCGCGTGTTATTTTGCGCCTGAATTTACGAAAAAAGAAGAAACAGGAGGTGTGGAACCCAGATGCAAGTGCCAGTCTTTGTAACCGTGATCATCGCCATTGCCGTCGGACTGCTCTGCCTCGCCGTCGGGGCGGTGGCCGGCTACCAGCGGCGCAAGGCCGCCGCCGAGCGGGAGATCGGCTCCGCCGAGGAGGAGGCCCGCCGGATCATCAACGACGCCATCAAGTCCGCCGAGAGCAAGAAGCGGGAGGCCACCGTGGAGGCCAAGGAGGAGATCCTCAAGGCCCGGGGGGAGTTCGACAAGGAGGTCAAGGACCGCCGCAATGAGATCCAGCGTCAGGAGAACCGCTTGAATTCCAAGGAGGAGAACCTGGACCGCAAGCTGGAGAACCTGGAGCGCAAGGAGGAAAACGTCACCGCCCGGATCGCCCAGCTGGAGCGGGAGAAGGTGGAGCTGGACGGGCTGAAGAACAGCCAGCTGGAGCTGCTGGAGCGCATATCCGGCCTGACCACCGAGGAGGCCAAGCGGTATCTCATCGAGCAGCTGGAGGACGACGTCACCCACGAGCAGGCCCTGAAGCTCAAGGAGATCCAGGCCCGCTACAAGGAGGAGGCGGAGACCTACGCCCGGGAGCAGATCGCCCTGGCCATCCAGCGGTGCGCCGCCGACCACGTGGCGGAGGCCACGGTGTCCGTGGTGCCCCTGCCCAACGACGAGATGAAGGGGCGGATCATCGGCCGGGAGGGCCGGAACATCCGCACCCTGGAGACCATGACCGGGGTGGATCTGATCATCGACGACACCCCCGAGGCCATCACCGTGTCCTGCTTCGACCCGGTGCGCCGGGAGATCGCCCGGCTGGCCCTGGAGAAGCTGATCCTGGACGGCCGCATCCACCCCACCCGCATTGAGGAGATGGTGGAGAAGGCCAAGCGGGAGGTGGACGCCACCATCCGGGCCGAGGGCGAGCGGGCGGTGTTCGAGACCAACGTCCACGGCCTGAACCCGGAGCTTGTCAAGCTGCTGGGCCGCCAGCACTACCGCACCAGCTTCGGGCAGAACGTGCTCAACCACTCCATCGAGGTGGCCCAGCTGGCGGGGCTGCTGGCCGCCGAGATCGGCGTGAACGTGGCGGAGGCCAAGCGGGCGGGACTGCTCCACGACCTGGGCAAGTCCATCGACCACGAGGTGGAGGGCTCCCACGTGCAGATCGGCGTGGAGCTGGCCCGGAAGTACCGGGAGAGCGAGAACGTGATCCACGCCATCGAGGCCCACCACGGCGACGTGGAGGCCCGGACCATCGTGGCCTGTCTGGTGCAGGCCGCCGACGCCATTTCCGCCGCCCGTCCCGGAGCCCGCAAGGAGAATGTGGAATACTACATCAAGCGGCTGGAGAAGCTGGAGGAGCTGACCTCCTCCTTCGCCGGGGTGGACAAGGCCTTCGCCATCCAGGCGGGCCGGGAGGTGCGCATCATGGTGAACCCGGAGGCCATCCCCGAGGACAAGATGGTGCTGCTGGCCCGGGAGATCGCCAAGAAGATCGAGGATGAGCTGGAGTACCCGGGGCAGATCAAGGTGAATCTGATCCGGGAGACGAAGGCGATAGAGTACGCCAAATAGCGCGCGGCCAATCCGAACGTGAATACAGCTGCACGCCGCCGGGAGGCCCCCGGCGGCGTGTTTTTTCCGTTGCGTTTTAACTGCGGCTGTGATATGCTGATACGCGTTCAACAGATCTGAGCTGGAAAGAGGAGGTTCTGAAATGAAAAAGAAAGGTATCATAGCAACGGTGATCGTTTTGATTGTTGTGACAGCGGGCGTTTATCTGCTGTCGCGCCCTAAGCCGTTGGGCAGTATGCGCAACAGCTATTCAGAACAGACCACGACGGTTTCTGATATTGCGTTTTTGGGAGATGCAAACCAAAAAGTCAGATTTTCATTCCGTTCTGACATTGTAAGCGGAGATTTAGACATCATCCTGTCTGATTCGGCTGGTAATGAAGTATACATCCTGGATCAGGCGGGTGCCTTGGAAAAACTGCTCACGTTAGACAGTTCGGATACCTATACTTTGACAGCTAAGTGTACCAATTTTGTCGGGAAATATGAGGTTTCCGTTTATAAGGCGGACTAAACAGCTTTTTATGCAGCATAATCATATTTGTACGCCAAGAAAAGGAATGGATTGTATGCTCACCTTTGAATGTCCCCAGTTTGAGGACCGCCAGTGGGTCCAGCCCCTGCTGTCCGCCGAGGCCGACCCCGCCTGCGAGTACAGCTTCGCCAGCATCTACCTGTGGAGCCGGGCGTGGCCCCAGCAGATCGCCCGGTGCGGCGGCCGCCTGCTGGTGCGGATTCAGGGAAAGCTGGGTCTGTGCTACCTCTACCCCGCCGGGAGCGGCCCCCTGGCCCCCGCCGTGGACGCCCTGGCCCAGGACGCCGCCGCCAACGGCGTGCCCCTCACCCTGGTGTGCGTCACGGAGGCCCAGCGGGCCGCGCTGGAGGAAGCCTGCCCGGGCCGCTTTGCCTTTGAGGAGGACCGGGACGGCTTCGACTACCTCTACGATATCAACCGTCTGGCCGACCTGCCGGGGAAAAAGCTCCACGCCAAGCGCAACCACATCCGCCGCTTCGACGACCAGTTCCCCGACTGGCTGCTGGAGGAGATCACCCCCGCCAACGTCCCCGAGTGCGTGGAGCTGGAGCGGCAGTGGGCCGCCATCCGCCAGGAGGAGGCGGGGGAGGACGGGGACTCCGTGTCCGAGGAGACCATCGCCCTCATCGAGGCCCTGTACCACATGGACAAGCTGGGGCTGGAGGGCGCGCTCATCCGGGCGGACGGCTCCCCGGTGGCCTTTTCCCTGGGGGGGCTGATCACCCCGGAGGTGTTCGGCGTGAACTTCGAGAAGTCCTTCGGGGACATACAGGGGGCCTATCCCGCCATCAACCGGGAGCTGGCCCGGTTCGTCCGGGAGCGGCACCCCCAGGTGAAATGGCTCAACCGGGAGGACGACATGGGGCTGGAGGGCCTGCGGAAGGCCAAGCTGTCCTACTACCCGGACCTTCTGCTGGTGAAGCACACCGCCCGGGAGGTGCGGGCATGATCCAGATCCACCAGGCCCGGGAGGGAGAGCTTGCCGCCGCCGGGGCCCTGTGGGCGGACACCTTCGGAGACGGCCCGGACGTTCAGCGGGACTTTTACCGCCTGTGCGGCCCCGGCGGCCCCCTGGTGCTCACCGAGGACGGGGAGCTGCGGGCCATGCTGGCCCTGCCCCAGGTGTACCTGTCCTTCGGGGCGGACGCCCCAGTGCGGGCGGGGTATGTCTACGCCCTGGCCTGCGCCCCCGCCCGCCGGGGGGAGGGCTGGGCGTCCATGCTCGTGGAGACGGCGGCGGGGCTGGCCCGGAACCGGGGCTTTGAATGCCTGCTCACCGTCCCGGCGGAGCCGGAGCTGTTCGGTTTTTTTGCCAAAAACGGGTTCCGGCCGGGGTTTTCCCTCCGGGAGGCGGCGGCACAGCCCGCCCCCGCCCCGGCGGCGGAGGTGTCCCCGGAGGAGTACGCCGTCCTGCGGGAGGGGCTGCTGGCGGGCCGCGCCCACACCGTCTACAACTCCGGACAGCTTGCTTTTCAGCGGGGGCTGTGCCCCCATCCCGGCAGCGGGCTGTACCGCCTGGAGCTGGCCCACGGCCCCGGCTGCGCCGCCGTGGAGAACTGGCCCGGCAGTCCGGTGGTGAAGGAGCTGCTGTGCGCCAAATCGGACACGGAGCAGGGGGCCGGGGCCTGCGCCGCCCTGTGCGGGGCGGCGGTGACGGTTCGGGTCCCGGCGGAACCGGGGGAGGGGAGGCCCTTCGGGGCGGTGCGGTGGCTGGCGGGGAAGGCCCCCGCCCGGTGGACGGCGGGGCAGGAGGGCTGGCTGGGGCTGGCGTTCGACTGATCGGCCCGCTGTTCCTTGGGACACATTGCATAAAAATACAGTTTTATTCATCGCAAATTCCACAGTATCCATGAAATGCAGGAATATGCAAAATAATGCTTGCATTTTTTGTGAATAGAATGTATACTCTCTCTCAACAACCCCCTGACCGGGCGGGTTGTCCCGCATTCTATTCAATGGAGATGAATGAAATGAAAACGATGAAAAAGCTGACGGCCCTCCTGCTGGCCCTGACCATGGCTCTGGCCTTGACTGCCTGCTCCAGCGCGGGGGACCCCACCCAGCCCCCTGAGACCAAGCCCGCCGAAACCCAGACCCCGTCCGACCCCACCGAGGAGCCCACCAACGCCCCCGCGTCCTTCACCACCGTGGAGGAAGGCAAGTTACATATGTCTACCAACGCCGCGTTCCCTCCCTATGAGATGAAGAAGGACGACGGCGGCTACGAGGGCATCGACGTGGAGGTGGCCGAGGCCATCGCCAAGAAGCTGGGCCTGGAGCTGGTGGTGGATGACATGGACTTCACCCCCGCCCTGCTGGCCGTCCAGAACGGCGAGAGCGACATCGCCATGGCCGCCATCACCGCCAATGACCCCGAGCGCCAGAAGGTGATGGACTTCTCCGACAGCTATGCCACCGGCATCCAGGTGATCATTGTCAAAGAGGACTCTCCCATCCAGACCAAGGACGATCTGGCCAACGCCGATAAGATCGGCACCCAGGACGGCACCACCGGCGCCAGCTACTGTGCCGATGATTACGGTGAGGAGCACGTCACCGTCTATAAGACGGGTGCCCTGGCCATCATGGATCTGCTGGCGGGCACCATCGACGCGGTGGTCATCGACAACGGCCCCGCCCAGGAGTATATGGCCGCCAACGAGGGCCTGAAGATTCTGGAAACCGAGTATGCCAACGAGGACTACGCCATCGGCTTCCAGAAGGGGAACACCGCCCTGCTGGAGGCGGTGAACGCCGCCCTGGCCGAGCTGAAGGCGGACGGCACCTTCCAGGGCATTGTGGATAAGTACATCAAGGCTGACTGATTCTCGAACCGAACGGAAATTGCTCCAAGCAGGGGCGGCTCTGACGGGCCGCCCCTGCCTTACAACACTTGAGAGGGGAATACCTCCATGCTCCAACCGCTGATTGACTGGCTGTACGGCCTTCCATTTGTCCAATGGCTGATGAAGCTGGCCCCCCGGTTTTATACCGCCTTTGTGGAGGCCGACCGCTGGCAGATGTACCTCAAGGGGCTGGTGGTCACCTTCGAGATCACCTTGGTCTCCATCGCCATGGGCCTTGTGCTGGGCCTGTTCGTAGCCATGGTGCGCACCGCCCACGATCAGCAGCGTCCCGGCCGCCGCAACCCCGCCCTGGGGCTGGTGAACCTGATCTGCAAGGTGTATGCCACCGTGATCCGGGGCACCCCCATGATGGTGCAGATCCTCATCTGGGCCTTCGTCATTCTCCGGGGGGAGCGCAACAAGGTGATGGTGGGCATGATCGGCATGGGCGTCAACGCCGGGGCCTACATCTCGGAGATCATCCGGGGCGGGCTGATGAGCGTGGACCCGGGCCAGTCCGAGGCGGGCCGCTCCCTGGGGCTGGGCTACTTCGACACCATGCGGTTTATCATCATCCCCCAGGCCTTCAAGAACATCCTGCCCTCCATGGGCAACGAGCTGGTGACGCTGTTCAAGGACACCTCCCTGGTGAACGCCATCGGCGCGGCGGAAATGACCTACTACGCCAACCGCATCGGCGGCAAGACCTACGACTATATGCCGCCCCTCATCGGCATCGCCTGCATCTACTTATTCTTTGTGGTAATTCTCACCTGGCTCCAGGGGAAGCTGGAAAGGAGGCTGGGTCAAAGTGATCGACGTTAAACACCTGTCCAAGGCCTTCGGGGACAACCTGGTGCTGGACGATATCTCGGAGCATATTGATCCGGGGGAGAAGGTGGTGGTCATCGGGCCGTCCGGCTCGGGCAAGTCCACCTTCCTGCGGTGCCTCAACCTGCTGGAGACCCCCACCGCCGGGACGATCACCTTTGACGGCGTGGAGATCACCGACCCCAAGGCGAACATCAACGCCATCCGCCGCCAGATGGGGATGGTGTTCCAGCACTTCAACCTGTTCCCCAACATGACCATCCGGAAAAACATCACCCTGGCCCCGGTGCGCACCGGGCTGATGAAGCAGGAGGAGGCGGAGGAGGAGGCCGGGGCGTTGCTGCGCCGGGTGGGGCTGGAGGAGAAGGCGGATTCCTACCCCGCCCAGCTCTCCGGCGGGCAGAAGCAGCGCATCGCCATCGTCCGGGCCCTGGCCATGAAGCCCAAGGTGCTCCTGTTTGACGAGCCCACCTCCGCCCTGGACCCGGAGATGGTGGGCGAGGTGCTGGAAGTCATGAAGGAGCTGGCCCGGGAGGGCATGACGATGGTGGTGGTGACCCACGAGATGGGCTTCGCCCGGGAGGTGGGCACCCGGGTGCTGTTCATGGACGGGGGGAAGATCCTGGAGCAGGATGAGCCTCACGCTTTCTTCGCCCATCCCAGGGAACAGCGCACCATTGACTTTTTGTCCAAGGTGTTGTGAGAAATACCCCCACCCCTGCGGGGTGGGGGTGTCCGTACAGCTCCGGGAGCGGCGCACCATCGGCTTTTGTCCAAGGTGTGGTGAGGAAAACCCCCACCCCTGCGGGGTGGGGGTGTCTGTACAGCTCCGGGAACAGCGCGCCATCGGCTTTTGTCCAAGGTGTTGTGAGGAATCCCCCCACCCCTGCGGGGTGGGGGTGTCCGTACAGCTCCGGGAACAGCGCGCCATTGGCTTTTGTCCAAGGTGTGGTGAGGAAACCCCCCACCCCTGCGGGGTGGGGGTGTCCGCACAGCTCCGGGAACAGCGCGCCATTGACTTTTTGTCTAAGGTATTGTAAACGCTTTCCCCACCCGCGCAGGGTGGGGGAATTTTTTTGCCGATCCCTGCAACCGGACGCCCCGCAGGGCACTCTATAAAGATAGAACCGGTTCCCAACGCCCCAGAAAGGAGGTGCCGCCATGACGGACGCCCAGCTCACCGCCCTGTTCCAGGCCCGCTCTGAGGAGGCCGTCCCCGCCCTGGCCGACCAGTACGGCCCCTACTGCCGCGCCGTGGCCGCCCGCCTGCTGTCCGACCCCCGAGACGTGGACGAGTGCCTGAACGACAGCTTCCTGGCGGTGTGGCGGGCCATCCCCCCGGCCTGCCCGGAGCATTTCAAGGGCTGGCTGGCCGCCATTGTCCGCAACCGGGCCCTGGCTATGGGCCGGGAGAACAGCCGCCGCCCGCCCACCGTGGACGAGGGGGCCCTGGAGCTGGCCTCCTGCCTGCCGCCGGGGGACGGCCCCGAGGAGGAGGCGGGCCGCCGCGCCCTGCTGGACGCCATCGCCCGGTTCCTCCGCGCCCAGCCGGAGGGGGTGCGGGCCGCGTTCCTGCGCCGCTACTGGTACGGGGACAGCATGGAGGACGCCGCCCGCCGCCTGGGGTGGAGCGTAAGCAAAACCAAGAGCGCGCTGTTCCGCGCCCGGAACAGGCTGCGCGAACAGCTGAAAAAGGAGGGTTTTCTGTGAAAAAAGAGGACGTTTTGAACCTGATGACCGAGCTGCCCCCCGACCTCATTGAGGAGGCCGGCCTCCAGGCCCCCGCCCGGCGGCGTCTGCCCAGGCTGGCCCGGGCGGGGCTCATCGCGGCCTGCCTGTGTCTGGTGCTCATCGGGACGGCGGCGGCAGTCCACTTCTCCGGCCTGTCCATTGTGGAGGGGGACGACGGCATCACCTATCTGCAAGGCGGCATCGCTTACCACCCCTACGACAGCCTTTCCGACCAGATCAAAGCGTTGGAGGGAGTGCAGAAAACAGCAAAGGGCAACCTGATCCGCACCGTCTCCTCCTGGCAGGCGGCGGAGGAGTTTATCGGCGTCAACCTGATGGACAACCCGGTGCTGGACAACTCCCCGGCCACCCGCTTCGGCCACATCTATGACGGCGTGAACAGCCCGTTTATGGTGGTGCTCGACGGTCCCGAGCTGTCCAGTGCCCGTGTTTACGGCTGTTACGAGATGGGGGAGACAAACCTCCTGGTGGAGGCCCGCCTGTTCACCGACCGCCAGACCACCCCGGAGGAGGGCTGGGACGAGCGGTTCCTGGGCTATCGCTTCCCCGAGGGGACACAGGTGAGCCGGGACACCTACACCGCGCCCAGCGGCCTGACGGCCCAGATCATGGAGTTCACCAGCCCCGGCGACCAGGGCCCCACCTGCAAGGCCGTCTTCTCCCTCAACGGGATTCCCGCCGTCATTACCGCGTCGGATGGGCCGGAGGCCCGGGCCGACCTGCTCCGGGTGCTGGACGCTTTCGTGATCCGGCAGGCCCCGTAAATTTTCCAATTCCTGGTTATCCCTTCAACAAAATCCGCCCAGCGGGGCGCGTTATAATGAGCGCGATACGGGAGCCATCCCGTACCGCGCTTATTTTTTTCGCAGAGAGGGGACAAGCCATGCCCATCACCGTCGCCAGCAAGGACAGCGGCCTCACCATCACCCTGTCCGGCGAGATCGACCACCACGCCGCCCGGGACATGATGGCCCAGCTGGACCAGGCCATCGCCGAGCGCGTCCCCGCCCGCCTGACCCTGGACCTGTCCGGCGTCACCTTCATGGACAGCTCGGGCATTGCCGTGCTGCTCCGCGCCCTGCGGCAGATGGAGCGGCACGGGGGGAGCCTGCGGGCCGCCCACATCCCCGCCCAGGCCCGCCGGGTGCTGGACGCCGCCGGGGTGGGGCGGCTGATCCCATTTGATTGAGGAGGGTACATAGGATGAAAGCTATCGATCAGGTGACCGTTGTCTTTACCTCCCGCTCCGCCAACGAGGGCTTTGCCCGCTCCTGCGCGGCCTGCTTCGCCGCCCAGCTGGACCCCACCCTGGACGAGGTGGCGGACATCAAAACCGCCGTGTCCGAGGCGGTGACCAACGCCATCGTCCACGCCTACCCCGACCGCCTGGGCAAAATCACCCTGCGCCTGCGGCTGTACGGGGAGGGGTGGCTGGAGCTTCAGGTGAAGGACTCCGGCGTGGGCATACCGGACGTGGACAAGGCCCGGACGCCCCTGTTCACCACCGGGGGGGAGGAGCGGTCCGGCATGGGCTTCACCATCATGGAGAGCTTTATGGACGGGCTGAAGGTGCGCTCCCAGCCGGGGAAGGGCACCGCCGTCACCATGCGCAAGCGGATCGCCCGCAGGGCGGCCGGCCCGAAATGAGGGGGCTGGACGCCCCCGCCCTGCTGGAGGCCGCCAAGGCCGGAGACAACGACGCCTGCGAGCGGCTGCTCATGGACAACAGCGGGCTGATCTGGTCGGTGGCCCGGCGGTACTACGGCCGGGGGGTGGACCCGGAGGACCTGTACCAGCTGGGGTGCCTGGGCTTTCTGAAGGCCATCCGGGGCTTTGACACCGCCTACGGCACCCAGTTCTCCACCTACGCCGTGCCCAAGATCGCCGGGGAGATCCGCCG
>CAJUCA010000020.1 GCA_910585265.1 uncultured Oscillospiraceae bacterium | reverse complement strand
GCTTATGTAGAAATCGCCAAAGTCATATCCCGGCAACACTTTTCTGAAAAGGGACTCAAAAAGCCCGGCAGATCTGGCCGGACTGGGCGTTTTCCGGAAAAACTTGTCTTTTCGCACAATCTCTCATTTACAACTCTCGACAAATTTGGTACAATGATGGAAACGCCGACGCCAGCCGGCGGGTGTTGAGATTGAGGAGGGACCTTCATGAAGCGCGCGATCTGTCTGTTTTCCGCCCTGCTGCTCCTGCTTACCGCCGCCTGCGGCGATACCACCGGCGAACCCACCGCCACCCCGGAGGCGACCCCCGCCCCCGAGATCACCGCCACCCCGGAGCCCACCCCCGAGCCTATCCGGGAGCCCCTCACCGGACTGCCCTGCGACCAGGACGTGTCCGCCCTCCGCCCGGTGGCGGTCATGCTGAACAATCTGAAGGCCGCCCTGCCCCAGCAGGGGAACAGTCAGGCGGATATCATCTATGAGGTGCTGGCGGAGGGCGGCATCACCCGGATGCTGGGGGTATACCAGCACCCGGAAAAGGTGGGGCTGATCGGCTCCGTCCGCTCCGCCCGGCAGTATTACTGGGAGCTGGCCCAGGGCCATGACGCCGTTTACATCCACGCGGGCGGCAGTCCCGAGTTCTACGAGACCAAGAGCCGCCTGGGCCTGTTCACCGTGGACGGGGTCAACGGATCCTACGCCTACGCGGGGGCCGGAATGTTCTGGCGGGACCGGGAGCGCATCCCGGGGCACCGCTACGCCGTGGAACACTCCCTGCTCACCTCCGGCGAGGCCATCGCCGCCATGCTGTCCAAGGAGGACAAGACCGCCCACGCGGAGGGCTACCAGTACGAGATGGCCTTTGCCGACGACGGCACGCCCGCCGGAGGACAAAACGCCCTCACCGTCACCGTCCCCTTCTCCAACTACAAATCCGGCGTGTTCCGCTATGACGCTGCCACCGGGCTGTACGCGGTGGAGGAGTACGGCCAGCCCTACCTCGACGGGAACGACAACACCCAGGTGGCGGTCACCAACCTGATCGTGGCGCAGACCACCTGCACCGTGGTGGACGGCTCGGGCCGGATCAAGGTGGACCTGTCTTCCGGCAGCGGCTGGTTCGCCTGCGGCGGAAAAATCGTCCCCATCACCTGGCAGAAGGGGGACGCCAGCCAGCAGCTGCGCTATTTCAACGAGGACGGCTCCCCCCTGACCCTGGGCCGGGGCAAGAGCTACGTCTGCATCATCCCCACCAACCGCACCGTCACCGCTGAATAAATTTTTCCAGCATAGCGGCCCGGTCCCGGCGCAAACTATCCTTGTGACCAAAAAGGAGGTTTGCACCATGATGTTTCTGGACAAGATCGCCCTGGCCCTGTCCATCGTGGGCGGGCTGAACTGGGGGCTTATCGGGCTGCTGAACTTCGACCTGGTGGCCTTCATCAGCGGCGGCTCCGGCACCTGGCTGGCCCGCATTATCTACACCATCGTGGGTCTGGCGGCCCTGTGGTGCCTCACCCTGCTGTTCCGCCCGGAGGAAAACCGGACCCGGCACAGCGCGGCGTAACCCGCGGAGCCGGGGAAAACCATTGTCAGAGGGACAGCCGCACGGCGTAAACCCGCCGCGCGGCTGTCTTTTGCCGTCCGCCCCGGCCCGTCTCCCACAAGCCGGGAATCTGCGTGAAAATTTTGTGGAGAAGGCGGTTGACTTTTGGGTTTGCCCGTGGTATAATACACGAAACTCAGGACAAGTGAATGGGGAACTCTTTGCCGCCGGGTAAGGAGGGACACGCCGGAGCTTCTATCGTTAGGCCGCAGGAGATAGAGGATCTGGCGTTCTATTTTTTGGTCGGAGTATCCAAAGCCCCCGTTCCCCCGGGCCGCGCCTGAGACCGATTCAAATCATTTTGAAGGAGGAACCCGCGTTGAAAAAGTTTATTGCCGACCCCTCTTTTTGGGAGCTGTTCCCCAACGCCGCCATCGGCGTGCTCTCCGTCTCCGGCATCGACGAGGCCGCCCAGCTCCCGCCGGAGCAGGCGGCGGAGGTGGCGGAGCTGCTGAAAAACGCCAATGCCGCCGCCCTGGCCCACCTGGACGATGGCGTACCCCTGTCCCAGAACCGCCCGGTGGCGGTGTGGCGGGAGGCGTACCAGAAGTTCCCCACCAAAAAGGGCGTCCGCTGCTCCATTGAGGCCCTGCTGAAGCGGGTGTCCAAGGGGGAGCCGGTGGGCACCATCGCCCCCACGGTGGACATCACCAACGCCATCTCGCTGAAATACGCCCTGCCCATCGGCGCGGAGGACCTGGACGCCTTTGACGGCGACCTCCACCTGGGCGTCATGGCGGGCGGTGAGGATTTCCTGCCCATCGGCGCGGACCAGCCCGATCCGCCCCGGCCCGGCGAGCTGGCCTACTACGACGGGACCGGGGTGGTGTGCCGCTGCTGGAACTGGCGTGACGGAAAGCGCACCGCCATCAAGGACGCCACCACCGCCGAGTTCATCGCCATGGAGTGCGTGGAGCCGGAGCGGCTGGACGATCTGAAGGCCGCCCTGGACGAGCTGGCCGGACTGCTGGAGCGGTACGTGGGGGCCAAGGTCGTGTCCAAGGGCGTGGTGGACAGCAGCTGCCGGGAGATCCCCATCTCGGAATAAATATTGAACCGTCCCCCCGGCCCTGCCGGGGGGACGGCCTGTTTCCCGAAAAAATGCTCTTGCCATTTCCCCGCCCCCCCATTATAATGGGCCGTAGAGACGGACAGACGCTGACGGGCGTGGAGAAGTACGGCCCATTTTTGACGAGAAGGAGAGCTGAGCGATGTGTGAGAAACGGTTTGACGTGACCGCCCTGGGGGAGCTGCTGATCGACTTCACCGAGAACGGGCGCAGCGGCCAGGGGAACACCCTGTTCGAGGCCAACCCCGGCGGGGCCCCCTGCAATGTGCTGGCCATGCTGAAAAAGCTGGGACGTTCCTGTGCCTTTGTGGGCAAGGTGGGGGAGGATATGTTCGGCCATCTGCTCCACGATGTGGGGGCGGAAGCCGGGATCTGCATGGATCACCTGGTATTCGGCCGGGACGCCCGGACGACCCTGGCCTTTGTCAAGACCTTTGAAAACGGCGACCGGGACTTCTCCTTTTACCGCAACCCCGGCGCGGATATGCTGCTCACCGAGGACGAGCTTCCCCTGGACGTGATCGCGGGCAGCCGGATCTTCCACTTCGGCACCCTGTCCATGACCCACGAGGGGGTGCGGCAGGCCACCTGCAAGGCCATCGGCTCCGCGAAGGCGGGGGGCACGCTCATCTCCTTCGACCCCAACCTGCGCCCGCCCCTGTGGGACAGCCTGGAGGACGCCCGGACCCAGATCTCCTACGGCCTCGCCCACTGCGACATTCTGAAAATCGCGGACAACGAGCTGGAGTTCATGACCGGGGAGACGGACTTCGACAAGGGCACGGCCATGCTGCGGGGCCGCTTCCCCAACATCAAGCTGTTCAACGTCACCGCCGGGGCGGACGGGAGCTACTCCTACTACGGGGACAAGCGGGTGTTCGTCCCCGCGTGCAAGCTGGGGGGCACCATTGAAACCACCGGGGCGGGGGACACCTTCTGCGCCTGCGTGCTGAGCTTTGTGCTGGAGCGCGGCCTGGACGGGCTCACCGAGGCCGATTTGACGGAAATGCTCACCTTCGCCAACACCGCCGCCTATCTGGTCACCACCCGGAAGGGGGCCATCCGCTCCATGCCGGAGCGGGCCGAGGTGGAGGCCCTTCTGGGGCGTTGAGCACGCCGGTTTATGGGATGACTGAAGATGGGGCGCGGTCCAGGCGGCTGACTCTGCCTGGACCGCGCCCCGTCTTTTTCGGCGGCTACGCCCCCAGATATTCCTCCAGGCACAGCCCGCCCGCCAGTATGGCCCGCGCCGCCTCCCCCACATAGCGGTAATGCCACGGCTCATACCCCACCCCGGTCACCGCCCCCTTATCCGTGGGATAGCGCAGGATGAAGCCGTATTCCACACAGTGGGCCATCAGCCACCGCTGGACCGGGGTGTCCTCCTGCCCCTCATCCAAAAGCTGGTAGGACAGGTCCACGATGTCCACCGCCAGCCCGGTCTGGTGCTCGCTGGCTCCGGGGCGGGCCACCCACCGGGCGGCCTGTTCCTCCGCCTCCTGCCGTATGTAGCCCCGGGCCAGCCAGTGCTCCACCTCGGCGGCGAACAGCCGCTCCTGGGTGTCCCAGCTTCGCCAGGAGGAGCAGATCACGGGCTGAAGCCCCGCCGCCCTGCAATCGTCCATCATCCGCTGAAGGGCGGGATAGGCGCGGCTGTCCACGGCGTGGCCGTTTTTGAGCTGGGTCAGCTCCGGCCCCGGGAAGCCCTCCGGCAGAGGGTGCTCCCCGTTCACCAGCAGCAGCGGCCAGTCCTCCCCCGCCGGGGCGGGCTTGTCCGCCGGAGGAACGGGAGAGGCCGTGGGAGGCGGCTCCGGCGGCGCGGTCTGGACGGGAGCGGGGACGGGCTTGGGCGCGCCCAGGTTTCTCCGGGCGGCGGGCTGGATCGCGGACGCTCCGGCCCACCCCGCCGCCAGTCCCGCGGAAAACAGCAGAACGGCCAAAAACAGCAGGACGGGCAGAGGGGAAGGCGCATGGCGGCGGACGGCGGTTCTCATCGGAAGCATCTCCTTTGTGTCGGTTCTGCTCCCAGTGTACCACCTTCTTCCATCGAAACCCCGTGGTTCTTGCATCAAAACGCCGTCTTTTCAGCCGTCCAGGGCAAAACCGCCGTCACCCCCCCCGACAGCGGACGCCGGAACGCCGGAGCGCGGGGGCCGGACAGGCCCCTCCCCCTTTTTCGCCATCCGGCCCCGTGGGACTTGCGCCAGGGCCGGGATCTTGCTATAATGGGCTGGACAACACCTCCAAACCGCTGATTCAGCACGCGCAAGAAAGGCACAGCTATGGGCTTTCACATGAAAAAACTTCCCCCTCCGGCGGGCACCGCCTCCATCCTGCGGATGGTTTTTCTGCCGTTCACCCCGCTGGCCGCCATCCTGGCCTGCCAGCTCGTCAGCCTGCAAAGCGTCTCCGGCGCGCTGCGCTGGCTCGTTTCCTCCCCCGGACCCGCGCTGATGTACTATCTGCTCCTGCTCCTGGTCCAGGCGGCCTTTGGGGGGCTGACCAGGTTGAGCGGGCTGGGCGGCCTGCTGGCCGCGCTTCCGCCCCTGGGCCTCACCCTGGCCAGCTACTATAAGGGCCTGATCAACGGCGAACCGCTGGTGATCGCCGACCTGGAGCTGGCGGGCAAGCTGGGAAACGTCCTCGGCTTTACCTCGGGGAGCCTGGTGATCTCCCGGCACACCTGGCTGGCCCTCCTTCTTGTCCTTCTGCCCTTCGCGTTTTTGACCGCCCTGGACGTCCTCTCCTGGAGGGATCGGGGCCCCCTCCGCTGGACCGTCCGCCGGGGGCTGTCCATAGCAGGCGTGAGCGCGGCCGCGCTGGCCCTCTTTGCCACCTACGGCCTGCGGCCCTACTGCCTGACGGAATACCGCTCCTTTCCCAACCAGCCGTCCCGGGACGCCCGCCTGGGCGTCTCCCTGAGCCTGCTGAGCAGCTGGTATCACTCCCAGCCCGCCCCCTCCGTCACCTACAGCGAGGGGCGGCTCCGGCAGACCCTGGCCGACATGGAGGCCGCCCTGGAGCGGCAGAAGACGGCGGAGGCAGTGCCCCACATCATCTTCGTCATGAACGAGAGCTTCACCGACATCACACAACTGCCCGGGCTCGATTTTTCCGCCGATCCGCTGCCCAACCTCCACCGCCTCCAGGGGGAAAACACCACCTACGGCCGCTTTTACACCATCACCTGCGGCGGCGGCACCGGGCAGGTGGAGCTGGAGACCTTCACCGGCGTCTCCCTGGAGGAGCTGGGCGGCATCGCCACCGCCCTGGAGCCGGAGCTGTACGACGCCATGCCCTCCTACGTCCGGGTGCTGAAGGAGAACGGCTACCGGACCATCTCCTTCCACGGGCACACCGCCGAGCTGTATAACCGGGACCGGAACTATCCCCACCTGGGCTTTGACCAGGTTCTGTTCCAGGACGCCTTCGCCGAAGGGGCCACCTACGCGGGCGGCTACTTTGACGACGACTCCTCCGCCAATGCCATCATCTCCCTGTTCGAGGAAAACCGGGGCGGGCCTGTCTACATCTACACCATGACCATGCAGAACCACCAGACCTATCACGCGGGACGCTATCCGGAAAACCGGGTGGAGGTGTCCAGCCCCCTGCTGACTGCGGAGGAGCTGGAAGGGGTCACCTGCTACGTCAACGGGCTGTATGACGCGGACCGGATGCTGGGCAAGCTGGTGGACTACTTTTCCGCCGTGGACGAGCCGGTCCTGCTGGTCTTTGCCGGGGACCATCCCCCCAGCCTCCCTCTCAGCCAGGAGGAAACCGTCTACACCCGCCTGGGGGTGGCCCCCTCCATCACCTCCGCCCAGTGGAGCGCGGAGGACTACAAAAACATGATGGTCACGGATTACCTCATCTGGAGCAACTACCTGGACGGCGAGGGCCAGGTTCCCAACAGCACCATGTCCATGGGCGCGACCGTGCTGGAGCTGTCCGGCGTGCGCAATACACCGTTTTTCGCCTGGATGAACCAGATCCGCCGGGAAACCATGCTCTTTCACGCCCGCATCCTGACGCTGGATCCCTCCGGGCAGGTGGTCTCCGGGGACGAGCCCGCCATCCGGGCGTTCCGGACCGCCTATACCGACGTGATCTACGATACGCTGTATGGCAGGCATTACCTTGGCGGCGCGGTGAACCGGGTGCGGGACCCATGACCTTCCGGCTGGTTCACGCAGAACGCCCCACGGACGGCAGTCCGTGGGGCGTTTCGCTGTTTTTCCGGTGGCGGTCAGTTCCCGGCGGGGTTGTTGACGATCCCCACAAACAGGGGCAGGCCGCTGTCCCCGGTGATGCAGAACAGGAAGGGCCGATCCAGCACGAAGTCCACCTCGTCGTCAGGGATCGCGTCTCCGCCAACAGCTTCCACAGTAAAGGCCGCGGCGGTGCACCCCTCCTCGTCGATGACCACCCGGGCGGCGTGGTTCGCCATAGAAAGGGTGATGGGCCCGTCCACATCCGCAGTCATGGGCGTGAAGTCGGCGCGCTCCGGGTCGTACACATCGGTAACCCCCAGGGCCTTCAGGCCATCCTCCAGGTCAAACTGGTCGGCTACGTCGAACTTGGGGATGGACTGGTTCACCAACGCGAACTTCTGCCGATCCCACTGGGATTTGTCCACGGTAAAGAGGAAATCCGCCCCATCCCCGCCGTCCAGCAGCTCCTCTGGGGACACCCCCTCGTCGGGCAGGAGGAACCACATGGCCCCGCCCTCCTCAAAGGATTGGCGTACAGCGGTAAACCCCTCCCCCCAGTAACAGGTTTTTGTGTTGATCTGGTTCATAAAGTCCGCCTCCATGTCCCCGGCGGGGGTGTGAAAGGTCTGGGGCGCGGTTCTCTCCTTGGAAAACTCGTTCATCCACGGGGCCTTAAAATAGAGGGTAGTCGCCAGGGCCAGGATGATGTTAGGGTGCATCTTAATGTTCCCCGCCTGCTCCTTCAGAAGCCCCCCGGTCTGCTGGTTGAGCCAGTCTTGCAGGGCCTCGTTGAACTGCTTCGACCCCATCTCCCCCCGGTAGGAGGAGGCGTAGAAGTCCCGGGCCAGGAGATCCATCGTGTCCTGGTTAAAGCTCACGTCCTTGTTCATCCACAGGGAGCTGGCCAGGATGGTAACCGCTTTTTTACTGTCCCGGTAGCTGGCGTTCCACAGATCCGAGACCTGACGGCGCAGCTCGTCCATGCCGCCGCTGCCCAGAAGCTCCAGAATCTGCCCCCGGCTGTCCCCATCGGTGATCTGGGCCAGCATGGACAGGGCCACATAAACATTCAGCGGGGAATAGACCCGGTTCTCCCCCGGCGTCCCAGTCAGAAAAGCCTGTGCGCTCCGGGCAAAGAAGGGGCGAAGGGATGAGATATCCCCCACGTCCGTCTGCCGGGCCTGCCCGGGATATTGGGCCTGGGCGACGGCATAGGCCGTCAGCCCCCCGCCGGGCCGCAGGAACGCACCCACCGCGATCGCAACGGCCAGCACCGCCGCCACCGCTCCCAGCCACCACTTTCTTCCGCCGCCCTTCCGGGCCTTTCCCGCCCCGCCGATCAGGTCGTCCCGGATGTCGGTGACGCCGTCAAACATATCGTCTGCCTTCATATTTCCACTCCTTCCGATTCCAGAAAGGCCCGCAGGGCCTTCCGCAGCCGAAGCAGCCGCTGGGACAGGGCGTTGGCACCCTCTCCCCGCTCCGCCGCCAGTTCCTTCACCGGCACGCCGTACCAGTACCGCCGGACAAAGAGCCGCCGGTCGCCCTCCTCCAGCCCGTCCAGCCATACGCTGATGACCCGGGCAAGCTGCCGCCGTTCCACCTGCTCCTCCACGGTGCCGGGGGCGGGTACGCAGTCCTCCAGCTCGGAGATCAGCGCGTCCATGCCGTCAAACCGTTTTTGGGCGCGCTCCCGCCGCCACCGGCTGACGGACAGGTTCCGGGTGATCCGCCCCAGGAACGGCCCCAGCGACCGGGGCCAGTCCGGGGGTATCCGGTTCCAGGCGGCGTGCCAGGTGTCGTTGACGCACTCCTCCGCGTCCTCCCGCACGCCCAGCAGCCGCAGGGCGATGGAGCGGCACAGGCCGCCGTACTTTTTGTCCGTCTCGGCGATGGCCCGCTCCTCCCGCCGGTGGTAGAGCTCCACAATGGCGCGGTCGTCCACAGACCCGCCCCCTTTCCGTTGAACTGCCGTGTGAAAAGGGCCCTCTACCTGTATTGTCGCAAAATCGAAAGGGATGTGACAGGGTTATTCAACATTTTTCGTGCGTCGTCAGCACCCGCCCAGCCAGTCCAGCTCCAGCTCCAGGGCGGCCAGCTCCACATCGGGCTTCACCCGCTCGCCGTGGAAGTCGCTGCCCCCGGTGCGGTGGAGGCCGTACCGCTCCGCCAGGTGGAGGTAAAACGCCCTCTGCGACTGGCTGTATTTGGGGTAGTCGCACTCGATGGCGTCCAGCCCCCAGTCCTTTAGCCGCCCCACCAGGCGGTCCAGCTCCCCGTCGGGCAGTCCCATCTGGTACGGGTGGGCCAGGGACACCTTCCCCCCCGCCTCCTTGATGGCCTCTACGCAGGTTTTGGCGTCCGCCTTGAACCGCTTCACCCTCTGCCGGAACTCCTCCGTGTCCAGGTAGCGGTCAAAGGCCTCCCGGTTGGTGGACACATACCCCCGCCGCACCAGGATCTGGGCGAAATGGGGCCGTGCGATGACCTCGCCCCCGGCCAGCTTCTCCACCTCGGCCAGATCGACCTCCGCCCCCTTCTCCCGGAGGAAGTCCACGATCTTGTGCTTCCGCTCGTCCCGGCCCGCCCGGAATTTTTCGCACAGGCGGGCCAGCTCCGTGTCCCCGTCCCGGAAGCCGTAGCCCAGGATGTGGCAGTTGGGGTGATCCTTCGCGCTCAGCTCCACCCCCCGGATCACCCGCAGGCCCAGGGCGTTCCCGGCCCGCTGGGCCTCCCCGACCCCGGCGATGGTGTCGTGATCCGTCACCGCCAGCACGGACAGGCCCCGCTTTTTTGCCAGCCCAACCAGCTCCGTGGGGGTATACTGCCCGTCGGAGGCAGTGGTGTGTGTGTGAAGATCGCATCGGACGTTCATCGTTATCCCTCCAGATTGGCCCCGCGGGCCGTTTTGTTCCATCATCCGGTTCAGCCGACCTCCCGTCTCCATCGCCGCCCAGCGGCGGCGGAAGCGAAACGGCGGCTTCCGGTCAGGCAGAAAAGGACGCTTTTTCGCTGGAGCTTTCCGCCCCTTCGTCCATCATCTGCCGTTCTGATCCCATATTACCACAGGGAACGGGCCTTTTCCAGACCTTTTTCGGGAGATGCGCCCCCTCCCCTGCCCTGCCTCCCGGAACCCTTTCGCGGTATTGACACTAAAATAGAGAGAATGGTATAATTAGACAACAAGTCTGGGAACCGATCCGGTGGACGGGCCGGGGCGCGTCCCTCCTGCGGATGGAACCGCCCTGTTTTGGGCGCGGAATGGAGATCGATGGCAGCATGAAAGAGAATACGGAAAAACGGGAACGTCGGAGGAGGCTCTCCCTGCCCCTCTCCATTCTTCTCATCTTCTGCGTGTTCGGCACAATTGTATTTATGGTGGCCCGGCGCACCTCCCAGGAAATGTCCGCCGCCGCCATCCAGAACCTGAGCGAAAGCCTGGATCTCATCGAGTGCACCATCGAGGCCATCCTGAACAACGAGGCGGAGTTCCAGTCCCTCCTCGCCCGGGAGGCCGCCCGGGCGGAGGACCCGGAGGCCTTCATCCTCTCCTCCGCCAGCAACCGGACCATCGTGAAGCTCTCCCTGATCCTGGCGGGCAGGACGGAGGGCATCTCCAACAACGGGGAGGCGTTCACCGAGGAGGGGCTGGATTTCTCCGCCGGGGGCAGGGTGTCCGGTATGCCCATTTCCCGGTCCTACCTGAACCATATGGGCACCTGGGCCTACACCATCAAGTGCCCCGTGGAGCGGGACGGGCAGACCCTGGGCACCCTCTACGTGGAATACGTCTATGACACCATCGACCGCGCCCTCCCCGCCGACGGGTTCTACAACAAGCAGGCCACCCTTTACATCATGGACGCGGAGAGCCAGCGGTTTGTCCTCAAGCCCAAGGGCATGGGCCAGCGCAGCGCAGGGCACCTGAACCTGGACGACTTCTACCGGGCCAGCAATGTGCAGGACCCCGGCATCCGGGCGGAGGTGGCCCAGTGCCTCCAGGACGGGCGGAACATTCTTTTTTACCACGATATCCGGGGGGAAAACGCCCTCAACTATATGTGGTCGGTGAACAATGGGTCGGTGTTCCTGGTGGGCTATGTGCCGGTGTCCGCCATCCAGCAGGAGGGGCGCACCGTCAACCAGAATATCGCCATGGTGGTGCTGGCCATGCTGGCGGCGTTCCTGCTGTGCGTGAGCCTGTACTACCTGAGCTGGCGGCAGCAGGAGCAGGTGCGCAGGGAGCGGGATGAGGAGCGCGTCATCCACAGCCAGCAGCTGGCGGAGGCCCTCCGCGCCGCCCAGATCGCCAGCGAATCCAAAACCACCTTCCTGTCCAATATGTCCCACGATATCCGCACCCCCATGAACGCGGTGCTGGGCTTCACCACCCTGCTGGACAAGGACGCGGAGGACCCGGCGAAGGTGCGGGACTACACCCGGAAGATCACCGCCTCCGGCCAGCACCTGCTGAGCCTGATCAACGACGTGCTGGACGTGTCCAAGATCGAGAGCGGCAAGGCGGCTTTGAGCTTCGGGGACTTCTCCCTCAACGACGTGGTATCCTCGGTGGACGCCATCATCCAGCCCATGGCAAAGGCCAAGGGCCAGGAGTTCCACGTGGAGGTGTCCGGCGTCCGCCACGAATACCTCGTGGGGGACGAGACCCGGATCAACCAAATCCTGATCAACCTGCTGTCCAACGCGGTGAAGTACACCCAGGAGGGCGGGCACATCTGGTTCCGGATCATCGGCCAGAAGCAGCGGTCCAGCCAGTACCAGCACATCCGCATTGAGGTGGAGGACGACGGCTACGGCATGACGCCGGAGTATCTGGAGACCATCTTTGACGCCTTCACCAGGGCGGAGAACAGCACCACCAACAAGGTGCAGGGCACCGGCCTGGGCATGGCCATCACCAAGAGCATTGTGGAGCTGATGGGCGGCACCATCGACGTATCCAGCCAGGTGGACAAGGGCTCCCTGTTCCGGGTGGAGCTGGAGCTGCGCATCCAGGAGGGCCACAAGGACCGGCAGTTCTGGGCGGACCGGGGCGTGTCCCGGATTCTGGCCCTGGAGGGAGAGCCGGAGGACCGGGAGACCGTTCAGGCCCTCATGGAGGACGCGGGGGTGGCGGTGGACACCGCCGCCAGTTTGGAGACGGCCCTGGAGCGGCTGGCGGAGGGCGGGCCGTACCAGCTGGCCCTGGTGGACTGGGACGGGCCGGGGCTGGACGGCCCCGCCGCGGCCCGGGCATTGCGCGACGCCCTGCCGGGGGACGTCCCCCTGCTTCTCCTGGCGGAGTACGGCGCGCCGGGGCTGGACAAGGCCCTTCAGATGGAGCGCACCGGGACGCTGGCCAAGCCCTTCCTGGTGTCCGCCTTCCGGGAGAAGGCGGAGAAGCTCTGGGCCGCCGAGACCCGCCGGGACGGCCCGGAGCCGGAGGCGGACGCCGGACTGGAGGGCCTGCGCTTCCTGGCGGCGGAGGACAACGAGATCAACGCCGAGATCCTGGCGGAGCTGCTGGACATGGAGGGGGCCTCCTGCGAGCTGGTGGAGAACGGACAGCTTGCCGTGGAGCGGTTCCGGGACGCGGCGGAGGGCGAGTTCGATGCCATCCTGCTGGATGTGCAGATGCCTGTGATGAACGGACACGAGGCCGCCCGGAGAATCCGCGCCCTGGACCGGGCGGACGCCGGAACGATCCCCATCATCGCCATGACCGCCAACGCCTTCGCGGAGGACGAAAAGGCGGCGTTGGACGCGGGGATGGACGCTCATGTGGCGAAGCCCCTGGACGTGGAGCTGCTGAAGCGCGTGATCCGGCAGTATATTGAGAAGGAAAGGACCGACTGAACCATGAGCCATTATAAGCACGCGGGCCTGCGCAGGCGGGCCGCGGCCCTGCTGTCGGCGGCACTGCTGCTGGCGTCGGGCTGTGGAGACGGACACCAGAACCTGCTGCCGTCGGAGCGGGTGGACGGGCGGGTAGTCAACCTGTTCAGCCCCATGGAAAAAACCGACCCGGACGCGGAGAACTTAGCCCGGACGGCGGCGGATCTCACCATAGCCATGGCGGAGGACACACTGGGCGTTGCCGTGGCCTACCGGACCTATACGGCGGAGGACTATCAGGATAAAACCTATGACGACGTGGCCCTGGACCGGGCCAGAAACGATATGGACGACCTGTATCTGCTGAACCCGGACACCGTCCTGGCCCTGGGGTCGGAGGGTAAGCTGGCCGACCTGTCCGGGCTGGACAGCGTCAAAAACCTGCGGGATATCATCCTCACCGCCAACACGGTGGACGGCAGGCTGGTGGCCATCCCCCAGGAGGTGGTGGCCTACGGCCTGTTCCTCAACATGGATCTGTTCCGTCAGTACAATCTGGAGGCTCCCAATACCCCGGAGGAGCTTTTGGAGTGCTGCCGGGTGTTCCAGGAGAACGGGATCGACACCCCCATCGGCGCGAACCGCTGGTGGCTGGAGTGCTTCGTCTTTGCCCAGGCCTATGCCGATCTCTATAACGGTGGAACTACGGAGGCGGAGATCGCCGCCCTCAACAGCGGGGAGGCCAAGTACAGCGACTATATGCGCCCCGGCTTCCAGTTCCTCCAAACCCTGATCGATGAAGGGTACGTGGACGCGGAGAAGGCCCTGGTCAGCGAGGCCATCGAGGGCGAGGGGCCGGACTTCCTGGCGGGAAAAACCCCCATTGTCATGGCCTACTGGGGGGCGGCCAACTCGGAGACCGCCTACGGCAAAACGGACTTTGAGCTACAGGTTGTCGGCTTCCCCAGCAGCAGGGGGCAGATGCCCGTCATCCCCATCACCGGCTGGGGCGTGGGTGCCAACGCGGATCACCTGGAGGACGCCCTGGAGGTGATCAACGTCATCACCTCCGACGAGGCCCTTCAGCTTTACTCGGAGACCAACCGGGTGATCTCCCCGTCCAAGAACGTGAAGGTGGACTGTGTGCCCTCCCTGCGGCCCTTGAACGACCGGATCGAGGAGGGCGTGTACGTGCTGGGCTCCAACGCGGGGATGAAGGTGGAGCAGTGGGGCAATACCTGTCTCATTGTCCGGGAGCTGCTGGGCGGCGCAACGATGGAGCAGTGCATGGAGTCCTTTGACAGGCTCCAGGACGCGGCGTTGGCGGGAGCGTAGCGCAAGAAGGCATTTGTCAAGGGGGAAAATTGACGTTCCGTTTAAAATATGCTACAATTTATAAAAAGAATTTGTCAGAGTTGTCAGAGGTGATCAGCTATAAATCGAAAGGGATTTAATCACATTACATATGAGCAACGCCAAGAACTCAAACGAATGCTGGACTCAGGGAGTAGCAAGCCCGCCATAGCTAAGGCTTTAGGTATCTGTACCAGCAGCGTCTATAACGAATTAAGGCGCGGAACTTTGAACGGAATATATGACCCGGAATATGCGGAAGGAATAAAACAGACATATTTACGTCAAAAAGGTCCCAAACTTATGCTTGAATATAACCCTGAGTTGGTTAATAGAATCGCAGTTCTAATACTAAATGAGCATTTGAGCCCAGAAAGAATTATTGAACGTTTTAAGCAGGAAGGATTTGCGGATGGTGAATATCCTTTGTCGGACAGAACAATCTATACAGCTATTGATAGAGGGCTGATCCCCAATGTTACACGAGATAGCTTAAATGCAGATACGACAAGCATGTACGATGATGTACTGCGACTCCCTACTTGGTTTAGAAACAAATTGGGACTTCGAGATGGCGATATCTTCAAGTTTGAATCAAACGATTTTGGACAAATAATTCTTACAAAAACAGGAAACAAGAGAAAACTTATTGATTAAACCCCATTTCGTTGGGCCGCATTTTAGCAATAGCAAGCAATGCACCGGCATATACCCGGCGCAACTTGTTGGGGGCTGACGGCCCCTAAGCCCTTAGTGCGTCGACGTAGCTTCGTCCGATGCATAAGCAGCTGGTGACGTCTGCTGACCTGTCCATACTGGGAGGGAAGGGACGCCCCTCGGAGAGAGCACAACTGCCGCAGGCAGTACCATCGCCCGTTTGTGGGTGGTGAGTAAGTGAGCACACTTCGAGAGGACCACAAAGAGAACGGAGCGCCCAGGTCATTCCCAGACGCTCCCGCTTCGGTTCTCCCCTGCTGGTAAATCACCGCCCCTCCAGCCTGTGCCATTCTGCCACAAATGAACCGTAGTCAATGTAATGTAGTGGCTTGGTGAAATCACCCTTTATACATTACATCTCAAGATAAATCACCCGGGATAGCTTGTCGGCTATACCGGGTGATTTTGTTAAAGGCAGGCCCTCCCAACGGATCGCCAGGAGAGCGTAAGCCGAACACCTCCGCCCCTCCTCTTACGGCTGAACAGCCCCAGCGAAGCCCATTCCCGCGCCTTTCTGTGCAAAAATCCCGCCAAGCTCAAGGCCCGCTCTGCCCCTGGACAGATTCCGGGCTTGATCCTTGCCCCTCAATATGGTATTTTTAGAGGGCGGCAAGGCCCCGCTCCAAATCCTCCAGCAGATCGTCGATGTGCTCCGTCCCGATGGACAGCCGGATGGTGTTGGGCCGGATGCCCTGATCCAGCAGCTCCTCCTCCGTGAGCTGTCCGTGGGTGGTGGTGGCGGGGTGGATCACCAGGGACTTCACGTCCGCCACGTTGGCCAGCAGGGAGAACACCTTCAGGCTGTCGATGAACCGGTGGGCCTCCTCCCTGCCGCCCTTGATCTCAAAGGTGAAGATGGACGCGCCGCCGCGGGGGAAATACTTCTCATACAGACCGTGATCCGGGTGAGCCGGCAGACTGGGGTGGTTCACCTTATCCACCCTGGGATGGGCCGCCAGGAAGTCCACCACCCGCTTCGTATTCTCCGCCTGCCGCTCCAGCCGCAGGGACAGGGTCTCCACCCCCTGGAGCAGCAAAAAGGCGTGGAAGGGGGACATAGCCGCTCCCGTGTCCCGCAGCAGCACCGCCCGGATGTAGGCGGTGAAGGCGGCGGGTCCCGCCGCGTCGGCGAAGCACACCCCATGGTAGCTGGGATTGGGCCGGGCGATGGCGGGGAACTTGTCCGACGCCTTCCAATCGAAGGTGCCGCCGTCCACAATGACGCCCCCCAGGGTGGTGCCGTGGCCGCCGATGAACTTGGTGGCGGAGTGCACCACCACATCCGCCCCATGCTCGATGGGCCGGATCAGGTAAGGGGTGCCGAAGGTGTTGTCAATCACCAGGGGCAGGCCGTGCCGGTGGGCGATGTCCGCGATGGCGTCGATGTCCGGAATATCGCTGTTGGGATTGCCCAGCGTCTCCAGGTACACCGCCTTGGTCTCAGGCCGGATGGCCCCCTCCACCTGGGCCAGGTCGTGGGCGTCCACAAAGGTGGTGGACACGCCGTAGTGGGCCAGGGTGTGGGCCAGCAGGTTATAGGTCCCGCCGTAGATGGTCTTTTGGGCCACAATATGATCCCCGGCCTGGGCCAGGGCCTGGATGGCGTAGGTCACCGCCGCCGCGCCGGAGGCCGTGGCAAGGGCCGCCGCGCCACCTTCCAGGGCCGCGATCCGGGTCTCCAGCACCGCCTGGGTGGGGTTGCTCAGCCGCCCGTAGATATGCCCCTCCCGGGACAGGTCGAATTTGGCGGCGGCGTCCGCCGAGCTGTCAAAGACGTAGGACGTGGTCTGGTAGATGGGCACCGCCCTGGCCCCGGTGGCGGGGTCGGGCCGCTCCTGGCCCGCGTGGAGCTGCATGGTCTCAAACCTGTACTTGCTCATACACAACACCTCAATCTGCGTTTTCTGGAATTATACCGCCTGGGACCCGGTTCGTCAACCGTTTTCCCGGCAAACCCATGGGAAGGAGACAAGCCAAATGCCCATCAAAATCCCCAACCGCCTGCCCGCCACCCAGACCCTCCGGCGGGAAAACATCTTCGTCATGACGGACACCCGGGCCGTCGCCCAGGATATCCGCCCCCTCCAGATCCTGCTGCTGAACCTGATGCCCACCAAGGTGGACACGGAAACGCAATTAGCCCGGGTGCTGGGCAACACCCCCCTGCAAATCGAGCTGGAGCTCATCGCCCCGGCGGGCCACATCTCCCGGAACACCTCCCAGGAGCATATGCTGTCCTTCTACAAAACCTTTGACGAGGTGAAGGACCGCAATTTCGACGGCCTGGTGATCACCGGGGCCCCGGTGGAGCACCTCCCCTTCGAGGAGGTGGACTACTGGCCCGAGCTGTGCGCCATCATGGAGTGGAGCAAAACCCACGTCCACTCCACCCTCCACATCTGCTGGGGGGCCCAGGCGGGGCTGTATTACCACTACGGCATCCCCAAGCGGGCCCTGCCCCAAAAGCTGTTCGGCGTGTTCCGCCATCAGGTGGAGGACCCCAACTTCATCCTGTTCCGGGGCTTTGACGACGCCTTCTGGGTGCCCCACTCCCGGAACACCACCGTGGACCGGGCGGACATTGAGTCGGTGCCCGGCCTGAAGGTGCTGGCCGACTCAGAGGAGGCGGGGGTATACGCCGTCAAGACCCCCCGGGGGCGTCAGGTGTTCCTCATGGGCCACGCGGAGTACGACCGGGACACCCTGCGCAGGGAATATCTGCGGGACGTGGCGGCGGAGGTGGATATCCAGATCCCCCGGCACTACTTCCCGGAGGACGACCCCGGCCGGGAGCCGCTGGTGCGCTGGCGTTCCTGCGCCCACCTGCTGTACGCCAACTGGCTGAACTACTGCGTATACCAGACCGTGCCCTACGACATCCGGGACATTGAGCGGGGCGTGCGCACCGGAGGCGGCGATGAGGAGGCCTGACATCAGCGAGGCCCTGCGCTGCCTGGGAGCGGCCCGTTCCGGCCCGGAGCTGCGCCAGCAGGCGGAGCAGCTGGCGGACGAGCTGTCCGCCGCCCTCCAGCCCCGGTCCGTCTGGGCGGTCTGGCCGCTGGTGCGGACCGGGGACCGCTTCCGGCTGGAGGGTGCGGGAGTCACCCTCTCCGGCTCCACGGCGGCGCGTATGCTGGACGGGTGCGAAACCGCCGCGCTGCTGGCCTGCACCCTGGGGGCCAGGTTCGACGCCATGCTCCGCTCCGCCCAGGCCAGGGACATGGCAAAGGCCGTCCTGCTGGACGCCCTGGGCAGCTCCTTTGTGGAGGCGGGCTGTGACGGGACGGAGGAGGAGATCTCCGCCCGCTTCCCCGCCCTGCACCGCACCGACCGCTTCAGCCCCGGCTACGGCGATCTGCCCCTGGATTTGCAGCCGGCCCTGTGCGCCGCACTGGACGCCCAGCGGCGGCTGGGCCTCACCGTCACGGACAGCCTGCTGCTGAACCCGGTCAAGTCGGTGACGGCGGTGATCGGCCTGTCCCCCACCCCCCAGCCCGCCCGGATCCGGGGCTGCGGGTACTGTAATTTCCGGGAAAACTGCCAATTCCGCAAGGAGGGAACCACCTGTGGACGCTGATTTCTTCAAACAGGGCATTGTCCTTCTGGACGGGGCCATGGGCACCGTCCTTCAGCAGCGGGGCCTGCCCCCCGGCGGCAAGCCGGAGCTGCTGAACTTCACCGACCCGGAGCTGCTGCGCTCCATCTACCGGGAGTACATCGCCGCGGGCAGCCAGATCCTGTGCGCCAACACCTTCGGGGCCAGCACCCCCAAGCTGGCGGGCACGGGCCGCACGGTGGACGAGGTGGTGTCCGCCGCCGTCGCCATCGCCAGGGAGGCCGCCGCCGGGACAGACGTAAAGGTATCCCTGGACGTGGGCCCCCTGGGCGAGCTGCTGGAGCCTATGGGAAGCCTCACCTTCGAGAGGGCCTACGGCTATTTCCAGGAGATCGCCCTGGCCGGGGAGCGGGCCGGGGCGGATCTGGTGTCCATCGAAACCATGACCGACCTGTATGAGGCCAAGGCCGCCCTGCTGGCGGTGAAGGAGAACACCCGCCTCCCCGTGTTCGTCACCATGTCCTTCGAGGCGGACGGGCGCACCTTCACTGGCTGTACCCTGTCCTCCATGGCCCGGACGCTGGAGGGGCTGGGGGCGGACGCCATCGGGCTGAACTGCTCCCTGGGGCCGGACAAGCTGGCCCCCTTCCTGGCGGAACTGTGCGCCTGCACCCGCCTGCCCGTCATCGCCAAGCCCAACGCGGGCCTGCCCGACCCGGTGACGGGACGCTACGGCATGGGCCCGGAGGAGTTTGCCGCCGCCCTGCTGCCCTGCTTAGAGGCGGGCGTCACCATCTTCGGCGGCTGCTGCGGCACCTCCCCGGACTACATCCGCCGGCTGCGCGCCGCCCTGGACGGCAAGGCCCCTGCCCCCCGCCGCTGCCGGAGGGAGAGCTTCCTGTGCACGCCCCCCTGCCCCGTCCCCCTGGACGGGGTGCGGATCATCGGCGAGCGGGTGAACCCCACGGGGAAGAAGCGGTTCCAGCAGGCTCTGCTGGAGGACGATCTGGACTACATCCTGGACGTGGCCGTCCAGCAGGAGGAGGCCGGGGCGGACATTCTGGACGTGAACGTGGGCTTCCCCGGCGTGGACGAGGCGTCCATGCTTCCCCGGGTGGTGAAGAAGCTCCAGAGCGTGGTGTCCCTGCCCCTGCAATTGGATTCCTCCAGCCCGGAGGCGTTGGAGGCGGGCCTTCGGGTGTATAACGGCAAAGCGGCGGTGAACTCCGTCAACGGGGACCCGGAGTCCCTGGCCCGCATCCTGCCCATCGTGAAAAAGTACGGCGCGGCGGTGGTGGGGCTGACCCTGGACCAGAACGGCATCCCCCAGACGGCGGAGGGCCGGGTGGCCATCGCCCGCCGCATTCTGGACGCGGCCCTGGCCCGGGGCATCCCGGCGGAGGACGTGTGGATCGACTGCCTCACCCTCACCGTGTCCGCCCAGCAGGAGCAGGCGGCGGAAACCCTGAAGGCCGTCCGGGCGGTGACGGAGGAGCTGGGCCTGCGGACGGTTCTGGGGGTGTCCAATATCTCCTTCGGCCTGCCCAGCCGGGGCCTTATCACCCAGAGCTTTTTGACCCAGGCCCTGGCCGCGGGGCTGACCCTGCCCATACTCAATCCCAACCAACGGGAGATGCTGGACGCGGTAGCCGCCTTCCGGGCCCTGTCCGGGGAGGACGCCCAATGCCGCGCCTACGTGGAACGCTTTGCCGGGGCGGACGCCGCCCCCGCCCCCGTGAAGCCGGGCCAGGACATGACCCTGGAGGACGCCATCCTCCGGGGGCTGAAGGGGGACGCGGGCCGTCTGGCCCGACAAGCCCTTGAGGCTGAGGACGGCCTGTCCCTGGTGGAAGGCCGCCTGATCCCCGCCCTGGACCGGGTGGGCGAGGGCTACGAGACGGGCAGGCTGTTCCTGCCCCAGCTGCTCAGCGCGGCCCAGGCCGCCCAGGCGGTGTTTGAGGCGGTGCGCGCCCACCTGGCGGACAAGGGGGACGCCCCGGTGAAAAAGGGCCGGATCGCCGTGGCCACCGTCCGGGGGGACATTCACGACATCGGCAAGAACATCGTCAAAACGGTGCTGGAAAATTACGGCTACGACGTGGCGGACCTGGGCCGGGACGTACCGCCGGAGGACATTGTGGAGGCGGTGGCCGCCAAGCGGATCCCGCTGGTGGGGCTGTCCGCCCTCATGACCACCACCCTGCCCGCCATGGAGGAGACCACCCGCCTGCTGAAAGCCCTGCCCAACCCGCCCGTGGTGTGGGTGGGCGGCGCAGTGGTGACGCCCGAGTATGCCAGCTCCATCGGCGCGGACTACTACGCCAGGGACGCCAAGCAGTCGGTGGAAATCGCGAAGAAGGTGCTAGGATGACGGATATCCGAACCTGTCTCAGGGAGCGCGGCCCCCTGCTGTTCGATGGGGCCATGGGCACCTGCTTTGCCGCCCTGCCCGGGCGGGCCCACCAGCGGTGCGAGCTGGCCTGCCTCACCGCCCCGGAGGAGATCGCCGCCATCCACCGGGCCTACCTGGAGGCGGGGTGCCGCACCATCAAGACCAACACCTTCACCGCCGGACTGGAGCTGGCCCAGGGCCAGGGGGAGTCCCCCGCCCGGATCATACAGGCCGCCTGCCGGATTGCGCAGGACTGCGCCGCGCCCTATGGAGCTTACGTGTTCGCCGACATCGGCCCCGCTCCGGAGGGGGCTAAGCTGTCCCGGGGGGAGGTCTACTGCCGGGAGGCCGACCTGTTCCTGGCCCATGGGATCACCTGCTTTTTGCTGGAAACCCTGCCCTCCAATGACGGCGTGGCCCAGTTCGCCGCCCACTTAAAGAGGCAATGCCCCCAGGCGTTTCTCATCGTCTCCTTCGCCGTGGCCTTCGACGGCGTCACCCGGGAGGGCATCGACGGCGGGGAGCTGTTCCGCCGCGCCGCCGCCCTGCCGGAGGTGGACGCCGTGGGCTTCAACTGCGTGTCCGGCCCCAGCCACCTGCTGGACTACGTCCGGGGGCTGGATCTCAGCCTGCTGGGGGACAAGGCCCTGTCCGTCATGCCCAACGCAGGCTATCCCACGGTGCTGGGGCGGCGGACGGCCTACCAGGGCGCGCCGGACTATTTCGGCGGCAGGCTGGCGGAGCTTGTCCGGGCCGGAGCCGCCATCGTGGGGGGCTGCTGCGGCACCACGCCGGACCACCTGGCCCACGCCGCCCGGGCCATCGCCGCCCTCCCCCCTGCCCGTCCCGCCGCCGGACCCGCCCGGGCCGCGGCTCCCCGGCCCGCCCCCAATCCCAACACCCTGGCGGACAAGCTGGACCGGGGGGAACGGGTGATCGCCGTGGAGCTGGACCCCCCGGCGGACGACGACCTGTCCTTCTTTCTGGACGGGGTGCGGACCCTGTCCGAGGCCGGGGCGGACGCGGTCACCATCGCCGACTGCCCCATCGGACGGCCCCGGGCGGACAGCTCGCTGCTGGCCTGCAAGCTGAAGCGGGAGCTGGGGGTGGAGCCGCTGCCCCACCTCACCTGCCGGGACCGGAACCTGAACGCCACCAAGGCCCTGCTGCTGGGGCTGAGCATGGAGGGCGTCCACAACGTCCTGCTGGTGACGGGCGACCCCATCCCGTCCACCGACCGGGACGAGGTGAAAAGCGTGTTCAACTTCAACTCCCGGAAGCTGGCCCGGTACGTCAGCGGGCTGAACGAGACCACCCTGCGCACCCCCTTCCGCATCTTCGGGGCGTTGAACGTGAACGCCCCCAACTTCGCCGTCCAGCTCCGCCTGGCCCTGGAGAAGGAGACCAACGGCGTGTCCGGCTTCCTCACCCAGCCGGTGCTGTCGGCGGACGCGCTGGACAATCTGAAGCTGGCCCGGGAGACGCTGCGGGGGAAGATCCTGGGGGGAATTTACCCCGTGGTCAGCTATAAAAACGCCTGCTTCCTGAACAACGAGATCGCCGGAATGCGCATCGCCCCGGAGATCGCCGCCCGGTACGAGGGCAAGAGCCGGGCGGAGGCGGAGGAGCTGGCCGCCGAGATCTCCGCCCGGATCGCCGGGGAGATCGCCCCCTATACCGACGGCCTGTACCTCATGACTCCCTTCCGCCGGGTGGCCCTCATGGCCCGGATTCTGGAACGGCTGGCCCACTGAAAGGAGCGTCCGCCATGCTGGACTTTACCCAAACCCTTCGGCCCGATCAGCCCCTGATCCACCCCACCTGCGTGGTGAAAAACTGCGCCTTCGGCTCCTATGTGGAGCTGGGGGATCACTGCATCGCGGAGGAGACCGCCTTCGGGGACTACACCTACCTGTTCGGCTCCAACGATGTGATCTTCGCCACCCTGGGCAAGTTCAACTCTATCGCCACCGGGGTGCGGATCAACCCCGTCAACCACCCCATGCGGGAGCGGGTGGCCGCCCACCACCTGACCTACCGGGCCGCCCACTACGGCCTGGGGGAGGACGATCCGTCCATCATCCAGTGGCGGCGCGCCCGCCCGGTAGTCACCGGAAACGACGTGTGGATCGGCCACAACGCCGTGATCCTGGGCGGCGTCACCCTGGGGGACGGCGCGGTGGTGGGGGCCGGGGCGGTAGTCACCCACGACGCGGCCCCCTATGAGATCGTGGGCGGCGTGCCCGCCCGGCACATGGGCTGGCGGTACGACGGGGACACCATCGCCGCCCTGCTGCGCATCCGCTGGTGGGACTGGGACCACGAGACGCTGCGGGCCCGCTTGAAGGATCTCAACGACGTGCCGGGATTCCTCAGGAAATACGACGTGCCGTAAAAAACGCGCCTCCGGAGCGGTTCCGGAGGCGCGTTTTCTTTTTAAAACAGATTCTTCAGCCCTTCCAGCTTGCCGCCCAGGTCGGCGGCGGCCAGCTTGGCCTTGATCCCCGCCACCAGCGGCTGGAGCTGCTCATCGGGCAGATCCACGCCGAGCAGCTTCTCCACCGTCTTGATGGGGTCGTCCTGGAAGTCCTTGAGGGTGGCCGGATCCTTCTGTACCTTGCCCACCAGCTCCTCCACCTTGGCCTTCACGTCAAAGCTCATATCCATCCTCCCTTTCCGTTTCATTCCGGCGTCTCCGCCGTCCGGCCCATTTTACGCAATTTTGGGCGGGTTGTCAAGGGCTGAAAAAGGCCGCAGGACTTGCGTCCAGCGGCCTTTTCAACGGTTATTTATATGGCGTGTTGTTGGGCTCGTACACAAAGCCACCGCACTGTATCTCCCCGTTCACCAGCTTCAGTTCCGCGCTGATTTGGCCGCAGGACTCATAAAAGTTTCCATAGCCCATCTGCCAGCAGAACAGCTTCCCGTCCTTAACCGTGTAGTAAGAATAGCCCCCAAATTGGATTGTGTCGTAACTTGGCATCCGAAAAGTGCTTTTGGGAATGGTCACCTTCTCCATGCCCGGGGCGGACAGGTAGAAATTGGTTCCATCGGCGGTGGACGATATCTGTTCAATCATCATATCCGGCATACGGCCGGTGTCGTACTGCTCCAACGTATCCGCGTCAAAAACACACAGGCTCTCCGCCAGTGCCCCAGTTCCGTGCCCCGCGTTCAGAATTACCACGATCTCGTCCCGGCCATCCCCATTGAGATCCAGCAGTTGAGCCGCTGGGCCGTTTTGGAACCACCTATCCCAAACAGCGGTAAACCGCTTCTCCATCCCCCCGTAGGTGAGCAGGTACTCGCCTTCCACTTCCGTCTCCTGTATTTCGGGGGCGGCCTCGGCCTCCATCGCCGCCTGGAAATCCCGCAGGTTTTCCAGCAGGGACTTGGACGGGTCACGGGTAAACACGGGCTCCCAGGTGTCCAGCCAGCTCAGATCGTCCACCAGCCGCCCCGCGTCCTGGAAGGTGCCCAGCAGGTCCGCGTCGGTGTTGATGAGCTGCACACTGTTTGCCAGCAGGGTGTTGACCTCGTCCACAAAGGCGGCGATCTTCTCCGGGTCAAAGCTACCGTCATACAAGGGCGACCCGATGTCGATATTGAACGCAAGGCTATCCTCCCGCACCGCCTGCTCCTCCCCGCCCTCCGACAGGGTGAACAGCTGATAGCTGTAATCGCACCAGCCCTGCTGCATATAGGGGTTGTAACGCAGCAGGTAGTCCTTCCCGTCCAGGGTGCACAGGAACAGGGCGTTATAGCCCCCGTGGCTGTAGTACGCCTCGTCGGACCAGATCATTTCCCCGTCCCGCCAAAGCTCCACCCGCTGGCCCTGGGCACCTCCCTCCTCGCCGGTGATAATGGTGCGCTGGATCAGCTCCCGGATGCCGTCCCTGTCCAGGTCTCCGGTGTAAGCCGGGGCCTCCCCCGCCCGCTTGAACCGGGTCAGGTTCTCCAGGGTGGTGAGCTGGGTGTCCCACTGAAAGCCGAAGGCGTAGTTGGACAGCCACCGCAGATCCACCCGCAGGGGCTGGTCGGGCCAGAAGTCCCCGGCGGTGTCCGCCAGCACCACGCAGTCCGCCAGCAGGCTGTCCGCCTCCTCCACGAAGGCGTCCACCGCCTCCGGGTCGAAGTTCTCCCGCACGTCCGCGCCGGAACCGGGCACCGAGACATAGTCGAACTCCACATAGTTCTCCCGGACGGTGCGTTCCCCGCCATTTTCCAGGGTGAACAGGCGGTAGTCGCCGCTGCCGTGGCCCTGGCCCCCGTGGATGTCAAATTCCATCAGGTAGTGCTGTCCGTCCTTGGTGTAGAGCAGGATGGCGTTCTCCCCGGCGTGGATGTTGCCGGCGAAGCCATACCACAGCACCTCGTCCCCCTCCTTCACCACCACGACCAGGCCCAGCCTCCACCGGGAGTCGTCCTCGCAGGCCCTGGCCTCGTCCGCCTCCTCCGGGCTGCACAGCCGCCCCACGGTGATGGTCTCCGGCACGCCGTTGCGGTTCAGGTCGGTGCCGATGGCCAGATTGGTGCCGTTCACCAGCATGGCGGGGGAGCCGTCCCAGTCGAAGGAAAGCTCCGCCCCGCGTCCGGCGGCGGCGTTGTTATAGTAGTCCTCCGCCGCCGTCAGCAGCTTGGCGGCGTAGCGGGCGGCCTGCACCGCCTCCCCGTCGGGGAGGTCTTTGGGGTACAGCTTCAGCTCGCCCGTGCCGGATCTCCCTTCGGAGTGCTCCTTGAATACCACCTCGCCGCTGTCCCCGGAAAGCTCCACCGTAAACGCCCAGTAGCCGCTGTTGAAGTAGCTGCTGAGCGTAGCCGACATGACGGTGGACACCGTTACCGAGGTGCGTTCCTCGTCCGCCCACCGGGCACTCATGCTCGCCCAGCCTGTCGAAAACTCGTATTCCGTGCTCAGCTCCGGCCCCTTGGCCTCACCGGGCACAAGCTCACCAAAGAGAACCGAGTTCCCCTCCGGATACCAGACGGTGTGATCCACCGTCTGCCCGTCCGCCTGTCCCCCGATCCGGACAAAGGGCTTCCCGTCCCCGGCAGTTTCCAGGGTAAAGGTCAGGTCGGCCGGGGGCAGTTCCACCGGGTCCCTTCCGTCGGGCGCGTCCTCCGCCTTCCCGAAGGCCACCGCGCAGGCCAGGGCCGTCACCAGCACCACCGCCACCGCCGCCCACAAAAGCTGCTTGGGGGCCTTGGCGATGCGGGTGAACCGCTCCTTCAGGCTGTTCTTGTCCCCCGCCATGGTGGTGGCGCAGCGCAGCAGGTCCACCGGACCCGGCTTGGCGGTGACCAGCGTCAGCAGGGTATTGCCGTAGGCCAGCCGCTCCCCGTCACCCAGCCGCTTGAGCGCGCCCTCGTCGCAGGCCAGCTCACCGTCCCTCCGGCTCAGCCCCACCGCCAGCCACGCCAGCGGGTTCCACCAGTGGGCCGCCAGCGCGGCGCACCGCAGGACGCTCCAGATATGGTCGCCCTGGCGGAAGTGGGTGTACTCGTGGGCGATGACGTGGCGGAGCATGGCCGGGTCGGCGGCACACTCCGGCGTCACATAGACGGCGGGCCGCAGTATTCCGAACAGGCAGGGCGAGGGCAGGCCCACCGCCGCGTAAACCGGAAGGGGGCAGTCCGCCGCCAGGGGGAGGCGCACCCGCCGCAGTCGGCGGGCAAACCCCAGGTTGGCCCAGGCCAGCCCCAGGACGATCACGCCGCTCCCCGCCAGCCACACCCAGCCCAGCAGGGCCAGCCAGCTGGGGGGATTGCGGAGGCCGGGGGCCTCCGGAGCTTCCGGAACCTGGGGCGGATCGGGTATTTCCGGCAGGGCCGGGGGCGTCAGCACGTTCCCCGATCCCTGATTACCGGACACCGGGACGTTCTGCCCCGTCCCCACGGAGACGACGGGGGGCTGGAGGCTGGCGGGGAGAGTGGAGGGCTGCGCCACGCTGTGCTCTACCCGCTTTTCCGTCACCATCCACATCCCGGCGATGGGGGAGGTAAAGAGCTGCACCGGCACCAGCAGCCGCACCAGCACCACCAGCCATAGGGCGTACCGCAGCCGCGCGCTCACCCGCCTGCCGAAGGCCGCCCGCAGGCCAAACACCGCCAGGATCAAAAATGAGGCGGTGAGCACCCATTCCAACAGCATCATGGTCATTTCCGTCCCTCCCCGTCAAGCTGGTCCAGGATGGCCCGGAGCTGGGCCACCTCTCCGGCGGACAGCTCCTGCCGCTTTGCCATCGCGCTCATCATCAGGCCCACGCTGCCCTGGTACACCCGGTCCAGGAAGCTGCGGGTTTCGGCGGTGGCGGCCTGCTCCCGCTCCACGGCGGGGGTGTAGGACTTGCCCCGGCCCGACTGCTCCGCCCGCACCAGGCCCTTTTCCTCCATCCGGCGCAGGGTGGTGATGGTGGTGCTCTTGGCCCAGCCCACCGACCGCTCCAGCTCCGCCACCAGCTGCATCACCGTGCGGGGGCTGTCCGCCCACAGGCAGTTCAGCACATTCCACTCGCTGGCATTCAATTTCAACTCGTCCACGATCCATTCCTCCTTGGTCTACATTGTAGCCCTATCATAACACGATTGGTCTACATTGTCAACCAAATAATCGTTACAATCTGGAAACAAAAAATCGTCCCCCCGGACACGGGGCAACTCCCATAAGGAAGTTGCCCCGTGGACGGGTGCCGGTAAGTGGAAATCGTTCGATTAGGACGGCGTAGTTTCGGCTACGCTGTCTTTTCCTTGCGCTTCTGCATGGAATTATAGTAGGCCAGATATTCCCGTTCCAGCGTTTCCGGCTCTGGCGCTGCCCACAGGCCAATGGTGTTGTAGTGAATGTCCACCCGCTGATACCGCTTTCCGTCCACCTTTTCCGACTTGGACACCACGATTTTGTCAATGAACTCGTGGACAATTTCAGGCGTCAGCTCCGTCAGCCTTGTCACCTGTCTGGCCCGCTCAATGAACCGTTGCAAATCAGCGGTCTTATCCGTAGTAGCGTCCAGACGGGCTTCCATCTCCGGGATAGCCGCTTTCAACTGCTTCTGCTCAGTTTCCAGCGATACTGTTAGCGTGGCGAACCGTTCCTCGGACAGCAGGCCCTTGGTCATATCCTCGTAGCTTTTCTGGATAAGCTGGTCGATTTCCACAACCCGAATTTTAGCTTTGTCCAACTCCCGGCGCTTGGCGGTCAGCGCCTTTTTCTCTTGCAGGCCAAACCGCTCCATCTGCTCCTGGGCAAAGCGCTTTTCATAGACCTGGATGTACCACAACAGTCTTTGAAGCCCCTCTAACACTAACTCTCCAACCACTTTCTCTCGGATGAAGTGGGCGGAGCAGACATCGGAATTGCCACGGTAGGCGGAACAGAAGAAAAACGCCTGCTCCCGCTTGTAGTTGTTGGTGGCGCTATATCCCAGCTTGCTCCCACAGTCGGCGCAGTAGAGAAGCCCGGAGAACATACTCACAACGCCTGTCCTTGTGGGTCTGCGGCGGTGCTGTCGGAGGTTTTGAACGAGGGCAAAGGTTTCCCTGTCAACGATGGCCGGATGGGCATCTGGGAAGATTTTCCATTCCTCCTGGGGCTTGTCCAGCCGTTTCTTCTGCTTAAAGGACTGGCTGAAAGAACGAAAATTCACTGTATCGCCTATATATTCCTGGCGGTCTAAAATCTCTGCCACCGTGTGGGAGCACCAGTTGTATGGCCGCTCTGTGCCGGGGCCGCACTTCTTGCCGATACTGCGCCAATACTCGGTCGGCGTAGGCACCTGCTCCGCTTTGAGTTTTTTTGCGATTTGGGTAGGCCCCAGGCCGCTAACGCACATCTGGAATATCCGCCTGACGATTACCGCCGCTGGCTCGTCCACGATCCACCTGTTCTTATCCTCCGGCGCTTTCGTGTAGCCATAGGGCGGGTTGGTGGTGAGTGGAATCCCGGCGTTGCCCCGGCTCTGCATGACACGGCGTACCTTGTCGCTGGTATTTTTCGCATGCCATTCATTGAAAAGGTCTTGCATCGGAACAATATCGCTGACCCCGTTGGCGGTGTCGATATTGTCCATGATGGCGATGTAGCGCACGTTCAGCCGGACAAAATCTTCCTCCAGAAGCTGGCCCACCACAAGGCGGTTACGGCCCAGCCTTGAGTGGTCTTTCACAACAAGATTTGCCACAAGCCCTTGCTCGGCCAAATCCATGATTTCCATGAAGGCCGGACGGGTGAACGTAACCCCGGAGTACCCGTCATCAAACATGAATCGGGGATTAGGCAGGTGGTTGTCTGCGGCGAACTTCTCCAGGATAGCCTTTTGATTTTGGATGCTGCCCGAGATACCCTCTTTTTCATCGTCACGGGATAATCTGGCATAGAGAACAGTAATTCTCTGATTATTTGGCTGCTTTTTCTTCAAAATATGCTCCTTTCCGCAGCCGGATGTGATATGAATTGCAAGGTGGCTTTATCATACCACACCCGGCGCAAAACTTCAACACTTTAACGTGTGATATTTTGGGCAAGGATGCGATTTACTTTTCCCTCAGTGGTTTCGGTGGCGCTCTCGCTGAAATGGGCATTGACGGTGTAAATAGTGCCGCCGATCTCCCGCTCAAAGCTGATGGGGTGGCTGTATTGATGTTCTTTCAGCCAGTTTAACCGTTCCGCATGGGATATACCGGCGAGGAAAGCCGCTGTTTCATCTACCCGCTCCATCGCTTCATCAAAAATTTCCTGCTCACGTTCTGTCAGCTCTAAAACAATATTCATCGAATATCACCCCTGTTTTCCCTGATTTATCCTTTACGTACATAATAGACTGGCCCTGATTTTCTTCCCGCTTACGAAGCGGGGCCAAAACGCTGTCCAGAAAATCCTTGACCCGTTCCGGCATGGCCTTGACCGCTTCCAGATAGGGTCGGCACCGCTCCGCCAGCTCGTTGAACTGCCCTTGAAGCCGGTTCAAACTACTTTGTAAACTCCATATCCGGGAATAGAGCTGCTGATTTTCCTCTTTCAGCCGGTTAAGTTGTCCCCGCCCAGAAACACCCTCCTTGGCAAGCTGGGTGAGGGTGTCAAAGTCGGCCTGGGACACCGTGACCTTGCCGGTCAGCGTTTTCTTGCCCATCTCATCAATTTCGGAATGGGTCTTATTGACTGGCCGGATTACGGCGAGTTTGCTTTCCTCGACCCGTACTTTCTCCTGGATTTCTTTCAGCCGGGCCTTATCCTGCTTGATTTGATGTTCCAGACAGGACAGGTTATCCGCTGTGCTGCCACGCTCCCCACGGACAAAATCGGTGAAGCCCGCCTCCCGCATATGGCGGCAAAATTCGTCCTGCAAAATGCTGTATGAGGGGATGTACTTTGGCCTGCCCTTATCGTCAATGGCGGGCTTACCCTGCCCATCCACTGCCCGCTGGTACTTCCATTTCTTGGAATGACTGACCTGCTGGATAGTTTCCTTAACCGTCCCCACCAGCGCCTTGTCCTTGCACCGTTTTGACCACAGCACTTGCTTTTCCACCACCGGGAGTGCTACAATGTGGAGGTGGTAGTGGTAGACGGGGTATCCGTATTTCTCCGTCAGGGCCAGATTGATTTCATCGGCGTGCATAACGGCGGAGAGGATGTTCCTCTCCCCGTACAGCTTGCAGGCGAAGCGGTAGGCTTCCCCGTAGAACTCCTTGGCGAATTTGTAGCCGCCGTGCTGCTCAAAGTAATCCGTGTTCACGTCCAAAATCATCTCGTCATAGACTTTGGCGTTCTCTTTCAGCCCACGTAGAGACACTGACCCATCCGCCACCAGTCTGTCCAGCGTTTCGTTGTAGGTCAACTCACCGCAAGCCTTGAAGTGGATGTTCATGGGGGTGCGCTCCAAATCCACGTTTATATTGCCGTAGCTCTCGTTTTTCCGCTCGTTGTGGCGTTCGCACTTGCCCACGCCCGCTCTGGTATGGGTGGCGACCCTCGCCACGGTGAAATTCGTTTTTTCCATCTGAACCTCCGTTCCGCGCGACCCGCGCCGTTCTCATTAGATACTTTTTCAAAGTATCTAACCCACTATGACACTTTCAGCCCTCCGGGCTGGAAAGATGTCAGTGGGCTCTCCGAGGGGGATGGGGGCCTTGCCCCCGCCGTCTGCGGACAGCTCCCCCATTGCCGTGTTCCCCGAACGGTGTTCCTGCCCCTGACAGCATCAGCGGCGTTGTCTCGCTCGCTCCCAATGGTGGAGGTCTTGGCGGAGTATCCCATTCAGACGGTCATTCAGTTGTTTCAGGGAAAAAAGAAGCCGGTTGCATACACAACCACACCAGCAGGACGGCCCCGCCCCGCTGGTGTTCGTTTTGGTTTGTGTATGTAACCGGCTTTATCTGTACTAATCAGATTGGCCTATTCAGTTGGCACTCCCGCAAGGGAGTGTTGTAGAATACCACATGGAATTGATGTTTGTCAATGCAACTTTCAAAAAATTTTTTCGTTCCGTCAAATTTGAACTTTTTATAAACTACTGGAATCGTGTTGACAAATCCACACGACTGTGATAGTGTATGCAATGTAAACTATTGCAATAGTTTGAAGGGAAGTGATTGAAATGGCAGTCAAGCTCTTTGACTCGGAGCTGAAAGTCATGGATGTGCTGTGGAAAGAAGGGGATATGCCAGCAAAACAAATTTCAGATATACTCAAAGAAAGTACCGGCTGGAATATGAATACCACCTATACCGTCATCAAAAAGTGTATCGCCAAGGGTGCTATTGAGCGCAGGGAGCCAAATTTCTTGTGCCACGCCCTGATTGCCAGGGATGTGGTACAGGCAGCGGAAACCGAGGAACTGCTTCACAAGCTGTTTGACAGCTCCCCCGACCTGCTGTTTGCGTCCCTGCTGGGCCATCAGAAGCTGTCAAAGGCCCAGATCGACAATCTGCGGCGTATGGTCTCGGAGCTGCAAGCCCAGGAGGAAAGCGAATGAGCCTTGTCCAAATGACCTTGTCCGGCGGGGCGTTCATCCTGTTCATCGTGGTGGTTCGGGCGCTGGCCCTCCACCGCCTGCCCAAAGGGGCGTTCCTGGCCCTGTGGGAAATGGCGGCGCTGCGGCTGCTCTTGCCCTTTACCATCCCCCTACCCTTCAGCCTGTTTGCTCCCGCAAAGCATCTGCCGGTGGTGGGCGAGTATCTGGCACCGGGCGGGGTATCTGTTCCAGAAACATCGGCTGTGGGAATACCCGCTGGCACACCTGCATCGGCTGGAATAGCCCCCAGCGAAGTTATGCCTATGGTCTGGCTGGTTGGTGTGGCACTGATGGCGGCATATTTTACGGTGTCCTATGTGCGGGCCAGACGACGGTTCCGTACTGCCACCCCGGACGATACCCCCGCTGTCCGGCGCTGGCTGACGGGGCGGACGCTGCGCAGGCCGCTGGAAGTGCGGCAGTCTGCCTTGGTGTCCTCGCCGCTGACCTATGGCGTCCTGCGCCCGGTGATCCTGCTCCCAGAGGACATGGAACGGGGCGATGAAACCGCCTTGACCTATATCCTCACCCATGAATTTATCCACATCCGGCGCTTTGACAGCGTGGCGAAGCAGGTGTTCGCCGCCGTGCTGTGCGTCCACTGGTTCAACCCCCTGGCCTGGGTGATGTACGTCCTGGCTAACCGGGATTTGGAGCTGTCCTGTGATGAACGTGTGATGGACACCCTGGGCGGCAGGGAAAAGGCGTCCTACGCCCTGACACTAATCAATATGGAGGAAGCCCGGAGCCGGTGCTTCTCCCCCTACAACCATTTCAGCAAACTTGCAATCGAAGAAAGGATTGAAGCCATTATGAAGTATAAAAAAGCGTCTGTTCTGGCACTGGCCCTCGCCGTTGCCCTGGTAGTAAGCGCTACCACCGCCTTTGCGGCGTCCGCAGCCCCGTCCTCTCGGGAGGATCTGGATCGGAAGCTGAACGCGGAAACCACTGCCGACGAGGGCACGCTGATGTCCTACGTCGATCCGAAGGACGGAAAGACCTACTACAGCTTTGACGGTGGGAAAACCTTTGAGGCCATGACAGACGAGGAGTTTGAACGGCGTTTTCCCACTCCCAATGTGGAGTGGTGGACTTATGAGGAATACGCCGCATGGCTGGAGCAGGAGAAGGTAAACCTCCAGTCTATGCTTGGGGAAACGGGCTCTACCGGCGGTCGGGGCGAGTTTGTGTGGACACAGGAAATCATCGATGAGACCATCGCTATGTATGAGGGCATTTTGCAGGAGATCAAAGAGGGTATAATGTACTCGAAATCCGTTGACGGGGACGAGAATGTGATGATGAGCTACAACCCGGCAGACATTGAAAGTGGGACAGGTAAACCTGTTGAGGCTGATACAGGCAAAGTCCAGGCCGCAGCCAAGGTTGCGATGTCTGACGGGTATGTGTTCACGTCAGAGAAGGACGGCGTGCCGCTGGACGACTGGGACGTGGCACAAGCGCCTGAGTACACCCCGGAGGAGTGGCAGCAGATCATTTCCGACATTGAGAGAGGCAAGATCCCTCCCTTCGAGATGCCGGACGACCCCAACGTGACGGTTCACTTCGTGGACTATCCCGGCGGAAGCAATGCGGAAAAGGATTGACCGATAACGGAACAGGGGGCCTGGAACACGCGGTTCCAGGCCCCCTGTTTTACATCTGTCACAGCTCTCTCAACAGTATATATACTCGTTGAAAATGATTTCTTCCGCTCGATTGCGGATGTTGTTCATCTTTCCAACCCACTCCATCTGATTTTCTGCCTTTAGCTGTTCGGTGATTTCCTCTCGCGTTGCCATCTGCTCAATCAACTGGGAAAACATTTCCTGCGCCTGATGGTCGATGTCGGCAAGGTGGGCGTATAACTTCCCGCTGAACAGCAAGGCGGTGTAGAGTGGGTTTCTATGCTCAAACAGATACTGCTTCCGGCGTTGACCCCAGATACCAATAGGTGCGCTTTCCGGCACAGTGAGGTTTGGCAGAAGATAGTCACCCTCTTGGCGGTAAGTTCCGCCCATTTGCTCAAATAGTGACTTTTCCATGATATAGTCCTCCGATATATTGAAATTCCCTGCAATTCAATCACATTCGGCTGGCTATAAAAATGTGGGAGAGGTAACTTCCTTACGTTACCTCTCCCACGCCGGAGGGACGACTCTAATTTCATTGTCTGGGCAGCTCCACCCGCCGCACCAGCCCCATGCCAAAGGCCCCCGGCCCGGTGTGACAGCCGATACTCAACGCCAGCTCCCCGTGGCAGGCGGGTATGCCGGGGAAATTGTCCTCTAAGGTCCGCTGCCAGTCCCGGATCTCCTCCGGGGTGCGGTAGGTGTGGGCGGTGCCCACCACAAAGCTCCAGCCCTTGGCCTGGAACTGCTCCACGCTCTCCCGCAGGGCCTCCACCGCCCGTTGCTTGCAGGCCCTCACCCCCCGCACCTTGGCGAAGGCGTCCAGCCGCTCCCCCTGGATTTTCAGCAGGGGCTTAATGTTCAGCAGGCTCCCCAGGGCCGCCGCCGCCGGGGTCACCCGGCCCCCCCGCCGCAGATAAGTCAGCGTCTCCACGCCGATGTAGATCATGGCGTCCATGGCCACCCGCTCCAGCTCCTCCCGGATCTCCACGGCGGAAAGGCCCAGCTTCGCCAGCTCCAGCCCGTCCAGCACCGCCAGCTTCTGGGTCACCGAAATCCGCCGCAGATCCGCCACCTGCACCCGGCCGTCGTAGCTCTCCGCCAGGGCCAGGGCCGTCTGGCAGGACGCGCTCAGCCCGCTGGACATGGGTATGTACACCAGGGCGTCATACTCCTCCAGCACCCGGTCCCACAGGTCCATCACGTCCCCCGGGGAGGGCTGGGAGGTGGACACGTCCCGCCCCGCCTGCTGGGCCTCATAGAACTCCTCCGGGGTGAGATCCACCCCCTCGTACCGGATCTGTCCGTCCACCAGCAGGGGCATGGGCAGTACAAAGACTCCCAGCTCCCGGCCCTCCGCCACGCTGATGCCGCTGTTGGTGTCCGTCACAATGGCGACGCGCATACGCCGTCCCTCCTCAACCATCAAAGCCCCGCCATAGGACGGGGCGGCTTTATTAGAACAAAGTATACGGGAACCAGCCGGGACAAGCCATGGACAAAGCGGGCCTGATGCACAACTTTTGTGCACCAGGCCCTAACTGTACTAAGAATTCTCCGGCAGAAAGCCCTCGAAGATGGAGGGCACCCCCTCCTCCGCCAGCCCGTCCAGGGTGTCCTGATCCCGCACGGTCCAGCCCACCTCGTGGACGCCGTACAGCCCCCGCATCAGCCGCAGGGACAGGTTCCCCCGGTCCTGCCACCTGTAGGCCACGAAATCGGGCCGGGTAAGCCCCGTGGTCAGCAGGTTGGTGAGGGCAAACCGGGCCGGCAGGGACAGGCCGTGGACCTCGCCCCCCCGGAGGAAGTTCTCGCTGAGCTGGCCCCGGATCACCCAGGGGTACTTCTCCTTCAGCCGCAGCAGCACCCCGGGGTGGAAGGACTCCACGCAGTACGTCCCGCTCCAGCCCGACAGCTCCGCCATCACCGCGTCGGTGAGGGCATCGGCGTTTCCCCGCTCCACCTTCAGCTCGATGATCAGGGGCATTCTGCCCGCGAACAGGGCCAGCACCTCCCGGAACAGGGGGATGGTCTCCCCCGTCCCCATAAGGGGATAGCCCGGCAGTTCGGCGGCGGTGAGATCCTCGATGCACGCCGCCCTGCCGCACACACGGGTGAGGTCGCTGTCGTGGACCACCGCCAGCTCCCCGTCCGCCATCAGGTGGACGTCCAGCTCCGCGCCGAAGCCGCCCTCCACCGCCAGCCGGAAGGCCGCCAGGGAGTTCTCCGGAATACCCTTGTCCGCATTGTGCAGGCCCCGGTGGGCATACTTCACCCCTTCCAGCTTATCCCATCCCGGCTGGTTCCGCCGGGGGCGCAGCAGGGCGCACCACGCCCCCGCCGTCCCCAGGGCGGCCAGACTGATTGCTGTGATGGCTTTCATCGCGACCTCTCCTTTTGCTTCTTAGTCGTCCATATCCTCGAAGGCGTCCAGGCCCGTCTTGGCCTGCGCCCTGCTGTCGCCGTGGCGGACGAACAGCATGGTGACAAAGCTCATGGCCACGAAAAACGCGGCATAGGGGAACAGCACCTGATAGCTGATATGCTTCATCAGCGTGCCCGCCAGCACCGGCGTGATCACCTGGGCGGTCATGGATGCGGTGTAGTAGTAGCCAGTAAACCTGCCCACGTCGGAGCCCCGGCACATCTCCACCACCATGGGCAGGGAGTTGACGTTGATGGCGGCCCAGGCCAGCCCCACCAGGGCGAAGGCCACGTACATCACCGGGGTGATGGTGCTGGCCCGGACGGTCAGCAGGAAGCCCGCCAGGAAGCAGGCCGCCAGCAGGATCACCCCCGCCTGGATGGTGCGCTTCCGGCCGAATTTGGAGGCCGCCATACCGATGGGGATATAGGATACGATGGCCCCCACCGTAGCCACCATGAGGCAGGTGTTGGTGCCCCCGATGCCCTCTCCCATCACCTCGGCCACGTAGGTGGAGAACCAGGTGGTCACGCCGTTATACCCCGCGTACCACAGGGCGATGGAGGCCAGCAGGAAGATCAGGCTCCGTTTCACCGGGCCGGGCAGCACCTCGCTGCCGCTGCCGTCGTCCTTGGCCAGGTTCCATTCCGGGTGCTTTTTCTCCAACGCCTGGTTTTCCAACGCCAGCTTCGGCTCCCGGATGGTGAGCAGCAGCACCATCACCGACACCGCCATAATGCCCGCCACAATGAGGAACAGGGGCTGGTAATTCACGTGCTCCAACCCCCGGGTCTTTTCCGCGGGATAGAGGATCACGCTTACCCCCAGGTAGATCACGCCGCCCACCGCGCCCATCAGGTTGATAATGGCGTTTCCCTTGGAGCGCAGGGGCTTGGGGGTCACGTCGGGCATGAGGGCCACCGCCGGGGAGCGGTAGGTGCCCATGGAGATCAGCAGCAGCCCCAGCACGATGACGAAGCTCGCCAGCTTGAAGGGGGCGGCGGCGGCGTAGTAGCTGTTGTCCAGCACGGGCAGCAGGTTCATCAGCACCACCGTCCCGGCGGTGCCCGCCAGGATAAAGGGGGTGCGGCGGCCCAGCTTCCCCAGCCCGCACCGGTCGGACAGCCCGCCGAACAGGGGCAGAAGGAACAGGGCCAGGATATTGTCCGCCGCCATGATCATGCCGGTGAGGGACTCGTCCATGTGGAAGGTCTCCCGAAGGATCAGCGGCACCAGATTGTCGTACATCTGCCAGAAGGCACTGATGGACAGGAAGGCCAGCCCCACTAAAATCGTGCGTTTGTTGTTCAGCTTCAGTTCGTTCATTCCTTCACGCTCTTTCCCGGGGCATCCCCCGCTTTTTGGAGCAAATCCCAACCGGCTCAGTCCGGGGCCTGTTTCCTACTCCTCCCCCGCCCAGGCCCGGTGGAGGGCGGCGATGTCCTCAAACACCCAGGTGGGGCACGCCCCGCCCCCCTCTAAATCCGCCCGCGTCCCCTCGCCGGACAGGACAAAGGCGGTGTCGATTCCGGCGTTCACCCCGGAGGCGATGTCGGTATACAGCCTGTCCCCCACCATGAGGGCCGCCTCCGCCGGGAAGCCCGTGCGCTCCAACGCCAGCCGGGCCATGGCGGGCTGGGGCTTGCCGATCACCCGGGGCCTGCGGCCTGTGGCCCGGTACAGCATCTCGCACACACTGCCGCAGTCGGGCACCGAGCCGTACCAGGTGGGGCACACCCAGTCCGGGTTGGTGGCGATGAAGTCCACCCCCCGGTTCAGCAGGATGCAGGCGTCCTCCAGCTTCTGAAAGGTCAGCTCCGTGTCGAAGCCCATCAGCAGGCAGTCCACTCCGTCGTCCAGCCGGGAGGTGACAGGCACCCCCGCCGCCCGGAGCTGGCTTTGGAAGCTCTCCGTGCCGAAGGCGTAGCACAGCTTGAAGGGCGGCCTCCCCGCCAGATCCGCAATGAGCGCGTCCACCGAGGTGAGGAAGTCCTCCCGGACGGCGCGTATCCCCATGCCCCCCAGCTTCTCCACATAGGCGTCCACCGACTTGGAGGAGTTGTTGGTGAGGAACAGATACCGTCCCCCCCGCCCCTTTACCGCCTCCAGAAAGGGGATCGTGCCGGGGAACAGGGTGTGATCCAGGTAGATCGTGCCGTCCATGTCCAGCAGGAACAGACGCTTTTCCGTGATGCGGGCCATACGCTCCCCCCTTCTCCCACTGGCTGGAAAAATTTTTTCAAAGCCCTTGAAACGGTTTCATTTTAGCACATCTTCCAGGGTTTGTCCATGGGATTTGTAAATTTTGCCTAAATTCCTGCCTTATCGCTCTTGCTTTTTCTCCCATTATAGTAACCGAAACCTGCGGGGGCCTTAGAGCCTGTTTAAAATCTATCAAAACGCCATCCCGGCACATCTTTTTCCGCTGGGCCGCGTTGATTTGACTTGAAATACACAAAGTATTCCTGCGTCAAATCGCCTTGCCCAGCGAAAAAATCCGCGCCTGTCTGGCATTCCGCCAGATTTTAAACAGGCTCTTACACCCCGCAGGGAGGATACCCCAATGGAAACGGAGGTAATCATGAAACGGAGCTTCACCGCTCCTGCCCCCACAGGCCCTGGAGGGCGGGACCAGCCACGCCCCGTTTTCTCTCCGGCCTGAGAGAGCCAAAGGAATGAGCTTCCCTGCCGGCGTCATGCCCCAAGGCCCGCCCCTTTCCCGGCGGGAGGGCGCAGAAAAACCGCCGCGAAGCGGAGCACCCGTTTCGCGGCGGTTTTGGTTTTTCGGAGGGAAATTACTTCTTCTGGACGTACTTCAGGCAGTCCAGCATGACGGCCACCAGGATGATGATGCCGGAGAACACAAACTGGAGGTTGGCGTCAATGCCCAGGGTGGTCAGGGAGTAGGTCAGGGCGGTGAAGATGAACACGCCCGTCACCACGCCGGAGATCTTGCCGATGCCGCCGGTGAAGGACACGCCGCCCACCACGCAGGCCGCGATGGCGTCCATCTCCCAGCCCTGGCCGTAGCCCGCGGAGCCGGAGCCGAACATCCGGATGCACTCCAGCCAGGAGCCGAAGCCGTACAGGATGCCCGCCATGATGAACGCGCCCACCGTCACCTTGAACACGGAGATGCCGGACACGGAGGCCGCCTCCGGGTTGCCGCCCACGGCGTACAGGTTCTTGCCGAAGGTGGTCTTGTTCCAGATGAACCACACAATGGCCACGGCGGCTATCGCCCAGAGAATGATGGTGGGGAAGCCGTTGATCCGGGGAATGATCATCTTGGGGATGGTGTCCTCAATGCCGCCGAAGGACACGCCCTTGGTGGCGTAGGTCACCAGGCCGAAGATCACCAGCATGGTGGACATGGTGGAAATGAAGGGGTGCATTTTGAACTTGGCGGTGAAGAATCCGGCGATGGTGGTGAAAATCGTGCACAGCACGATACACACCAGCAGGGCCAGGATCACCCGGGCCAGCACGGGCAGTCCGGTGAAGTCAAAGATATGCCCGAACACGCCTCCGGTGTTGATGCCCTTGTGCATGATGATGGTGGCGGCGGTCATGCCCATGCCCACCATACGGCCGATGGACAGGTCGGTGCCCGCCAGCAGGATCAGGCCCGCCACGCCCAGGGCCAGGAACATCCGGGGGGACGCCTGCTGGAGGATGTTCAGAACGTTGTTCATCGTCAGCAGCTGAACCTTGGGCCCCTTGACGATGGGGGTGGCGATACACAGGGCGATGAAGATCACCGCGATCGCTAAGTACAGGCCGTTGCGAAGCAGGAAGTTCCGGGCGTTGAAGCTGTACTTGTAGTTTTCCCACCGCTGGGCCAGGGTCTCGCTGAAGGTGAACCGGGACATACGCAGCAGATCGATCAGGTGGTACTGATGATCGAAGGCGGCGTGCCTGCGGTCCTTCACGTCCTGGAGATCCTTGGCCAGCTTCATCTTGGCGTCGAACAGGCGGTTCTTGTGGACGTACTTCTCGTCCTTGATCTCCTGGGCGTCCGTCAGCTTGGCCATGGTGGCCTGATGGGTCTTTTCCAGCTCCGCCACCGCGGCCTGGTAGTTCTCCCGGACCAGCACTTTCTCCTCGGCGCAGCTGGCCGCCACCGCCTGATAGTATTCCTTGTCGAAGTGGGCCTTGAGGTAGCCCTCGGCGTCGGCGATGAGCTTGGCGATCTGGTCCTTGTTCCGGGCCTCCACCGCCTTGGCCTGCTCCAGCTCCTTCCGGAGCCGGGCCTGCTTGTCCGCCTTCTCCTGGGCGGTGTAAATGCGGTCCCGCTTCAGGCTGTCCAGCGCGCTCTGAATGTCGATGACCCGGTCCGTGCCGTCTTTCCGCAGGGCGTTGATCTGCTCCTGAATGCCGCCCACGTAGCTGTCGATGGGCTGACGGAGCTGCTGCTCCTGCTCCGCGGTCAAAATTTTTGTGTTGTCTGCCATTGCCCTTCCCCCCTTACAGATATTTCGCGCTGAGGCGCAGAAGCTCCTCCTGATCCGTCTCCGCGGTGTTTACAATTCCGGAGAGGTAGCCGTTGGACATGACGCCGATCCGGTTGGTAATGCCCAGAATCTCCGGCATCTCAGAGGAGACGACGATGATCGTCTTGCCCTGCTTCGCCATCTTGATGATCAGCTCGTAGATCTCGTATTTCGCGCCCACGTCAATGCCCCGGGTGGGCTCGTCCATCATGAAGATCTGAGGCTCCCGCTCCAGCCACTTGCCGAAGATCACCTTCTGCTGGTTGCCGCCGGACAGGCTGGTGATCATGTCGTCCGGCCCCATGCACTTGGTGCGCATGGTTTTGATCTCCTTACCGGTGGCCTTTACCATCTTCGGGTTGGACAGGGCCGGGCCCACCTTATACTGCTCCAGGCTGGCGATGGTGGTGTTGAACGTCAGGTCGCATTTCAGGAACAGGCCGTTGGCCTTGCGCTCCTCGGTGATCATGGCGAAGCCGTGTTCAATGGCCTCCTTCGCGCTGTTGAAGTTCATCAGCCGATCCTTAAAGTACACGCGGCCCGCCGCCCGGGTGCGCACACCGAAAATGGTCTCCAGCAGCTCGGTGCGCCCCGCGCCCACCAGCCCGTACAGCCCGAAGATCTCCCCCTCCCGCACGTCGAAGGTCACGTCCTGGAGGTGGGGGGCAAACTTGGTGGACAGGTGCTGCACCGACAGAATGGTGCCGCCCGGGACATTGTCCACCGGAGGGAAGCGGCTCTCCAGGGAGCGGCCCACCATGGCGGTGATCAGCTCGTTCATGTTGGTGTCCTTGGAGCTTTTGGTCATCACCAGATTGCCGTCCCGCAGCACGGAGATCTCGTCGCAGATCTCAAAGATCTCGTCCATCTTGTGGGAGATATAGATGAGCGAAATTCCCTGCTCCTTCAGCATCCGCATCATCTCAAAGAGCTTGGCTACCTCCTGGACCGTCAGGGACGAGGTGGGCTCGTCCAGCACAATCACCTGGGAGTTGTAGGAAATCGCTTTGGCGATCTCGCACATCTGCCGCTGGGACACCGACATATTCCGCATGGGCTGGCTCAGGTTCACCGTCATGCCCAGCTTGCGGAACAGCTCGGCGGCCTTCCTTTTCATGCCGCCCTCGTCCACGATCCCCACGGAATTGGTGGGATACCGCCCCAGGAACAGGTTGTCGGTCACGCTCCGCTCCAGGCACTGGTTCAGCTCCTGGTGAACCATGGCGATCCCGTTTTCCAGGGCGTCCTTGGGGCCGGAGAAGCTGATCTCCTTCCCGTTTAAGTAGATTTTTCCCTCGTCCTTCTGGTAGGTGCCGAAAAGGCATTTCATCATGGTGGACTTGCCCGCGCCGTTCTCGCCCATCAGCCCCATGATGCTCCCCCGCTTCAGATCCAGGTTGATATGGTCAAGCACCCGGTTTCGGCCGAACGACTTGCTCATACCACGGATCGACAGGACGACATCGCCTTTTCCATCAGCCATACTCGTCACTCCCCCTGTTTTGCAGATTAGCAGTCCCGGCAAGCTGCCGGACCTGCCGCGTCGTTTCTAAAACGCGTATCAGGGAGAGTTCCTCCCGCCGGACGGAGCGTTATTCCCTCCGAACGGAGAAGTCCCTCTCCCTGATAGCGAGTCATTCACTTGTCAGCGCGGGGATTCCCCCAGACGCTTACAGCCCATTACTGGTTCAGCAGGGCGGTGTAGGAGGCGGAGTTGTCGGTCTTCACCATGTTGATGGCAAAGGCGTCATACTGGCTGGGGTTGGACAGACGGTTGGTGATGTTGCCCTCGGTCTGGCCGTCGCCGCCGATGTACTCCACGGTCAGGTTCAGCAGATCATCGTAGTTCTGCAGCAGGGGCTGATAGGTCGCGCTCAGGAAGTTATCCGCCGCGTTGTAGATGTTCAGCCACACGCTCTTGGTGGGATGGCTGTCGGTGCTCAGCTGGTTGCTCACGGGGCCGTAGGGCTTGGTGGCGTCCAGGAAGTCCTGATAGTTCTCAGCGGTAACCGCCGCGTTCAGGGCGTAGTAGGAACGCTCGGCCTCCACGTACTTGTACACGTCGTCGCTCAGCACGTTGCCCGCGTCGTCGGCGGTGCCGATGCCGGTGTCAACGTCCACGCCGTCCAGGGCGTTGCGCAGCACACGCAGGGTCAGGTAAGCCTGCACGTCGGCGTGCTGGCTGATGGTGCCGCCGTAACCGTCGGCGATAGCGGCCACCGCGTCGGCGTTGGCGTCATAACCGAAGGTGGGAACCTTGTTCTCCTTGGACCAGGCGTTGAACATGGCCATGCCCATGCCGTCGTTGTTGGAGGCCACGATGTCGATCTGATCGCCGAAGGTGGACACCCAGGTGCCGATGGTGTTGCCGGCGGTGGCGGCGTCCCAGGTCGCGCCGGCGGAGTTCTTCATCTCCTGAGAGGCCAGCTCACGGACGGTGTAGGTCTTGCCGTTGATCTCCAGGGTGCCGTCCTTGACGGCGGTGGCGGTGCCGTCCGCGTTGACGCCAACCGCGTCGGACTTGATGGCACCGTTCTCCTCCACGGCGGTGTCCAGAGCCTTGCGGACGCCGCGGGTACGGGCCACGGAGTCATTGTGGCCGATGTCGCCGATGGCCAGCACGTAGCCGATGACGCCGTCGCCGTTGCGGTCGATCTCGTCGATGTGAGCCTTGATGTACTCCAGGATCATCTCGCCCTGGAGCTCCGCGCCCTGCACGGCGTCAAAGCCCACGTAGTAGGTGTCCTTGTTGAAGTTCATGGCGGTCATGTCCAGCTCGCCGGTGGAGCTGTTGGAGGGCTGACGGTTGAACCACACCAGGGGCTTGTCCTTGTTGGCGACCTCGCCGTCAGTGGGGCCGTCGTCGGGCTTCTGGGTCTCGGGGGCGGAGGTGTTGGGGTTCTCGGGACCCTTGGTCTCCGTGGGCTCGCCGCCGCAGGAGGCCAGGCTCAGGACCATCATCAGGGCGAGGATCAATGCGATCAATGCAAGAGCTTTCTTCATAACGATTCTCCTTTTCCATATTGATGAAAGCTGGAATGTTCCCTGAGGTACGGCATCCTGTTCTGTTCCCCGGCGGGAGCCGGGGAACAGAAGGGACGCGCGTCCCTTCTGTAAAAGCATTCCATTTCATCTGCGTCTAATCTTAAAGGAAAACGCGGAAAAAAGCAAGGGGAATTTCACTATTTATTGGTTAATTTTTCATCCAGTTCATCATTTTAGACAAAAGCTCCGGCTCGCAGTTGTGAATTTCGCCAAAATTATCTTGCCGATTCAGACGGAAACACGCAGAGGAAAAACGCCGCCCGTTTTACCGCAGAAACAGGCGCACCAGCTTACCATACCGCCCCTCCTGATAGGGCTGGTAGCGCATGGGAAGATCCACCCAGGTCTTTTTGTCCACGATGCTCTTGGTGTGGGAGAACGCCTCGAAGCCCGCCCTGCCGTGGTAGGCCCCCATGCCGCTCTCCCCTACCCCGCCAAAGCCCAGCTCGCTGGAGGCCAGGTGGATCACCACATCGTTCACGCACCCGCCGCCGAAGCGGAACCGGGACATGGCCTCCCGGACCCGGGCCCGGTCCTGGGAGAACAGGTACAGGGCCAGGGGCTTGGCCCTGTCCGCCAGGGCGGCGTACAGATCCTCAAAGCGGTCGTAGGTGAGCACGGGCAGGATCGGGCCGAAGATCTCCTCCTGCATCACGGGATCGTCCCCGGCGACGCGCTCCAGGATGGTGGGGGCGATTTGCAGGGTTTCCGGGCGGGACTGGCCCCCCGCCGCAACCTTGTCCGGGTCGATGAGGCCCAGCAGACGCCGGAAATGCTTTTCGCTGACAATTCTGCCGTAGTTTGGGTTGTTCAGCGGCTCCGCCCCGTACTGCCGCCGGATCTCCCTCCGCAGGGCGTCCACCAGCCTGTCCTTGACGCTGCTGTGGCACAGGATATAGTCCGGGGCCACGCAGGTCTGCCCGCAGTTCAGGTATTTGCCGAACACGATCCGCCGGGCCGCCAGGGGCAGTCTGGCGGTCTCGTCCACAATGCAGGGGCTTTTGCCGCCCAGCTCCAGCACCGCCGGGGTCAGGTGCTCCGCCGCCCGGCGCAGCACCTCCTTCCCCACCTCCTGGCTCCCGGTGAAGAAGATGAAGTCGAACTTCTCCTCCAGCAGGGCGGCGTTTTCCCGCCGCCCCCCGGTGACGGCGGCCACGTACTCGGCGGGGAAGCAGTCCCCGATGATCTCCGCCAGCAGCGCGCTGGCGGCGGGGGCATACGCGCTGGGCTTGACTACGGCGGTGTTCCCCGCCGCGATGGTGTCCGCCAGGGGATCCAGGGTCAGCAGAACCGGGTAGTTCCAGGGGCTCATGATCAGGGTATTGCCGTAGGGCGAGTGCTTCCGGAAGCTCCGGGCGGCAAACTGGGCCAGCGGGGTGCGGACGGTACGCTCCCCCGCCAGGCGGCGGGTGTGCCGGAGCATATAGGTGATCTCGGTGCGGGCCAGCCCGATCTCGCACATAAAGCTCTCGTACGCGCTCTTTCCCAGGTCGGCGGACAGGGCGTCCGCCAGGTCCCGCTCCCGGCGGTCCACCGCGTCCCGCAGCTTGCGGAGCATCTCCAGCCGGAAGGACACCGGCAGGGTGGCTCTGGTGTTGAAATATGCCCGCTGGGCCTGGACTGTCTCGTGGATGTTCATCTCGTTTCAGCTCCCTTCAGGACTGCGGCGGCAGGGCCGATGGCAGTATTTTATCAGAAATCCCGCGCTTTTGGAAGTCCCTTCCTGCCAATTTCCCCAATCTGTCCGGCGCGCCATCATTCCATCTTGCCCCGGCGTTTTCTTTATGATAGAATAGGTTTATGGCATCAGGGGGCTGTCAAGGCCCTCCGATCCCGCCTATATCGCGGATACAATTACCACAACTGACTAATTGGGGGTATTATAAACATGACCAAGAAGAACGACGACAAGACCGCCGCCAAAAAGAAGGCTCCAGCCAGGACCGCCGCGGCAGGCCGCAAAGCCAAGGCCACGGAACCGCCCAAGGCGGACGGAACCGGAACCCCGCTCGAAGCGGCCCTCCCCGAGGCGATCCCCGCAGAAACGGCCAAGGAAACGCCGCCCAAGGCGAAGCCCGCGCCCCGCGCCAAAAAGGCCGCTCCGAAGGCGAAGGCGGAGAAGGCCGAGAAAAAGAAGCCCGTTAAAAAAGCGGCGGAGCCTGTAGAGGCAGTCAAGGAGGAAGCCCCGAAGGCGGAGGCCGCGGAGCCGGTCCAGGAACAAACCCCGGCGGCGGAGCCTGCGGAGGCCGCCGTGCCGGAGGAGTTCCCCGCCACCCCCAGAAGGAGCGTCGTGTTCATCGGCTCGGAGTGCTACCCCTTTGTCAAGACCGGAGGGCTGGGCGACGTGATGTACGCCCTCCCCAAGGAGCTGGTGAAGCAGAACTGTGATGTGAAGGTCATGCTTCCCCGGTACAAGTGCATTCCGTGGGAGTACCAGGAGAAGATGGTGTTCCGTGGCTCCTTCGACATGGATCTGTGCGCCGACGGCCGCTCCTTCTACGTGGGCATCATGGAGTACGTCTGGGACGGCGTGGTCTATGACTTCATCGACAACGAGGAGTTTTTCAGCAGCGGCAATCCCTACACCAACCTTGTCGATGATATCCCCAAATACTGCTACTTCGCCAAGGCGGCCCTGGCGGCGTTGAATTACATGGACTGGACGCCCGACATCATCCACTGCCACGACTGGCAGGCCGCGCTGGTCCCCGTGTACCTGCGCACCCAGTTCGCCAATACCAAGCTCACCACCGCCAAAACCATCCTGACGATCCACAATCTGCGGTTCCAAGGGATCTACGACATCCCCACCGTCCGCTACTGGTCCGGCCTGCCGGATTACGTCTTTAACAAGGACGCCCTCAAGACGGGCTACCGGGACGCCAATATGCTCAAGGGCGGCCTGACCTACTCCAACAGCATCACCACCGTGAGCCAGACCTATGCGGGAGAGATCCAAAGCCCCTACTACGGCGAGACGCTGGACGCCCACCTGCGCTACCACTCCGGCAAGCTGCGGGGCATTGTGAACGGCATCGACTGCGACATCTGGAACCCCGCCACCGACGAGCGGCTGCACGCGAATTATGACGCCGCCAGCGTCCTGAAGCGGAAGAAGGAGAACAAGCGGCAGCTCCAGGAGGAGCTGGGGCTGGAGCAGGACGACCACAAATTTGTGATCGGGCTGATCTCCCGGCTGACGGATCAGAAGGGCCTGGATCTGCTCAACGCCATCCTCCCCCATGTGATGGACGAGCACACCCAGGTGGTGGTGCTGGGCACCGGGGACCGGGTGTATGAGGACTCCTTCCGCTACTATGAGGACGCGTACAGGGGAAACGTGTGCTCCAGCATCATGTACGACGAGACCCGGGCCCACCGGATCTACGCGGGCGCGGACGCCCTGCTGGTGCCCTCCCGGTTCGAGCCCTGCGGGCTGACCCAGCTCATCGCCATGCGCTACGGCACGGTGCCCATCGTCCGGGAGACCGGAGGGCTGAAGGACACGGTGGAGCCCTACAATATGTATACCAATGCCGGAAACGGCTTTACCTTTGACCGCTATGACGCCGGACTGCTGCTGGACGCCATCAACCGGGCCAAGACGCTCTACTTCGAGGCCCGGGCGTGCTGGGACGACATGGTGCGGCGGGACATGGACAAGGACGTCTCCTGGGAAAGCTCCGCCAAGCAGTATAAGGATCTGTATCTGGAGCTGACCTGGTAACGGCAGATCTGACGCAGGCACAGCCCCGCCGTCCCCGTTCACGGGCGGCGGGGCGGAACTACAGAGCCTGTATTCGCGGCCGGGTATGCCGGACGGAGGGGGATTTCCCCGCCGGACGGCGTCTCAGGCCGCGAATACAGGCTCTTGGACAAGCGAGGGAATACCATGAACCAAAAAGAAGTGGGCGAGCTGCGCCGGCGGCTCCGCCCGGGAAAGAACAATTTCAGCCACGTGTACGGCTGCTATGTCAGCCCGCTGAAGGAGATCATCGCGGAGGTGGACCAGCCCCTGTCCCTGCTGAACGAGGACGATGTGGAAAGCTGCCTGGCCCTGCTGCGAAAGGCCCTGTCCGGCGGGCTGGGCCGCAACCTGGTGGACGTGGCCTTCTCCACCCGGCAGGTGGCGGAGAGCGAGGAGCTGAAGCGGCTCCTGGCCCTCCGGGACGCCAAGCTGAAGGACGCCGCCGCCCGCCGGGAGTTTTACGAGACGGTGATCCAAAGCCTGGAGCTGGGGGAGGACAGCTACCTCATCCTGCTGGCCCAGGAGAGCTATGACGTGCCCTTCCGCACCAGGAACGACGAGGTGCTGGACGACTCCTCCGACACGGTGTACTCCTATCTGCTGTGCGCCGTCTGCCCCATGCGGGAGGGGAAGCCGGGGCTGGGCTACGTGCCCAATGAAAACGCCTTCCACGTGAAAACCGCCGGACGGCTGGCCTCCCCGCCGGAGGTGGGCTTCCTGTGGCCCGCCTTTGACGACCGCGCCCCCAACCTCTACAACGCGCTGTACTACGTGCGCAAGCCGGAGCTGCTCCACGGGGAGCTCATCAGCGGGGTGTTCGGGACGGAGCCGCCCCTGTCCGCCCCGGAGCAGCGGGAGGCCTTTGAGACCGCCCTCACCGACGCCCTGGGCGCGGAGTGCAGCATGGAGCTGGTACAGGCCGTCCACGAACAGCTCCGGGAGCGGATCGAGCTGCACAAGGAGAGCAAGGACCCGGAGCCGCTGACGGTGACGGCCCGGGACGTGGGCGGGATGCTCCGGGAGTGCGGCATTGAGGAGGAGCGGGTGTCCGCCTTCCAGGACTACTGCGGCCAGCGTCTGGGCCAGGAGGCGGCGGTGGACCCGGCCAACCTGATCGACAGCAGACGCTTCCAGATCAAGGCCGGGGAGATCACCATCACCGTGAAGCCCGAGCTGAGCGGGCAGGTGGAGTCCCGGGTGCTGGAGGGGCGCACTTACCTGCTCATACCCGCCGGGGACGGGGTGGAGGTAAACGGCCTTCCGGTGGAGCTGGAGGCCGAACCCGCCGCCCAGGCGTAAGGAGGGATATCCATGCTGAAACGGATCTATGCCTTTTTGCTGGCGGCAGTCTGGGCGTTGGCCCTGGCGGGCTGCGCCCTGGGGACGGGCCCCATCCAGTCCCCGGCGGAGACGGCGTTCCTGCCGTCCGCCACCCAGACCGTGCCGCCGGAAACCCACGCGCCCGCCCCGGAGACGGACGCGCCCCCGTCGGAAACCCCGCCGGAGGACACCCCAGCCACAGCCCCGCCCGCCACCGAAGCCCCGGCACTGGACGCGGACGGCTTCTACCACACCAAGGACGAGGTGGCCTTGTACCTGCACCTGTACAACCGCCTGCCGGACAACTACGTCACCAAGCGGGAGGCCCAGGAGCTGGGCTGGACCGGCGGCAGCGTAGAGCGGTACACCGGGGAGGGAACGGCCATCGGCGGCAGCCGGTTCGGGAACTACGAGGGGCTTCTGCCGGAGAAGGAGGGCCGCACCTACCAGGAGTGCGACATCGACACGGTGGGGAAATCCTCCCGGGGGGCCAAGCGGATCGTGTTCTCCAACGACGGGCTGATCTACTACACCGGGGACCACTACGAGAGCTTCGAGCTGCTCTATGGGGAGCCTTGATATGAGACGGATTGAGATGGACGGGGCCTGCCTCACCCGGCGGGGGCAGGCCATGGAGTACCTGGACGGGCGGCTGGAGCTGCCGGAGTGGTGGGGGCGGAACCTGGACGCCCTCCACGACTGCCTGACGGAGCCGGGGGAACCCACCGCGCTGGTGCTGGCCCACCGGGCGGAGATGGAGGGGACTATCTTCGGGCGCAGGCTGCTGCGGGTGCTGGAGGACGCGGCGGCGGAGAACCCCTTTCTCCAGTTGGAGGAGGACGGAACGGATAGCGGTTGACAAGCGGGGCAAAATTTTATATGATAACCTTTGAACCAATCCCCACCGCACCAAGGAGAGAAATCATCATGAAGAAGCCCTTCCTCACCCTGGCCCAGGCCTGGGAGATCAAAAAGACCTACCCCACCCCCTTCCACATCTATGACGAGCGGGGCATCCGGGAGAACGCCCGGGCGTTGAAGGCCGCCTTCGCGTGGAATCCGGGGTTTAAGGAATATTTCGCCGTGAAGGCCACCCCCACCCCCGGCATACTCAAGCTCCTGCGGGAGGAGGGCTGCGGCGTGGACTGCTCCTCCCTCACCGAGCTGATGATGGCGGAACGGTGCGGCTTTTCCGGAAGCGAGATCATGTTTTCCTCCAACGAGACCCCGGCGGAGGAATTTGAGCTGGCGGACAGGCTGGGGGCCTATATCAACCTGGACGACCTGACCCACGTGGCGTTCCTGCGGGACACCCTGGGCCGGGTGCCGGAGACGGTGTGCTGCCGCTTCAACCCCGGCGGGGTGTTCGCCCTGGGGGAGAGCGAGGAGGGCTTCCAGGTGATGGACAAGCCGGGAGAGGCCAAGTACGGCATGACCCGGCCCCAGCTGGCCCAGGCCTTCACCCGGCTGAAGGAGCTGGGGGCCAAGCGGTTCGGCATTCACGCGTTCCTGGCCTCCAACACCATCTCCAACGAATACTATCCCGCCCTGGCGCGGCTGCTGTTCCAGACCGCGGCGGACGTGGCCCGGGAGACGGGGTGCCGGGTGGCGTTCATCAACCTGTCCGGCGGCATAGGGGTGCCCTACCGCCCGGACCAGCCCGCCAACGACATCGCGGCGATCGGCAGGGGCGTGCGCGGCGCGTATGAGGAGATCCTTGTCCCGGCGGGGATGGGGAACGTGGCCATCTTCACCGAGCTGGGGCGGTTCATGCTGGCCCCCTTCGGCCATCTGGTGACCACCGCCGTCCATGAAAAGCACATTTATAAGGAGTATATCGGGGTGGACGCTTGCGCCGCCAACCTGATGCGGCCCGCTGTTTATGGGGCGTACCACCATATTACGGCGTTGGGCAAGGAGGACGCGCCCTGCGACCATGTGTACGACGTGGTGGGGTCGCTGTGCGAGAACAGCGATAAGTTCGCCATCGACCGGGAACTGCCGGAACTTGAGGCGGGCGACGTGCTGGTGATTCACGACACCGGGGCCCACGGGTTTTCCATGGGGTATAACTACAACGGCAAGCTGCGCTCGGCGGAGCTGCTGCTTCGGGAGGACGGCTCGGTGGAGCTGCTGCGGCGGGCGGAGACGCCGGAGGATTATTTCGCCACGCTGGTGTGGTGAGAAAATGGCGGCGGGAGGACCCGCCGCCCCGATGCGGGTATGGCGGAATTGGCAGACGCGCAGGATTTAGGTTCCTGTGGAGAGATCCGTGTGGGTTCGAGGCCCACTACCCGTACCAAGTTAACACGATGAAAATGCTATTTTGCCCGCAAAGCCAGTGTTTTCAACGGTTTGACGGCCCTCGGATCAAAAAATCCGGGGG